>JALFSO010000093.1 GCA_022778785.1 Dysosmobacter sp. | reverse complement strand
CTGCGACCGCGTCGTGATTGAGGGAACATTTGGTGTCGTCAAGCGCCGATATAGCTTGGACCGGGTCATGACTCGTTTGCCCGACACTTCCATGACCTCAATTGCGATGGGCTTCTTTGCCGCAAATATGGAGCGCAAACTGCGTCTCCTTTTTGCGCCTGACTGCGGTTGGGCTCTGGACTACGATTTTGACCTCGGCGAGCTGGTCATTTTTCCGAGATTTCCAAATGTTCCAGCCATTCAGTAGACCCTAATTAAAAACTTCAATTATCCAATCTCTGCCAGTAATGCTGGAAATGACATTGTTAGGCAAAGAGCAAATGGTATCACACAGGCGATCAACAACTTTTTCCAATGTGGCAAAAACCTCGTTACGGAACCCACGTTTTCGGATCTCTTTCCAAATCTGTTCAATGGGATTCATCTCGGGCGTATACGGGGGGATGTGGAAAAGGATAATGTTCTCCGGTAATTGCAGGCCTCCGGATTTGTGCCATGCAGCACCGTCACAGCAGAGCAATATGATGTCCTCAGAATATCGTTCAGACAATTCCTTCAGAAAGATGTTCATGCACACTGTATTGCAATAAGGCATGACAAGAAAGCATCCCTCACCGGTCAACGGCTCTACCGCTCCGTAGGCATAGCGATACTCTCGGATATGGTGACAGGGTACGCTGGGGCGTATCCCTTTCTCACACCAGCAGTATTTAGGCCTGTTTATCCTTCCAAATCCAGCCTCATCCTGAAACATCAAGCGGATTTTCTTTCCGCTGTGGATAACTTTCAGATCTTCTACAGAGGTTTTAATTTTTTTGAGGCCGCGATTTCTTCGCGTGCTTGCTCAATCGCTTTTATTTCTTCATCACTGAATTTATATCTGGAAGCCATCTTCATCACCCAGATATAGTATAGTATATCTTTGCATTTATTTGAAGTATTTTATTAAGAAATAGTATTAAATGAGAGAGGCGCTGCCTCTCCATGATTTCGAAAAATCATGAGAGACAGCGCCCTCTTCATTATATTGATGCCCCCAGCTCAGGGCGTCCGTTCCTCCCGGCGCTCCCGGAGCCGCAGCTCCGCGCCCCGGATATGGTCTGTCAGCATGGTATCACAAAAGGCCACCAGTTCCTCCGGCGTCTGCCCGATCTCCTCGTACAGCCAGCTTTCTACAGTGGCAGCCAGTGAAATGACATAGAAATGGGTCAGCATCTCCGCGTCATTCTCCGAGCCGCCCAGCTTTTCTTCCATCTGCTCCACGCTTCGGTAGATGATGTTGTAGATGTTCTCCCGGAAAAACCGTTTCACATAATCGCGCCCCAGAGACTTCAGTGCGCACAGGCACACCTTCCGGTTCTCCTGGAGATACCGGAACAGTTGGAGCAACCCCTCCTGCCACAACAGCGCTCCCTCCCGCTGTTCCAGCAGGGACACCGCCTCCTCCTGGAACATCCAGCGCAGCAGATCATAAATGTCCTCAAAGTGGTAGTAAAAATTCTGGCGCTTCATGCCGCACTGTTCCATCAGCTCCTGAATGGTGATCTTATCCAGAGGCTTCTGTGTCATCAGTTTTTTCAGGGCGTCCGCCATGGCCCGTTTGGTCTGGCCGGACGCAGTGTAGCTTTTCTTTTCCATAGATCCCTCCTACGGGCCAGTCCGTTCATGTTCGGCTAGTTTGCCGCCATTATACCACATCCTCCCGCCGCTGACAATTTATACAATCCGGTCAATCTGTCATAAATGCGACACTGCCGCCGGTTTGTATGTTGCCAGTGAAGGTGTCATCCGCTATGGTTGAATTGAATTTTTACGGGAGGTGGACGTCTCATGCGTCTTTGCTACCGCGTGACATTGGAAAGTCCTCTGGGCCCCCGTCCGGGACTTTTACAGCTGGAATTTCTGGATGGCCGCATCGGCGGTACACTGTCCCTGCTGGGCTTTGACAACGCTGTTTCCGGGCGTTGGCTGGATGAACACAGGCTGATCCTGACCCACAGCCTGCGCACCGCCGTCAGCGTCCTCCCCTGCGAATCCACCCTGGAATGGAACGGCTCCGTACTGACCGGGACCACCCGCACCGCGGGGGGGCAGCTGTCCTGGCGGGGCGAGCTGCTGGAAACTTCCGAGAAAGGAGACTGACCTATGACAAACAACGAGCCGCAAAATGAAAGCTTCATGATGAAGCTGGCCACCTTCATCGTGGACAAACGCAACCTGTTCTTTCTTCTGGTGGTCATCAGCGTGATCTTCACCATGTTCTCCCGGAACTGGGTGGAGGTGGAAAACGACATGGCCTTTTACCTGCCTCCGGAGTCGGAGACCCGGCAGGGCCTGGATGTGATGGAGGACCAGTTCACCACCTTCGGCACCGCCCGGGTGATGGTTGCCAACGTCACGTTGGACACCGCCCGGACCCTGGAGACCCAGCTTTCCAAGCTGGAGGGCGTGCAGAGCATCGCCTTTGACGATACCTCCGACCACTACGCCCAGGCCTCCGCCCTGTACGACATCACCTTCGACTACGACGAAAAGAACGAGGCCTGTCTGGAGGCCCTGGAGACGGTGAAGGACAGCCTGTCCGGCTACGACATCTACGTCTCCACCTCCCTGGGCAATGCCAAGGGCGACATCATCAGCGCCGAGGTCAACGTCATCATGGTGTATGTGGCCGTCATCATCCTGGTGGTGCTGCTGCTCACCTCCCAGACCTACGCGGAGGTGCCGGTGCTGCTGCTCACCTTCGTGACGGGCATGATCATGAACATGGGCTCCAACTTCCTGCTGGGAAAGATCTCCTTCGTGTCCAACTCCGTCACCAGTATTCTGCAGCTGGCGCTGTCCCTGGATTACGCCATCATCCTCTGCAACCGCTTCAAGGATGAGCACCAGACCCTGCCCATTCGGGAGGCCACCATCGTGGCACTGAGCAAGGCCATCCCGGAGATCGGCGCCAGCTCCCTCACCACCATTGGCGGACTGGTGGCCATGATGTTCATGCAATTCCGCATCGGCCCCGACATGGCCATCTGCCTCATCAAATCCATCCTGTTCGCCCTGCTGGCGGTGTTTGTGGTGATGCCCGGATTGCTGGTGCTGTTCGGCCCCCTGATGGACCGGACCCGCCACCGCAGCTTCGTACCTCCCATCCCCTTCGTGGGCCGCTTCGCCTACCGGACCCGCTTCATCATTCCGCCAGTGTTTCTGGCGGTGATCCTGCTGGCCCTCCACTTCTCCGGGAACTGCCCCTATGCCTACGGCTACGGCGGCATTGAGACCCCCAAGCTCAACAACATTCAGATCGCGGAGCAGATGATCGATGACACCTTCACCTCCTCCAACCTGGTAGCCCTGGTGGTCCCCACCGGAGACTACACCGCCGAGCGGATGATGCTCAACGACCTGGAACAGCGGGACGAGGTGGACTACACCTTGGGGCTTTCCAACGTGGAGGCCATGGACGGCTATATGGCGGCGGACCGCCTGACGCCCCGGCAGTTCGCCGAGCTGGCAGACCTGGACTATGAGCTGGCAAAAGGCATTTACACCGCCTACGCGGCCAAGCATGAGGAGTTCGGACAGATCGTTGGCAGCGTCTCCACGTACAGCGTCCCCCTGATGGATATGTTCCTCTTTGTCTGCGACCAGCTGGACGAGGGCTACGTGACGCTGGACGCTGAACAGATGGATACCCTGAACAACGCCCGGGAGCAGCTCACCAACGCCCGGCTCCAGCTTCAGGGCGACACCTACAACCGGGTGCTGGTCTACCTGACATTGCCGGAGGGCGGACAGGAGACCTACGCCTTCCTGGACACCATGGCGGAGACGGCCCGGAAGTACTACCCCCAGGGCAACATCTACGTGGTGGGCAATTCCAGCACGGAATACGATTTCCAAAAGACCTTCAGTCGGGACAACTCGGTGGTCAGCGCGGTGTCCATCTTCATCGTGCTTCTGGTGCTGCTGTTCACCTTCAAGTCCGCCGGAATGCCCATCCTGCTGATCCTGGTCATCCAGGGCTGCATCTGGATCAACTTCTCCATACCCGCCTTTACCGGCACGCCGCTGTTCTTCATGAGCTATCTGGTGGTCAGCTCCATTCAGATGGGCGCCAACATCGACTACGCCATCGTCATCGCCAGCCGGTATATGGAGCTGAAAAACGAAATATCCCATCAGGACGCCATCATTGAGACCATGAATTTCGCCTTCCCCACCATCATCACCTCCGGCACCATTCTGGCGGTGGCCGGCATCCTCATCGGGCAGATGACCTCCGAGGCCGCCATCGTGGGCATCGGCCAGAGCCTCGGCCGGGGCACCATCCTCTCCATCTTCCTGGTGATGTTCGTGCTGCCCCAGATTTTGCTGCTGGGCGGCACCGTGGTGGAAAAGACCTCCTTCTCAATGCCCAGCGCCATCCGCCGGCGGGGTGCCAGCGGCCGGGTGCGGGTGGACGGCATGGTGCGGGGCGAGATCTCCGGCACCATCAGCGGCATGGTCCACGCGGTGGTGGACGGCAAAGTGGATCTGAACCTGATCTCCGGTTCTGTGACAGAGGAGGCAGACGATGAAACGAACTAACCATATCCGTCGGGCGGCGGCAGTGCTGCTGTCCCTGCTACTGTGCGCACAGACCGCCGCGCCGGCCCTGGCCGCCGACAGCCGAACCATTTACATCAACAGCGCCGGGGACCTGCTGGCCCTGGCGGCGCAATGCTCCCTGGACACCTGGTCCCGGGACAAGACCGTGGTGCTGCGGTCCGACATCTCCCTGGGCAGCACCGATTACACCCCCATCCCCACCTTCGGCGGCACCTTTGACGGCGGCGGCCACACCATCTCCGGTCTGAACCTGTCCGGCAATCTGTCCCCCGCCGGACTGTTCGGCGTCCTCCAGGAGGGTGCCGTGGTCCGGGACCTGCGGGTCAGCGGCACGGTGCAGCCCACCGGCGGCAGCCGAGATGTGGGCGGTATCGCAGGACGCAGCGGTGGCCTGATTGAAAACTGCGCCTTCTCCGGCACCGTGTCCGGAAAAGACGGCGTGGGCGGCATCGTGGGCACCAACGCCCTCACCGGCACCATCCGAAGCTGTACCGCCGCCGGCAGTGTCACCGGAAGCAGCCGTACCGGCGGCATCACCGGCGTGAATCTGGGCGTGGTATCCTCCTGCCGGAACGACAGCTATGTGAACATCACCAGCGTGGACCCCGGTATCAACTTGTCCGACTTGGATCTGACCCCTTCCGCCCAACTGCTTACCCTCCGTTCTCTTGACACCATCAATGTAGCCACCGACACTGGTGGCATCGCCGGCTATTCCTCCGGTATGCTTCTCAGCTGCGTCAACACCGGCATCATCGGCTATCAGCATGTGGGCTACAACGTGGGCGGTATCGCCGGGCGCAGCTGCGGTTACGCGGCCCACTGCGTCAACTACGGTCAGGTGCTGGGCCGCAAGGACATCGGCGGTATCGTGGGCCAGGCGGAGCCTTACGTGGTTTTGAACTTCTCCGAGGACACCCTGGAGACGCTCCGCTCCCAGCTGAACGCCCTCCAGCGTCTGGTGGACCGGACCGCGGACAATGCAGAAGACTCCTCCACCGACCTCTCCAACCGTCTCAGCGCCATTAGTGGCGTACTGGACACCGCTTCCGGCCACACTGAGGATTTGACGGACCAATTGTCAGATTACGGTGACGGCGTCATCTCGGAGATCAACCGGGGCAGCGATATCCTGGCGGACGCTCTGGACCAGCTGTCCGCCATCTCCGAACAGGTCACGGACTTGTCCGGCCCCATCACAAAAAGCATCAACAAGCTGGAAACCGCTGCCCGGAAGCTGGTTCAGGCCGGCGATGCCAGCTCCGGCGCAATGGATACCTTGCAGTGGGCCACAGCTGACCTGACCACTGCCAGCAGCCTGCTGAAAAGCGGCCTGTCCGATCTATCCAATGGTACAAAGCAGCTGCGAAACGCTGTGGAAACCCGGGACGAGGCTGCCGCCAGACAGGCGCTGGCCCAAATCAAAAAGGGCCTTGAACAACTGCCCCAGGCGATGGACCTGATCTCCAAAGCCCTGGACACCGCCTCCGGCGCTCTGACCGACGCCAAGACTGCCTCCGACGCGCTGACCACCGCTGCAAAGCAGCTGGCGGAGGCCCTGGACATTCTGGGAGATGTGTCAGCGGACGGACAGGATATTCTCTCCGACGCCGAGGACCTACTGGACTTTCTTTCCAGTGCGGACCCCATCCAGATCGCCCACCCGGATGAGGCAATCAGTACCTCTGCCGACGCCCTCTACGACACGCTGCATCTGCTCAACAGCCACGTGGACCAGCTCAGCGGCGCCATGGAGGGCACCGCCCACACGCTGACCAACGACGTCCGGGCCATCAGCAGCCAGTTCCACAGCATCATGAACACAGTGCTGGACGCGGTGGACGACCTGGAAAACACCGCGCCGGAGGACCGGTTCTCCGATGCCTCTCAGGCGGATATCGACGCCGTGACCAGCGGCAAGCTGCTCTCCTGCGTCAACCAGGCCGCCGTCTCCGGCGACATCAACACCGGCGGTGTGGCAGGCACCATCGCTGTGGAATATGAGTTGGACCCGGAGAGCGACGCCCTCTCCGGCGACACCCCCCTGTACCGGCGGGAATATGAGCTGAAAGCCATCCTGCAAAACTGCTCCAACACCGGGACCGTCACCGGCCGTCGGGACTACGTTGGCGGCATCTGCGGCCGGATGGACCTGGGGCTGATCACCGGCTGCGAAGGCGGCGGTATTGTGGAAAGCGAAAGCGGTGACTACATCGGCGGCATCGCCGGATTCACCACCGCTGCCATCCGGGACAGCTTCGCCAAATGCCGTCTCAGCGGCGGTAAATACGTAGGCGGCATCGTGGGCTCCGCCGCCGTGGAGGGCTCCGCCAAATCGGTGGGCGAAGTCTCCCGCTGCCACTCCCTGGTCCGCGTCACCGACGCCAAACAGTATGTCGGTGCCATCTCCGGCGTGGACCGGGGCGCCTTCCGGGACAACACCTTCGTCTCTGACCAGCTGGCCGGTATCGGCGGCATCAGCATTGCCGGAAAGGCGGAGCCGGTTTCCTATGAGACACTTCTGAAAACACCGGGGCTCCCCATCTCCTTCCAGCGGCTGACACTGCGGTTCCTGGCCCGGGACCAGGTGCTGAAAACCGTGTTCTTCCACTACGGAGACTCCCTGGATGACTCCGTATTCCCTGATATTCCCGCCGAAAGCGGCAGCTACGCCGTGTGGGACCTGACAGACCTGTCCGACCTGCGCTTCGACACTGATGTGACCGCTGTGTACGCCCCCTGCATCTCCGCCCTCTCCTCCGAAAGCCAACGGGATGACGGACGCCCGGTGTTCCTGGTGGAGGGCCTGTTCAGCAACCGCGACCATCTGGCAGCGGAGCGGTCCGCCGGACAATCCCCCGCGGTCCGCCGGACGCCCGACAGCATCCGGAAAGCCGTGGAGCAATGGCAGCTGACGATTCCGGCAGACGGCCAGGAAACCCACACGGTCCGCTACCTCTCCCCCAGCGGAAAAACCGACAAATTGGAAGTATACGCCCTGCTGGAAGGCAAATGGGAGCGGCTGGACACCGACACCGTGGGCAGCTACCTGCGGTTCGACCTGCCCGAAGACAGCAGCAATCTCGCCGTGGTGTCCCGCACCCCCATCTGGTGGCTGTGGCTGCTGGGTGCCATCGCCTGTGCCGGGCTGGCAGCGGTGCTGCTCCTGCGTGGCCGGTCCGCCCGAAAGGCGAAGGCAGCTCTTCCCACGCAGACGCAGGCTCCCGTCCCTGCGCCCCGTCCCTCCGGAAAGCGGCGGGCGCTGCGGCTGGTTGCCGGAGCGCTGGTGCTTCTGTCGCTCTGCACCGCATGGTTCTTCGGCTCCGGCGCCAATGACCGCCTTGTCGCCTACCACCTGCTCCACAAATATGTTCAAAGAACGGAGCTCTCTATGGAGCTGACCGCCGATGTGGACGTAGGGCAGCAACACTTCACCGTCTGTACGGAGCTGACCCGCACGAAAGCGGAGGGCCAGCGGGTCACCCGGGCCGAACAGTACGGCGTGCCCCTGTACTATTCCAACGGTCTTGTCTACACAGAGAACGGAAAATCCTTCAGCACCGGAAGTATTTTCCCCGATTACTCCACCTTGCTGGACAACGCCGAAGAACTGTACCGGGCTACCCGGATCTCCGTATACGAAAACAGCGGCGAGACCATTTACAGTATCACCGTCACGGATGAAAATGCCGAATCCCTGCTGACCCACCTCTTCCCCGCCGCGGTCCAGTCCATCGCGGTGCAGGATGTGGACATCGACCTGATATCCAGCAGCGGCGAATTGTCCGGTATCCGGTTCTCAGCGGAGGGCACCCTCTCCGGCACACCGGCGGACATCTCCCTGGATCTTTCCATCCGCCAGTCCGCTCAACCGCCTGAGATCCCCCAGGCCGTCCGCCAGCATCTCCGCGACGGCGGCGTCCAGGCGGAACGGATCCCCGCAGAGGAGCTGCTGCATCTGATGACGGCCTGGATGAAGCTGAACGCCGAAGATCCCCTCTCCGCCCGGCTCTCCCTGTCCGCCAACTGCGGCCCTCTGGTGTTGGATGACCAGCTGGAGCTGTACCGGACCCGGTGCAGCGGAATGCAGGTCAGTCTGGTCCGCAAAAACGGCCGCACCCTGTACTTCACTGACAGCACCATCTGCGGCGAGGACGGCAGTGCGGTCAGCGCGGCGGATGCGGACGTGACGCAGTCCGCCGCCCTGGTGGAGCTGGCAGGCCGGCTCTGCATGAACGGCAGCCTTGTCCGCACGGAGCGGGACGGAGAAGAAATCTACACCCTGTCTCTGGACCAGGAGGGGCTGGAGGCCGTGGCCAGTGCCATTTTGCCCCAGCTCCGCACGCTGGACACCCGCCTCACCAGCGGCAGCATCCGGATCGTCCTGAAAGAGAACGCCATTCAAAGTATCCGTTTCACCTGCGATGGCAGCGCCCACATCCTGCTCTCAGACGTGCCCATCTCCCTGTCGGGAGAGCTGACGCCGGGAGCCGCCGCTGAAATGCCTGTCATACCGGACGCGGTGCTGAGCACGTTACAAAAGGGGGAATAACCATGCGGATCATCTGTATCGGACGGCAGTTCGGCAGCGGCGGTCATGAGATTGCCCTCCGAGTCGGTCAACAGCTGGGTATCCCGGTTTATGAGAAAAACATCCTGCACCTGGCCTGCAAATACGGCGGTCTGGCGGTGAAAACGTTGGAGGACGCCGACGAAAAAGCCACCAATCCATACCTCTACCGGGTGGTATGCGAGGGCAACCACCACGTGACCCGGGGCCTGCCCACCTCCGAGGTCCTGTTCGCCCTGCAAAGCCACGAGATCCGGCGCATCGCCGCCCAGGAAGACTGCATCTTTGTGGGCCGCTGCGCGGACTTTGTGCTGCGGGACACGGACGCCCGATTGCTACGGGTCTTCGCATCTGCTCCCTTTGAAACACGGATCCAGCGGAAAATGGACCAGGAGCAGCTCTCTCACAGCCGGGCGGTCCGTCTGGTACGGCGCATGGACCGCCAGCGGAGCAAATACCGGGAACATTACACCGGCCTTTCCTGGAACGATCCCGCCGGCTGGGACCTGATGCTGGACACCTCGGTTCTTTCCATCGAGCAGGCTGCGGATGAGGTCGCCGCCCGGTATCTGGCCCTCTGAAAGACACAAAACAAGGGGGCTGTCTCACCAAAAAAGCGAGGCAGCCCCTCATTTTCACTTCACGGGAGGAAGCGCCGATCCTCTCCGCCCCCCTTCTTTCTCACGCAGTTGGATCTTCAGTTTCATGGCCCGGTATTCCCGTTCTGTGATGATCCCCTTTTCCAGTAATACCTAGTTGAAATAAAGCAGCATTCCCTGTTGATATGCAAACGCTTTGGTGCAAGAAGCAGACATAGACAGCTCTCCTATCATCTTCTTACTATAATGTCTCCTACAATATAGTTACGGTTGAAGGCGCGGCAGCCAGCCGCGTCTTTTTCCATCTCAAAGCCGAAGCTGTTAGAATGGGGGAGTAAATGGCCTGACAGTAATCACCTTGGGACAATACGCCCGTAAAGGAGTCCGTCAGCCGCCTCTCTCATTCGCAGCATTCGATTTACGCAGGTAGAGCCACCTTGTGCGCTCGTGTCACCAAGGAGATTGAACAGGCAATGAGGAAAGGGCGGAAAGCCATATCCAATCAGAAGGAGGAGCAAAATGAACGCAGTAGGGATCGATGTTTCCAAAGGGAAAAGCATGGTGGCTGCCCTGCGGCCAATGGGCGAAGTGGCATTGCTGCCACAGGAATTTCTCCACACCGAGATCGGCTTGGAACAGATGGCTTATGCCATCATTGCGCTTGGAGAAGATACCCGTGTCATCATGGAGGCCACCGGTCGTTACCATGAAGCGGTTGCTGCGGCACTGCATGAGTACGGAATCTTTGTCTCTGTCCTGAATCCGCTGTACATCAAGCAGAGCGGAGGTGGTTCCATTCGCAAAGTCAAGACCGACAAGGCAGACGCCATGAAAATCGCTAAGTATGGCCTTGACAACTGGGTGGATCTGCGTGAATATACTCCCATGGACACTGTAAGACAACAACTGAAGCTATGCAGCCGCCAGTACAATCTCTACATGAAAACGGTGGTATCGCTGCAAAACAATCTCATTTCTCTTACCGACAAGACATTTCCCGGTGTGAATGAACTGTTCTCCAGCCCGGAGCGTGCTGACGGCCACCAGAAATGGGTGGATTTTGTCATGACCTTCTGGCACTGCGACTGCATCTGCCGTGTCAGCGAGAAGGCATTCACAGAGCGTTACCAGAAATGGTGCAAGCGTAAGGGCTACCATTTCAGTACAGAGAAGGCATTGGACCTCTACACCGGAAGCTGCGGTCATTTCACCACGCTGCCGAAGAATGACAACACTAAATTGCTCATTACCACAGCGGCGCAGCAGCTTCTGGCGGGCAAGATGACGCTGGCCGCACTGCGGGCCGAGATGACAAGGCTTGCCATGCAACTCCCTGAGTACGATACCGTGCGCGCCATGTACGGTGTTGGCGAAACCACTGCCGTGCAGCTCATGGCTGAGATCGGCGATGTGCGCCGTTTCCCTCGCCGAAGCTCCATTGTGGGCTTTGCAGGCGTCGATCCAGGCGTGGACAATTCTGGCAAGCATAGTGCCAAGAGCGTTCCCACGACCAAGCGCGGCTCACCCCATCTGCGGAAAACATTGTACCAGATCGTCTGCACCTACCTGAGAAAAGCCCCAGCAGATGAGCCGGTGTACCAGTTTCTCGATAAGAAACGTGCCGAGGGCAAGCCGTACTTTGTCTATATGACCGCCGCTCAGAACAAGTTCCTGCGCATCTACTATGCTCGTGTGAAAGAGTGCCTTGAGGCGTTCGACGCACAGCAGGATATCGCGCAAAGCTAAAACAACTGACAAATTCATCTTGGCTGGTGATGCGATTTTTCTCCAGCCTGGTTTGTTATGCCCTTTTTCGGTCTCGCAAATTTTGCGGGCTTTTTTCATTACAGCTATTGACTTTTGTTTGCAGGACTCCTTTTAATATGTGTGATAATTTTTTATTATTTGTGATAATTATATTACACATTGTTCTTTTTGTCAATGCGGTGATGAATATAATAATATTTTTTATGCACTATGACGATATTAGTCCAAAGTATCTTGCCATCTACTATACTGAGTTCAAAGTAACTTCCAGGCAATATTTCACCACCAAAAATTCCCAAAAAAATAGCTACAGAGACAGATCAACATTATCTGAGCCACAACAACGCAAATTAAGTCGTTGTGGATTTTAATCCAGTAGTTTGTACGCTTCCGACAACAATTGGTTAGATACTCACGACAGAATATG
>JALFSO010000077.1 GCA_022778785.1 Dysosmobacter sp. | reverse complement strand
CTGTACCAGCTCCCAGGCCAGGTGGCCGGGGTTATGGCGCACCAGGCCGTTTTCCACCGTGGACACCGGGCGGCTGACGATCTCCACCCCCAGGGCCTCCACGGACTCCCGGTCGCAGAAAATGGGCTCTGCTCCCTCTTGGGCATAGCGCTGCACCACCGCCGGGGGAATGGGGGAGGAATTGGTCAGGCACAGGTCGAACAGCCCCGGGCAGGAGTGCTTGAACAGGGCGCGGATGTGGTCGGACACCGTGTAGCCCTCGGTTTCGCCGTCCTGGGTCATGACGTTGCAGACATAGACCTTCATGGCGTCGGCCTCCTGAATAGCCTCCACAATGCCGCTGACCAGCAGATTGGGGATGATGCTTGTGTACAGGCTGCCGGGCCCCAGGACGATCATGTCCGCGTCATGGATGGCCTGGACGGCCTCCGGCAGCGCCTGGGGACGCTCCGGCAGCAGGCGCACCCGGCGGATGCGGCAGTCCTGCTCCTTCTTGCAGTAGAAGATCTTGGACTCCCCCACCACCGTGGCGCCGTTCTCAAACTCCGCCTCCAGCTGGACATCGGCGGTAGTCACCGGCAGCACCCGGCCCGTGATGGCCAGGACCTCGCTCATGCGGCTCACCGCCACGTCGAAGGAGGACGAGATGCCGTTCAGCGCCGCCAGAAACAGGTTGCCGAAGCTCTGGCCCGCCAGGGAGCCGTCGGAGAAGCGGTAGTGCATTAGTTCGCTCATCAGCGGCTCCGTGTTGGCCAGGGCCTCCATGCAGTTGCGGATGTCCCCCGGCGGGGGCATCCCCAGGTCCTGGCGCAGCATTCCGGAGCCGCCGCCGTCGTCCGCCACCGTGACGATGGCGGTGATGTTCTCCGTGTAGTTTTTCAGACCCCGCAGCATGGTGGACAGGCCGTTGCCGCCGCCGATGACGGCGATGCGGGGGCCGTGTACCCGGGGGACCCGGTAGGAAAATCGTTCATCCGGCATAGCGTTTCCTCCTCATCCGCCGCGGCCCATGTCCCGGTGGTTCTCCGAGACATGATAGCCCAGCTGGCGGATGTACGCCGCCAGGGCCCGCGCCACGGAGACGGACCGATGGTGTCCGCCGGTGCAGCCCACGGCGATGACCAGCTGGGTCTTCCCCTCCTCCGCGTACAGCGGCAGGGAGAAGGACAGCAGGTCCTCCAGCTTTTTCAGGTAGTCGTTGGTCTGGGGAAAGCTGAAGACGTAGTCATAGACCTCATGGTCCATACCGGTCTTATCCCGCAGATCCTCGATGTAAAAGGGGTTCGGCATGAAGCGAACGTCGAACACCAGGTCGGCGTCCATGGGCAGGCCGTATTTGAAGCCGAAGGAGGTGACGCTGACCGTCATGCCGCCCCGCTCGCCCTGGGTGTCGAACAGCCGCAGCAGCTCGCCCCGGAGTTGCGCCGTGGAGAGGCGGGAGGTGTCGATGACAAAGTCCGCCTGGGCCCGCACCGGGGCCATGACCTCCCGCTCCCGCCGGACGGCTGCCTCCAGGGACACGCTGTCGCTGCACAGGGGATGGCGGCGGCGGGTCTCCTTGTACCGCTTGATGATGGTCTCCTGGTCCGCCGTCAGGAACAGCATCCGGCAGGAGCCGTCCATCCGACGCAGCTTCTCCAGCACGTCGTACAGTTCCGTGGAGGAGCTGGCGGTGCGGACGTCGTACACCAGAGCCACCCGGTCATAGCGGCTGCCCACGCCGGCGGCGCAAAACTCCGCAAATTTCAGCATCATCACCGCCGGCATGTTGTCCACGATATAAAAGCCCATGTCCTCCAGAAAGGAGGCGGCCTTGCTCTTTCCGGCACCGGACAGGCCGGAAATGATCAGAATTTCCAAAGTAAACTCCCCCATGCGCCCAATGGCGCCAAAATCAGAGAAAAGACCTCCGTTCCGGAGGTCTCACCCTCTCTGCCGCGGCGGACTCAGTCCACCAGCTTTACCTCCGGCTCCAGCCGGACGCCCTTTTCCGCGTACACCCGGTCCTGTACCTGCCGGATCAGCTCCAGCACGTCGGCGGCGGTGGCGCCGCCCCGGTTAATGATGAAGCCCGCATGCTTCCCGCTGACCTGGGCGCCGCCCACCGTCAGTCCCTTCAGGCCGCACTGGTCGATGAGCGTCCCGGCGTAATAGCCCTCCGGACGCTTGAAGGTGCTGCCGGCACTGGGGTATTCCAGGGGCTGGCTGGCCTTCCGGCGGGCCATCAGGTCCTCCATCTCCGCCCGGATGGCGGCGCCGTCTCCCGGCGTCAGATCGAACTCCGCGTACAGCACCGCCGCCTCCGGATGGCCGGAGAACAGACTGTGCCGGTAGCCCAGATCCAGCTCCGGGACGGACAGCGTCCGCACGCCCTCCTCCGGGAACAGGGCCGTCACGGAGCGCAGCACCTGCTTCAGCTCCCCGCCGTAGGCCCCGGCGTTCATGCACACGCCGCCGCCCACCGTGCCGGGGATGCCGTGGGCGAAGGCCAGACCGGCCAAGCCGTTTTTCTGGGCGAAATCCGCCAGCCGCGCCAGCGGCACGCCCGCCGCCGCCCGGATGGTGGTCTTCCCCGTCTTCTCAAGGCTGTTCATCTCCGAGGTGCAGATCACCAGCCGGTCCAGACCGGCGTCGGGCACCAGCAGATTGGTGCCGTTGCCGATGACCAGCGGACGCGCGCCGCATTCCCGTGCCAGACTGACCAGCAGCACCAGCTGCTCCCCGCTGGCCGGGAAGGCCATCCGCCGGGCGGGACCACCCACCCGGAACGACGTGTGCCGGCTCATGGGCTCCTCCGCCGTCATCCGCAGATCCGGCAGATCCCGCCCGATCCTCTCATCCAATGCCTTGTACCAATCCATAGGGTCTCCTCCAAAAAAGTCTCAGATCACCCGGTCCAGCATCGCCGCGCCGATGATGCCCGCGTCGTTGCCCAGCTCCGCCCGGACGACCTCCGTATACATATCGCTGTGGCGGCCGTAGCATTTCTCCGCCACCAGCTTTTGCAGCGGCCGGAGCAGCAGCTCCTCCGGCGCGGCGGCCACGCCGCCGCCCAGTGCCAGTATGTCCGGCTGGAGCAGATTGATCACATCCGTGACCCCCGCCGCCAGATAGTCCACATACCGGGCACAGACCTCCAGCGCCGCCGGATCGCCCCGGAGCGCCGCCTGGAAGGGCGTCCGTCCGTCCACGGCGCCGTTCTCCGCCGCCACGGCGTGGAGCAGGCTGTCCGGATGGGCCTCCATGGCCGCCCGGGTCTGACGGATCAGGGCCGTGGCGGAGCCGTACTGCTCCCAGCAGCCCCGGCGGCCGCAGTTGCACAACGCGCCGTCCCGTTCCACCAGAATATGGCCCACCTCTCCGGCGGCGCCCATGCCGGTGTACAGCCGTCCGTTCAGGATCAGCCCGGCGCCGATGCCGGTGCCCAGCGTCACCACGATGAAGTTCCGGGTGCCCCGGCCCGCACCGCAGAAATACTCGCCCACGGCGGCGCAGTCCGCGTCGTTGCCCAGCAGCACCGGCAGATCCAGATGCCGGCGGAACAGCGTCTCCACGCCGATATTTTTCAGCGGGATATTGGCGGTGTACAGGATGTCTCCCCCGGAGACGGCGCCGGGGACGCCCATGCCCACGGACCGGACGCCCTCCGCGGGCACGCCCGCCGCCTCCATCGCCCGCCGGGCCAGGGACGCCAGGGTCTCCGCGAAGGTCTCCGGGTCACGGAAGCGCAGCGGCTCCCGGACCGCTGCCAAAATGCGGCCGTCGTCGTCCACCAGACCGGCCTTCAGATTCGTGCCGCCGATGTCAATGCCGATATTCATCCATATGTCACCTCTGACAGATCATGTTTCCGGTTTACGCCTTGCCCTCCGCACGGAGGTCCACCTTCCGGGCCAGCTCCTCGGCGGCGTTGTAGCCGTAGCGGCGGTGGCGGTTGTTCATGGCCGCCACCTCCACGATGCTGGCCAGGTTCCGGCCCGGCCGCACGGGGATGGTGACGCAGGGCACCTGAATGTCCAGGATCTCCGTGAAATGGTCCTCGATGCCCAGACGGTCGTAGAACTTGGTGTTGTCCCACTGCTCAAAGTGGACCACCAGGTCCAACTGGGACTCGGTCTTGATAGCCCGCATACCGAACAGCTGGCGCACGTCGATGACGCCGATGCCCCGCAGCTCCATGTAGTGCCGGATCAGCTCGGGGGCAGTGGCCTCCAGGGCGCCGTGGTTGGTCTGGCGGATCTCCACCGCGTCGTCGGCAATGATGCGGTGCCCCCGCTTGATCAGCTCGATGGCCACCTCGCTCTTGCCCACGCCGGACTCGCCTTGGAACAGCACACCCTCGCCGTAAATCTCCATCATCACCCCCGACCGGGTGATGCAGGGGGCAAGCCGGTTGTACAGGCTGCCGATGAGGGCGCTCATAAAGGCGGAGGTATGGGCCGGGGTACGCAGGATGGTGCGGCCATGCTTTTCCGCCATTTCCAGGCACTCAGGGAAGGGCTCC
>JALFSO010000066.1 GCA_022778785.1 Dysosmobacter sp. | reverse complement strand
TCAATGCCCATGGGCGGACGTCCACGCTTTCCCTTAGGGTAGTAGGGTTCGATAACACCAACCCACTCGTCCCAGGGAATGATCTCGTCCATGATTTCCAGAAATTCCTCCCGTTTCGTTTTCTTTTTGCGGAAGCTGTATTCGATATCCGTAAATGTTTCCTGTTTCTTCATCGTCATACACCACCATTGCTGTGATAGTCTTATTATCCCACATCCGGAGCCTTTATGGTAGTGTGGATTAAATCAGAGGTTCCCTAGGAACTCAGCCATCCATAGGCCATAGAGGTTACAGTAAGCATAGCTGCTACAGGCTTGTCATCTCCGGTCGGGGCAAAGGAAACCACAGGCACAGAATCATCTTGCGCTGGCCAACTGTGGCCGGGACTGCCACGCGCCTTTCTGTATTGGGCCAGATTTATTTCCTCCTGTTCTGACAGGAGCGCATACCCTGTACACTCAGGCGCTTCTCCATATTCACAGTTCATACAGGGTGACTGAGATAATCGCGCAGCCATGCCCGCTTCCTTACGAAGCAGGCATGGCTGCCACACTTTTGAAATTTGTTGACTCCCCCAACGAAAGTTTCTTCGCGCAAAAGAGCAACAGGCAGAGTTTCAGCGCTTAATGTCGTAGTCCATGTTCATCAGATTGTGGATGCCGGACACGTCGTCGGTGATATTGGCATCGCCCCGGATGGTGTGCTTGATGGCGCTGCTGGCCACGGCGAAGTTGATCATGTCCATGGGCTTGTAGGCGTGCATCATGGCATAGATCAGGCCGCTGGCGAAGGCGTCGCCGCCGCCCACCCGGTCCAGGATGTTGAAGGTGAACAGCTTGCTCTCAAAGGTGTGGCCCTCATACCACATGAAGGCTTTCAGGCTGTTCTCGCTGCCGCTGTGAACATACCGCACATGGCGGGCGATGCAGCGGAGATTGGGATAGCGCTCAATGAACGCCTGGAAGATCTCGTCCTGCTGCTCGTAGCTGGGACGGAAGGGCACATCGTCCTTCCAGTCCCCCCGGCTGTGGTCGCCCTCGTCCCGCCACAGATGGTAGGGCTCGATGCCGAACAGCACGTCCACATAGGGCAGATACTCCGTGCAGACGTCCCGGGCCTCCTCCCAGGACCAGAGGGAGCTGCGGAAGTTGCCGTCAAAGCTGGTGGTCAGGCCTTTTCCCTTGGCGATGCGCAGGCAGTCCATTACCAGCTTCCGGCAGTTGGGGCCCAGGGCCGGGGTGATGCCGCTGAGATGGAGCCAGGTGAACTCCACCAGCAGCGCCTCCAGATCCACCTGGCTGAAGTCAAACTCCGTGATGGCGCTGTGCTTCCGGTCGTAGATGACCTTGCTGGGCCGGATGCCGTAGCCGGTCTCCAGATAGTAGCTGCCCAACCGGTGGGTGGGGGTCTGCTCCGGCGTGCTGAGGATCACCGGCGTGCAGTGGACATCGTTGCTGCGGAGATGGCGGATGGCGCTCTTGCCCAGGGAGTTGTTGGGCACCACGCTGAAGAAGGTGCTGTCCACCCCCAGGTTGGCCAGGGCCATGGCGATGTTGGCCTCGCTGCCGCCGTAGTTGGCCTCAAAGGCGGAGGTCATGCGGATCTTCTCGTAGTTGGGCGGGGAGAGCCGGAGCATGATCTCTCCCACGGTGATGAATCTGTCGGTGGCGGCCGGGTTCAGCAGCGGGTTTTTGCGTTCCATTGAGAAAGCCTCCTTGCAGCGGTTATTTCATGTTTCCGCCCCGCATGGGGGACTGAGCGTGCTGGGAGAACAACTTCAGCACGCCGCCGGTGTACCGGGAGGGACGGGGCTGCCAGGCCTTCCGGCGCTCCGTCAGGATGGCGTCCATCTCGGCGGGGCTCTTCCGCTCTCCGGCCGCCCCC
The DNA here is from genome assembly GCA_022778785.1 of Dysosmobacter sp. Lineage (GTDB taxonomy): Bacteria > Bacillota > Clostridia > Oscillospirales > Oscillospiraceae > Oscillibacter. The sequence continues at coordinate 12,459 of JALFSO010000066.1, read as the reverse complement.
ACAATCTCCAGACGGCGTGCGACGACGTCGATGTGGATCAGGTCCCCCTCCTCTACCAGCGCGATGGGGCCGCCCTGGGCTGCCTCAGGGGAGATGTGGCCAATGGCCGGGCCCTTGGAGGCGCCGGAGAACCGGCCATCCGTCAGCAGGGCAATGGACCTGGCCAGCTCCGGGTCAGAGGAGATGGCCTCCGTGGTGTAGAACATCTCCGGCATGCCGCTGCCCCGGGGACCCTCGTAGCGGATGATCACCGCGTCGCCGGGCTGGATCTGATGGGTGAGCACGGCGTGGATGGCGTCCTCCTCGCAGTCGAAGGGACGGGCCCTCAAGGTAGCGTCAAACATCTCTTTCGGGGCGGCGGTGTGCTTGATGACGGCGCCGTCGGGGCAGAGATTGCCCTTCAGGACGGCGATGCTGCCGTCGGTACCGAAGGGATCGTCAAAGGGTCGGATGATGTCCCGGCGTTCCAGGCCCAGCTTTTTCAGGGCCTCGGCGCTGCGATCGTAGAAACCGTTCTGACGCAGATCCTCCAAATTCTCCCCCAGGGTCTTTCCGGTGACGGTCAGAACGTCCAGGTGCAGGAACTGCCGGATCTCCTCCATGATGGCGGGTACGCCGCCGGCGGCGTAGAAGAAGGCGGCGGGCCACCGTCCGGCGGGCCGGATGTCCAGCAGGTAGTGCATGCCCCGGTGGAGCCGGTCAAAGGTGTCGCCGTCGATGTCAATACCGAACTCCTGGGCGATGGCGGGCAGGTGCAGCAGGGCGTTGGTGGAGCCGGAGATGGCCGCGTGGACGATGATGGCGTTCTCAAAGGACGCCCGGGTGACGATCTTCCGGGCCGTCAGCCCCTCCCGGGCCAGCCGGACGGACTGCTTTCCGGCCTCGTAGGCCGCCCGCCGCAGCTCCGGGCTGGTGGCGGGCATCAGGGCGGTGCCGGGCAGCATCAGTCCCAGGGACTCCGCCATGATCTGCATGGTAGAGGCGGTGCCCATGAAGGAGCAGGCGCCGCAGGAGGGGCAGGCGTTCTGCTTGTAATAGCGGAACTTCTCCTCGGTAATCTCATGCCGCTCGTACATGGCGCTGTACTTGCCGATCTGCTCCAGGGTCAGCAGGCCCGGACCGGGGTCCATGACGCCGCCGGTGACCATGATGGAGGGCAGGTCCACCCGGCCGATGCCCATGAGATGGGCGGGCATGCCCTTGTCGCAGCTGGCCAGGAACACGCCGCCGTCAAAGGGGGTGGCATTGGCGTGGATCTCGATCATGTTGGCGATCATGTCCCGGGAGGCCAGGGAGTAGTTGATGCCGTCGTGGCCCTGGGACTCTCCGTCGCAGATGTCGGTGGTAAAGTAACGTGCGCCGAAACCACCGGCGTCCCTGACGCCCCGCCGGACCTCCTCCGCCAGCTCCAGCAGATGGCCGCTGCCGGGATGACTGTCGCCGAAGGTGCTCTCAATGATGATCTGCGGCTTGCTCAGGTCCTCCGGCTTCCAGCCGGTGCCCAGGCGCAGGGGGTCCAGCTCCGGAGCGATCTCCCGCAGCTTCTGGCTGGTCAGTTCCTGATCCTGCATCATAAAAATTTTCCTCCTCACGCGGATGTTCCGCGGATTTTTCAGGATAGCGCAGGGCAGCAATGGAAGCTTCCATTGCTGCCCACACGAAGGAGTATGTTCACCGGAACAGGGAGAGCCCTCACATCAGGTGTTTCACCACGGGCAGGCCCTTCTCCGCCGCGATGTCATCCATCGCGCTGAGAACAGCCCGGCCCACAGCCTGAAAGGCCTCCGGTTCCATAGTGACCTTGGGAATGTTGTCGGTGAAGGGACCGCCCCACTGCAGGCCGTCTTTCGTTTTGGGGACCACATGGACATGGAAGTGGGAGACGATATCCCCGTAGATGGCGTAATTGATCTTGTCCGCTTTTGCATAGCGGGCGATGGCCTCCGCCACCAGGGAGACTTCACCGAAGAAGCCGCTGCGCTGTTCGTCGGTCAGCTGCCAGATCTCATCGTGATGGCCCTTCAGTGCCACCACGCAGCGGCCCTGGTGCTTCTGGTCGTTGAACAGATACACATCCGCCCAGCGCAGCTCGGCCAGCGGGGTCATCAGCGCCAGCAGGCGCTCGTCCTTTTCACAGTAAAAGCAGCTCATACCGTTATCTCTGCACGCGGCCGGTGCCGTCGCCGCCCATGAGCTTCTCCACGTCCGAGACGCCCACGCGGTTGAAGTCACCGATGATGCTGTGCTTCAGGCAGGAGGCCGCCACGGCGAACTCCAGGGCCTGCTGCTTGTCCTCGTAGGTGTTCAGGCCGTAGATCAGGCCGCCGGCAAAGCTGTCGCCGCCGCCCACGCGGTCCACGATATCCCGGATCTCGTACTTCTTGGAGACATAGAAGTTCTCGCCGTCGTTGAGGCAGGCGGCCCAGCCGTTCCAGTCGGCGCTGTGGCTCTCCCGCAGGGTGATGGCGATCATCTTCATGTTGGGATAGGCGGCCAGGACCTTGTTGCCCAGGTCGCGGTACTTCTCGCGGTCCAGTTCGCCGGACTCCACCACCACATCGGTGGTGATCTCCAGGGACTTCTGCACGTCCTCCTCGTTGGCGATGGCCACGTCCACGAAGTTGGCGATCTCCCGCATGACCTCGGCGGCGCGCTTGCCGTACTTCCACAGGTTCTTGCGGTAGTTCAGGTCGCAGGACACGGTGATGCCCCGCTTCTTAGCCTCCTTCACGCTCTCCAGGGACAGCTCCATGGCGGTCTCGGAGATGGCGGGGGTGATGCCGGTGATGTGGAACCACTCCACGCCCTCGAAAGCCTTGTCCCAGTCGATGGAGCCGGGCTTGGCCATGGCGATGGAGGACCAGGCGCGGTCATAGACCACCTTGGAGGGACGCTGGTTGGCGCCGCCCTCCAGGAAATAGATGCCCATGCGGCCCTCGCCCCGCAGGATACGGGAGGTGTCCACGCCGAAGCGGCGCAGCTCCTTGACGCACTCGTCACCGATGGCGTTGGAGGGCAGGACGGTCAGGAAGCCGGCGTCCATGCCGTAGTTGGCCAGGGACACGGCCACGTTGGCCTCGCCGCCGCCGAAGGTAGCCTCCAGCATGGGAGACTGGAAGAAGCACTCCTGTCCGGGTGCCTTCAGACGGAGCATGATCTCACCGAAAGTCAGAAATTTCATTGTGCGTTCCTCCCTCTTATTTCTGCAGCAGGTGCACGGCAAAGCCGCCGAACTGCTGCTTCAGATAAACCGCGGTCATCTTGTCGCCCTTGTACTTGGCGGTGGACTCGTCCAGCTCAAAGCCCGCCTTGGCCAGCTCCACGGCGGCCCGGGGGATGGAGTTGGTGCGGATGGCGATGTGGCCGTTGTCGCCCAGGTACTGAGACTTCATCACTTCCACGGCGGAGCTGGCGAAGTTGGAGCTGTTGCCCTCCTTGGTCTCGAAGCCGAAGGCGTCGTTCAGCTGGCGGCAGACCTCCATGGAGGCATCGCCGTCGGCGGTGTTGACGCCGATGTGGGCCACCTCGAATCCCAGGGCGATCTTCCGGGCCTCTTTGCACAGCGCGGTGATCTTGTCAAAGTTGTGGGCGGAGATGTCGGCCTTGGTGCACAGCCAGCTGCCGCCCACGGCGTGGATGAAGGGAGCGGCGATGTACTCATCCAGGTTCTTGCCGTTGACGCCGCCGGTGGGGATGAACTTGATGCCGCCGAAGGGGCCGGACAGGGACTTCATGGCAGTGAGGCCGCCATAGACGTTGGCGGGGAAGAACTTGACCACCTTCAGGCCCTGGGCGATGGCGGCCGTGATCTCAGTGGGGGTGACGCAACCCGGGGTGATGGCCACGTTGTTCTCCACGCACCAGGCCACCACTTCCTCGCAGTAGCCGGGGGACACGATGAACCTGGCACCGGCTTCCACGGCGGCCTTGCACTGCTCCAGATTCAGGACGGTGCCGGCGCCCACCACCATGCCGGGGCACTCCTTGGCCACGGCGGCGATGGATTCCCTGGCGGCGGCGGTGCGGAAGGTGATCTCCATGACGTCGATGCCGCCGGCCAGCAGGGCCTTGGCGGTGGGGACGGCGTCAGCGGCGTTCTCGATGACAACAACAGGCACGACGCCCGCGTTGGAAAGACGGTCGATGATTTCCATTGATATGCTTCCTTTCCGTCCGGGTCCCCTCCGGGACCCGGCAGCTTTGTTTGATTACAGCTTGTTGACAGGATACTTGGGCGCCGCGCCGGTGAGCACGTCGATGACGTTCTGGGCGGCCTTGGTCTTCAGCTCCTGGACGCCCTCGGCGGTAGAGTAGGCAGTGTGGTCGGTGAGAACCACATTGTCCAGCTGGCAGAAGGGGGAATCAGCGCCCAGAGGCTCGTGGTTGTGGGTGTCCAGACCGGCGGCCAGGATGTGGCCCTCCCGCAGGGCCTCCAGCAGGTCGGCGTCGTTCACCAGGGGACCGCGGCTGACGTTGATGAGGATGGCGGTGGGCTTCATCTTGCCCAGGGTCTCTTTGTTGATCATGCCGTTGGTCTCAGCGTTGGCGTGGAGGTGCAGGGAGATGATATCGGAGACGGCCAGCAGCTCGTCCAGCTCCACCTTCCGCACGCCGATCTTGGCCAGATCCTCGGCAGAGATGTAGGGATCATAGGCCACGACCTCCTTCAGGCCGAAGCCGCTGACCTTCCGGATCAGGGCCCGGGCGATGCGTCCGGCGCCGATGACGCCCAGAGTCTTGTCCTTCAGGCGGAAGCTGGTGGCCTGGAGGTTCCAGGCGCCCTCCCGGACCTTCCGGTCCCGCATGGGGATGTGGCGCAGGCAGGACAGCATCAGGGCCAGGGCATGGTCGGACACGTCCTCCATGCAGTAGTCGGGGACGTTGGTCACCTGGATGCCGGCGGCGGTGGCCGCGGCCAGGTCCACGTTCTCAAAGCCCACGCCGTAGCGGCTGATGACCCTACACTTCTTCAGACCGGCGATGGCCTTGGCGGTCATGGGGGCCAGGTCCAGCAGGACGGCGTCGGCATCGGCGCACTGGACGGCGATGTCCTCGTCGCTCCCGCAGTGGCAGAGCTTCAGCTCCGCGTCGATGGACTGGAGCATGGCGCGCTCCACCTCATAGCTGGCGTGGCGCTCGTCGCTGACGCAAACAGTATACTTTGCCATAATTCTCCGCTCCCCTTTTTATTTCACCAGATAGCCGCCGTCCACGGGAATCACGGCGCCGTCCAGATAGTCGGAGGCGTGGGAGGCCAGGAAGATGGCGGTTCCCTTCATGTCCTCGCCGGTGCCCCAGCGGCCCGCGGGGATGCGGTCGGTGATGATCTTGAAGCGGGGGTTGTTGGGGTCGGTGAGAGCCACGTTCATGTCAGTGGCCATGTAGCCGGGGGCGATACAGTTGACGTTGATGCCCTTGCAGGCCAGCTCGTTGGCCATGCCTTTGCTGAACTGGGCCACGCCGCCCTTGGACGCCGCGTAGGCGGGGACGGTCTGGCCGCCGAAGAAGGACAGCATGGAGGCGATGTTGATAATCTTGCCGTAGGGCTTCTCCTTTTTCAGGAACTCCCGGGCGGCCATCTGGCTCAGGTCGAAGGGAGCGGTCATGTTGACCTCGATGACCTCGTTCCAGTCCTCCATGGGGAAGTTGGGGCTCTCGTGGCGGCGCTGGATACCGGCGGCGTTCAGGATGATGTCCAGACCGCCCAGGATCTCCACAGCTTTCTCAAAGCCGGCCTTGCGCTCCTCAGCGCTGGCCAGATTCACCTGCAGGCCCTTGCAGTCCAGGCCCTTGGCGCAGAACTCCGCCGCCACGTCCTGCACCTTGTCGCTGGTGCCGAAGATGACCACGGAAGCGCCGGCCTCCATCAGGCCCTCGGCCATGCTCTTGCCCAGGCCGCGGGTGCCGCCGGTCACGATGGCCTTTCTGCCGGTGAGATCAAACAGATTCGTCATAATAGAGTTCCTCCATCATCATTCAAATTCAATCGCGCAGGTCGCGCGGGCCGTTCAATGACGGCAGTGTCGTCCGGGCAGTCCCGGAGACAGATCGCTCAGCGCTCGGAGTTGAAGCTCTCCAGGGCGGGGTCCAGGACCGCCAGATTGTAGCTGCGGCTGGAGTGGCGCAGGGCACCCAGGCACCACAGATAGGCGTTGCGGGTGCCGGGGCTGGCCACGGTGGGATGATAGCCCACGGGCGCCTGCACAAAGGTGCCGGAGTGCACGGTGTGAGTGACGATGTCCTCCACCTCGCCGCTCTTCAGATAGCTGATGTGGAAGCCGAAGTGAGGCAGGGGCATGTCGAAGTAGCAGTAGATCTCCTCCAGATCCTTCTCATGCTGGTGAGGAGGCCAGCTGGTCCAGGCTCCCTCGCCGCCCCAGGTGAGGCCGCAGATCAGGCGGGAGGCCTCGTCCTTGTCGGACAGGGTCATCATGACCTCCCGCTGGCCGATGCCGGTGCCGTGGATCTGGTGGATATCGCCCACAGGCTGGGACAGGTCGAAGGACCGGAAGAAGGCCTTGCCGACGCCCTCGTACTTGGCACCGGCGATATAGAAGATGCAGTCCTCCAGGGCGGTGATGGTCACGGAGTCATTGCCGGGAATGTAGAACGCGTCGAACTGCTTCATAGTCTCATTGAGCACAGAATGGTCAGACAGCTTGGCAGCGCCGCTGATGAGCACGGGATGCAGCTCAGAGTCCTTGGACTCCAGGGTGTAGGACTGGCCCTTCAGCAGGTTCAGCCGGTACATCTGAGTCTCCTGGCACTCGCATTTGTCAGGGGTAATGACGGCGTGGAAGCCCGGCTCCTCCGGAGACTGCACGCTCCATTTTTCCATACGCTCTTTATTTTCCAGACTGCGCATTTGTGAAATCCTCCTTTATGGTACTCATGACGGCAAGCAAATTATCCGTCAAATTCATCAGACAAATTCAGCAAAGTTTTTTGAAAAAATAGACCGACTTTTCAAAAGCGTACGAAAGTCAGTCCGCTTGGCCCCCGGAGCCCGGCGAGCCAGGCTCCGGAGACCGGAAAAAATCACAGCAGGAAGGTGCTGATCTGGGGGATCAGGACCACCAGGAAGAACACGAAGATATAGCCCACGAAGAAGGGCCACTGACCCTTGACGATCTCGCCCATCTTCAGCTTGGTGACAGAGGCGGCAGAGAAGATGTTGACGGCCACAGGCGGCGTCATGGTTCCCACCACGTTGGCGATGGAGACGATCATGCCGAAGTGAATTACGTTGATGCCCAACGCCTGGGCGATGGGCCACAGCACGGGGACCAGCAGCACGCAGGTGGCGATGCCCTCCAGGAAGGTGCCGAAGATCAGCAGGATGATGGCGATCATCAGGCAGAACAGAGCGGGTGTCAGGTTCAGGCCCACCACGAAGTCCACCATCTGCTTAGACAGGCCGGAGTAGGCGAACAGCCAGGCAAAGGCGGTGGAGGTGGCGATGATGAACAGGGTCATGGCGGAGCCCTTGGCGGAGTCGATGAAGATCTGGTACAGATCCTTGGGCTTCAGCTCCTTGTAGATGAACATGCCGGCGATGAGGGCCCACACCACGGCGATGGCAGAGGATTCGGTGGGCGTCAGAAGGCCGGAGTAGATGCCGCCCAAGATGATGACCGGCAGCAGCAGCGCGGGAATAGCGCTGAAGAAGTTGTGCAGGAATTCCTTCAGGTTGAAGTGGATGTCATCCTTGGGCCAGCGCTCCTTGTGGGCATAGAACAGGACCACGATGGACAGGGCAACGACGATCATGATGCCGATGGCCATGCCGGACTTAAACATGTCGCCCACAGAGGCGCCGGTGATGGTGGCGTACACCACCATGATGATACTGGGCGGGATAATGGGGCCCAGGCCGCCGGACACCACCAGCAGTCCGGCGGTGCGGTCCTTGGGATAGCCCATCTTCACCATGTCGGGATACAGCATGACGCCGATGGCCACCACGGTTGCGGGAGCGGAGCCGGACAGGGCCGCGAAGAAGGCGCAGGCCAGCACCAGCACGACGCCCATACCGCCCCGGATGCCGCCGATGATGGACCGGCAAAAGTCACAGATCCGGCTGGAAATGCCGCCCTTGGTCATCAGGTTGCCGGCCAGCACGAAAAACGCGATGGCCATGATGGACGTAGAGTCCAGACCGCCGAAGATCCGCTGGCCGACGGTGGTGGCGGAGACGCCCAGTGACGGGTCCAGCAGGATAGCCGCCAGGGTGGCGGCGCCCAGGGACAGGGCAATGGGCACGCCCAGGATCAGCAGCAGCGCGAAGCCGCCAAACATGATAATACCAGCCATCAGTCTTCCGCCTCCTTCTTGGAAACAGCCGTCTCATCTTCCTCCGGCTTGTTGAAATTCAGAATCATCTTGAGCAGCAGAACGATCTGAATCACGGTGATCAGGGCGAAGCTCAGCAGCAGAGCAAAGTAGGGAACGGTCATAGGGATGCCCAGACCGGGAGAAGTCTGTCCGGTCCTTACCTGCTTGAGCACCATGCTCAGGGAGATGTTGGTCATCATGGCGGCAAAAGCAATGACGATGACCTTCGCCACTATCAGCAGGACCTTGTGGGCCTTGCCCTTGAATTTGTCCACCACGCCGGTAACGGCGATCTGGGTGCCGTCCCGCAAGCCCAGTTCCGTACCCAGCATGACCATGTAGACCATGCAGTACTTGGCGGCCTCTTCAAAGCCGGAGACAGGGATCTTGAAGATATTGCGGTTGACCACCTGGATGAAGATGGCGGCCACCATCACTGTGAAAGTGATGACCAGCACCAGGTTTTCCAGGTGCTGCAGTTTGCCGAGGAGTTTTTTCATTGTGCGAAGCACCTCTCTCATTCTCTTAGAGTTTCTCAGATAGTAAATGGGAGCCGCCGCTCAGGCGGCTCCCATTGTCATCTGCGGGAAACCAGGAAATTCGTTCCGGAGACTCAGGCCACGCTGGCGATGGCCTCGTCAACAGCAGCCTGCCAAGTGGGATCGAAGGTGAAGCCCTTCTCCTTAGCCTTGGCCTGATAGGCGGCCTGCAGAGTGGGGATGTCAATGTCGTAGAAGGAAACACCCAGATCCTTCAGCTTCGCGGTAGCCTCGGCGTTGGCCTCGTTCAGCAGGTTACGCTCGTACTCGACACCCTCCTGGACGGCGTTCATGAAGGGCTCACGCAGATCCTCGGGGATCTTGTTCCAGGCATCGTCAGACATGCACATCAGGATGTACACGAAGGCGTGCTGGGTGTTGGTGACGTTCTTGGTGACCTCATAGTAACCGGAGTTCAGGCAGTTGGAGGTGGCGTTCTCGCAAGCGTCGATGGTACCCTGCTGCAGAGCGGTGAACACGTCGTTGTAGCTCATGGCGATGGGCATGGCGCCGAAGGACTCGAAGGCGGCCTGGTGATACTGGTTCTCCATGGTGCGGATGGTCACGCCCTTGAAGTCATCAATGGTCTGGATGGGCTTGGTGGAGAAGGTGTTCCGGAAGCCGGACTCCAGGAAGCCGATGACATGCAGGCCCTGCTTCTCAGCGGCCTCCTTGATCAGATCGCCCAGGGTGCCGTCCACGGCGGCGTGCGCCTCGTCGGCGTTCTTCCACAGATAAGCCTGGTCCAGAATGCCCATCTCGGGGATAAAGTTGGTCAGAACGGAGTTGGCGCAGGTGGCGATGTCCAGGCTGTTGTCCATAGCCAGCTCAATGGTGTCGCGCTCGCCGCCCAGGGAGCCGCCGGCCATGACCTCGATCTGGATACGGCCGTCAGTGGCGGCGGACACCAGCTCGGCGATCTTCTGGCCGCCCTGCACAAAGGGAGCGGTCTCGGGATCCACGAAGTGCATCTTGAAGGTAACGGTCTCGCCGGAATTGGAGGTGCCGGAGGCGGCGCCGGAGTTGCCGGAGGAAGCCCCACTAGAGCCGCAGGCTGCCAGGGAGAGGGTCATTGCTGCTGCCATCAGCATTGCCATGATCTTTTTCATTGTTGTTACTCCTTCTTTTCATCACTTTACATCCGATCAGCTGTATCCGAAATTCATCAGATGTATTTTACATGTTTAAAGATAGCACTTCAAAATTCATCAGTCAATAATTGTTCAAAAATTCACAATATTTTGGAGGATTGGACAGGTAAAAATGATTCTATTTGTATAAATTGTCAGTTTCTGGCTACAAAAAGCGGTCCCCGGAGGGACCACTTTTGCCGGTAAACGTTTACGCTTGTATGACGAATTTTTAACGTTTTTTCAGCTGCTTTGCATTTCTAGCCATAAAGTCACGGTTGGTGTTCAGATGAACGATCATATTGTACCGGGCACCGGCGGCATCCCGCCGCAGGATGGCGTCCATGATGCGGCGGTGCTGCACGTTGGTCATCAGACGGTGTTCATCCCTGGTGGTGGCGATGTTCACCCGGACGGAGGACGTGATGACGGGGATCAGGTTCTTCAACACCCGGTTGCCGCTGCACTCCGCCAGATACCGGTGGAACTGGGTGTCTGCCTCAGAGTAATCCTGATCCTCCTCAATGAGGCGGCTGACCTCATCGCAGTAGTACTGGAGCTGTTCCAATTGCACGCTGTTAGCCCGCCGTGCCACGATGGAGCAGATCTCCGGCTCCAGCATCAGACGGATGTCCAGCAGATCCAGCGCCAGATAGGGATCATCGCCCATGAATGTCAGCCCCAGGGGGTCCTCAGGTACGCCCTGCTTGGCGGACACAAAGGTGCCGGAGCCCTGCCGTACCTCCAGGATGTTCCGGGAGACCAGCCGCCGGGTGGCCTCCCGCAGCGTGCTGCGGCCGATCCCCAACTGCTGCGCCAGATCGTATTCATTAGGCAGACGGTCTCCGGCCTTCATGTTGTGGTCCAGGATCAGCTTGATGATCTCGTCCACCGTTGTGTCCACCAGCGTGGCACCCTCCTTGCGCTTTTCCAAGTTCAGTTTCCTCCTGTTTCAATTATCTTGCGTTTAAATTATAACACGTCCTGTAAGGTCAGACAAATTTTTCTTTTCTTTTTTCCAATTTTTTTGATTTTATTGGGCAACACTGCATAACTGGATCTGAGTAAAACAAGACATCCCCAACCAGCGATGTGGTTGGGGATGGTCCCTTAGGGTGTCCGCAGGCAAAGCGCCTCAGATGGCCAGACAAGGCCTGTCAGCCAGAATCAGATTTGTCAGAACAAGCACCATATTTAGTTTGGAATGATCCTTGTTCTGTCTGGGTCAGAGAGACTGTAATGTTCTGCAATAGATAGATTCCCAGCATCTGTTCCAGGTCACAGGACTCATTACCGCACTCTCCTTTATAGTAGGGTGATCCCATCTTTCCTCGGAACGATGCGATCTATTACCCTCGTACGGCACAGAAGAAGTATTGTCCCCTTTCACAAAATAGAGATTCTCATGCTCATCCAGCACCGTAAACGAAAAAATGCCCTCGACCTGCTCCGCCATGTACTTCAGGCTGGAGAAATCGAGGGCCTTTTTCTGCTCAATGAGTTGTACCGCAATGTAGCTGTCGGTTTCAATTTTCGTCTTCGGCAAGCCATTGCTACACCGCAGAAGCCGGTCATTGTAGAGAATACCGTTGTGGGCCAGCGCGAATTTACCGTCTTTCACATTTCCAGAAAATAGTGATAGGTAACCCTTTGAAATTATCTCCAGGTTTTCCCCCACTCTACACCGTACGTGACTGTTTCCAAATCATACGGCGTGCCATCGGCAAAAGTATTGCATCAAATCATCGATAAACCATACAAAATTACTTTAAATCTGAGCGAGTCCCATTTTCTTGCGGAGTTTATTGACGGCGGAACGCTCTTTGCCGGAGAGTGCGGCTGCCAGTTCTGTTGACTCACGTGTTGTCAACAGCGGTAGGTACATCCAATGTATCATCACAATATTCCTGTATGCGTCTTTGTGCCCTTGTTCTCTGATGCGGCAGAAGGTGATCTCATCGGGCATCAATGGACGATGGGATATGGCACAGGTTCCTTTCTGCGCACAATAGACTGCAATACATTTGTCATTGAATCCCATACTTCCCGGTTCGGGGTTTTCCAGAAGATACCGGGGCACATCTATATTGACTTGCTCCAGCATCCGATGTATTTCCCGCCGTCCTTCCACTGTATAGCTATTCACACTCTTGTTGAAATTCATCGGGTTCCGGTGCTGAATAGCAGGCAGCGGCAGCAGCGGATATCCATTCAGGTATCGTATTTCATGGCTTTTTCCATGATTGACATTGTCGAAAAACCCTTTGATATCAATATCTACCACATAGTGCAGATGTTGTTTCTGCATTTTAAAGTAGGGTCTACTGAATGGCTGGAACATTTGGAAATCTCGGAAAAATGACCAGCTCGCCGAGGTCAAAATCGTAGTCCAGAGCCCAACCGCAGTCAGGCGCAAAAAGGAGACGTAGTTTGCGCTCCATATTTGCGGCAAAGAA
>JALFSO010000054.1 GCA_022778785.1 Dysosmobacter sp. | reverse complement strand
CCCCCTCGTGTTGGATTGAATGCCTGCAAAAAGCCTGTGTCAGCAGGCGTTTGCGCCGCGCAGCGGCAGCTTTTCGGCCCGATGCGCGGGCAGAAAAGCGAGGCATTGTGAAGGCTGTTGAAAAAGTCCAATGGACTTTTTTGACAGCCTGAGAGACGGCTTTCAGCCGTCTCTCTTTTTTTGCCCGGGTCCCGGTGCGAAAAATCCGGAACGCTCCCCATTCCCCTTGGTTTCCCCACCGCCGGTCCGATAGAATGGAGGCAGGAAAGGAGCTGAGAATATGCGGGGGTTCCGATGGACGGCGCTGGCGCTGTGCGCCCTGCTGCTGACGGGCTGCGCGGCCCGGGAAGAGGAGACGGGGAAAGAGCTGTATCGTGACATCACCGGCATGCCGGGCAATACCGTCCTGCTGACGGCGGAGGGACGGAAGATCCCGGCCTGGCGGTATTGCTACTGGCTGGCCTACGACTGCGACTATCTCACAGACGTCTGTGACGCGGAGGGACAGGCTCTGGACTGGAGCGGTGAGCGGAACGGCGTGCCCCTGACCCAGTACGTCAAGAACCAGGCCCGGGACACCACGGTGCTGTACGCCGTCATTGAAAACTGGGCGGAGCAGTACGGGTGCGGCATCACCGACGAGGACCAGACGGCCATGGAGGCGGAGTGGAAAAGCCTGTGCGCCCGATACGGCGGCGAGGAGCGGTGTCTGGGGGAACTGGCCTGGATGGGGCTGGACAGGGAGGCCGCCGGAGCCTTTACGGCGGACTATTACCGCTACGGCAAGCTGCTGGAGCTGGCCGTGACGCCGGGCAGCGAACTCTATCCGGCGGAGGAGCTGTCCGCCTTCGCGGAGAGCGGGGATTACCGGACAGTGGACACTATCTTCATCTCCACGGCAGGCGTCCCCAAGGACGACGAAGCCGCGCTGGCGGAGAAGCGGGAGCGGGCGGAGCTGGCACTGTCCAAGCTGGAGTCCAGCGCCGCGCCGGCGGAGTATTTCTCCACACTGGCGGGGATGTACAGCGACGCCGGACGGGAGGACTGTCCCGAGGGCGTCACCTTCTCCCCCGGAGACGGCCGGGTCAGCGGGGCGGTGGAGCGGGCCTCCGCGGAGCTGGGAGAGAATCAGTGGAGCGGCGTAGTGGAGGTGCCGGGAGGATTAGCCATCCTCTTGCGGCGGCCCCTGGACGAGACGGCGGTGGCCGCCGACTGGTTCGACAGCCGTCTTCAGCAGGCCGCGGTCTCCGCCAAGGTGGAATATACGCATGAATATGAGGAAATCGACCCGGCGGCATTCTACGCGGCGCTCACCAGCGCCAGGGAACAACTGGACCGGTCCGGCGCGACGCAGAGTGCCTTCGGACCGTCTGACGGAGAGCTGTCGGCTAAATAGACAGGATGGAAGAGGAATGCTTGGACAATCTGCCCAAATAATGACGCGATTTGTCAAAGATTTAACAAAAATGCGGAAAGCATCGAAATTTCCATTGACGGAACAGAAAAAAGATCCTATAATCAAACATGTGCTTGATAGTGGAAAGACGTTTGTCAAAAAAATATCAAACTTTTACCCGGCAATGTACTCCATAGGGAACGGGGAACCTTCCCCACGCCCTGTAAAAAAATCTACATCAAAACGGAGGAACATCATGAAAGATCTTTATGTCGTGAACTGCTGCCGTACTGCCATCGGCTCCTTTGGCGGCTCCCTGAAGAGCACCCCTGCTGCTGAGCTGGGTGCCATCGTGGTAAAGGAAGCGCTGAACCGCGCCGGCGTGAAGCCCGAGCAGGTGGACGAGCTGATGTTCGGCTGCATCCTGACCGCTGGCCTGGGCCAGAACGTGGCCCGTCAGGTCTCCATCAAGGCCGGTCTTCCCTACAGCGTCCCCGCCTACACCGTGGGCATGGTCTGCGGCTCCGGCATGAAGTCCGTCATCGAGGCTGCCCGTTCCATCCTGGCCGGCGACTCCGACATCGTGGTCTGCGGCGGCACCGAGAACATGAGCGCCGCTCCCTTCGTTTCCAACGACGCCCGCTGGGGCGCCCGCATGGGTGACAAGAAGCTGGTGGACGAAATGATCAAGGACGGCCTGTGGGATGCGTTCAACAACTACCACATGGGCACCACCGCCGAGAACATCTGCGACATCTGGGGCATCACCCGCAAGGAGCTGGATGAGTTCGCCGCCGCTTCTCAGCAGAAGACCGAGGCCGCTCAGGCCGCCGGCCGTTTCGATGACGAGATCGTTCCCGTCCCCGTGAAGGTCAAGAAGCAGGTCGTGGACTTCAAGGTCGACGAGTTCCCCCGCGCCGGTGTCACCGCCGAGGGCATCTCCAAGCTGAAGGGCGCCTTCCCCGTGGGTCCCGAGTCTCCCGCTCCCCAGGTGGTCCACACCTTTGATCCCGCCGGCATCCAGGATTCCGACGACAAGGGCCAGCAGCGCGTCACCGCCGCCAACGCCTCCGGCATCAACGACGGCGCCGCCGCCATCGTGCTGGCTTCCGGCGAGGCTGTTGAGAAGTACGGCCTGAAGCCCATGGCCAAGCTGATCGGCTGGGGCCAGGGCGGCGTCGATCCCAAGATCATGGGTGTCGGCCCCGTTCCCGCTTCCCGTCAGGCCATGGAGAAGGCTGGCGTGACCATCGACGACATCGACCTGGTGGAGGCCAACGAGGCGTTCGCCGCGCAGTCCATCGCCGTGGCCCGCGAGCTGAACTTCGACATGAGCAAGGTCAACGTCAACGGCGGCGCCATCTCCCTGGGCCACCCCGTCGGCGCTTCCGGTGCCCGTATCATCGTCACCCTGCTGCATGAGATGCAGAAGCGCGACGATGCCAAGAAGGGCCTGGCCACTCTGTGCATCGGCGGCGGCATGGGCGTTGCCACCGTCTTCGAGAAGTGCTGAGCTTCTGAAAACTGAACCCAAAGAGGACCTCCGGGATACCGGAGGTCCTCTTTTTTCGTTTAGAAGACAAAATTGATACCAAACTGTAATGACTTCTCCCGGCCTTTTATGGTTTACTGATGCGGCGGAACAGAAAGACCGAAAGGAGAAGAACGTAATGGAACAGAGACGGGAATTTCGCGGCATCAGCGCACTGACGCTGCATCTGCTGGCCATGGCCTTCATGCTGTGTGACCACCTGTGGGCCACGGTGCTGTATCCATACGACTGGCTGACCTGGGTGGGAAGGCTGACCTATCCCATCCTTGCCTTTCTGCTGGTGGAGGGCTTTTACCACACCCATGACCTGAAAAAATACCTGCTGCGGATGCTGGCCTTTGCCGTCATCTCGGAGCTCCCCTTCAATCTGATGTACAGTGGGAAGCTGATCTATCCCGTGCATCAGAACGTGATGTGGACGCTGCTGCTGTCCCTGCTGTGCATGGCCGCGATCGAGAAGACACGGCGGCGGGGCAAATGGTGGCTGACGGCGGCGGTGTTCCTGCTGACCGCCGGAGCAGGCTACGTGCTGGGTATACTCACCATGGCGGACTACTTCGGCTGCGGCGTCCTGATGGTGCTGGTGTTCTACCTGTTCCGGGGACGGAAATGGTGGCAGATGCTGGGGCAGGCTCTGGGACTTTACTGGGTCAATGTAGAGCTTCTGGGCGGCATGATGGTACCGGTGACCGTGCTGGGGCATACCTTCATGATCGTTCAGCAGGGGACGGCGGTGCTGGCGCTGCTGTTTATCTGGCTCTACCGGGGACGGCAGGGACCTCATAGCAAGGCCGTCCAGTACGCCTGCTACGCATTCTACCCGGTGCATCTGCTGATCCTGGGACTGCTGGGGTGGTATCTGTAAAGGAATCTCTGAAGGGCGTTCCAGCGGCGTACTCTTTTCTGAAAAGAGAAAAGAGTACGCTGAGTCTGTCGATAAACCCAAAAAACTTGCGGCAGCTTGTCGAAAAGACTTTTTCGACAAGCTGGCTCTTTTTGGACAAGACCATTTACAAGCGTCCATTTCTCGTGTACAATAGAAGAAATAAAATTTTAGCACTATAAAGACAAAAAGAGATTCGGGAGAGAAGACATGAAACTGCTGTACACGATCTATGACTTCATGTGGGGCGATCTCATCACAATTCCCCTGCCGGGAGGCGGTTCCCTGGGACTGTCCCTTCTGGTGCTGATCCTGGTGCCGGCGGGCATCTTTTTTACGCTCCGCACCCGGTTCCTGCCGGTGCGGCTGTTTCCGGAGATGATCCGGGTGACCCTGGAGACGGAGAGCAACGCCAAGCGGGAGGGCATCTCCGGCTTTCAGGCCCTCATCGTGTCCACCGCCACCCGGGTGGGCATGGGCAATCTGGTGGGCGTGGTGGCCGCCGTCTCCGCCGGCGGCGCCGGCGCCGTGTTCTGGATGTGGGTGACGGCGCTGGTGGGCTCCGCCACCGCCTTCGTTGAGGCCACCCTGGCCCAGCTCTACAAGCAGAAGGACCCGCTGTACGGCGGATACCGGGGCGGCCCCGCCTATTTCATCCACAGCTTCATGACCCGCCATTTCGGGAAGAAGACCCGCCGGTGGTCCTTCACTGCCGTGCTGTTCGCCATCTCCGGACTGATCTGCTGGTGCGGCATCAGCCAGGTCATCGGTAACTCCGTGTCCTCCTCCATGTACAACGCCTTTCATATCCCGCCGCTGTACACGGCCATTGCCCTGGCGGCGGTGTCCGCCGTCATTGTGCTGCGGAAGAACGCCACCGTCAAGGTGCTGGACGTGGTGGTGCCCATCATGGCGGGCTGCTACTTCTTTATCACCCTGTTCATCATCGTCAAAAACGCGTCTTTGCTGCCCTCTGTGTTCCAGCGCATCTTCGCCGAGGCCTTCGGCCTGCGGCAGGCGGCGGCGGGCGGCTTCGGCGCCGTCATCATGAACGGCGTGAAGCGTGGACTGTTCTCCAACGAGGCGGGCAGCGGATCCGCCCCCTGTGCCGCCGCCGCGGCGGACATCGACCATCCCGCCAAGGAGGGTCTGCTCCAGGCCTTCGGCGTGTTCCTGGACACCATCGTCATCTGCAGCTGCTCCGCCATGATCATGCTGCTGGCTCCGGCGGAGAGCGTGGACGGCCTGGCAGGCATGGACCTGCTGCAGGCCGCCATGGAGTATCATCTGGGGCGCTTCGGCGTAGTGTTCATCGCCCTGACGCTGCTGCTGTTCAGCTTCTCCACCTTCATCGGCGTGCTGTTCTACGCCCGCTCCAACGTGGCCTATCTCTGCGGCGACAACTGGGCCTCCCAGACCGCCTACAAGGTGCTGGCCCTGGTCATGCTGTTCATCGGGTGCCTGGCGGCCTACACCTTCGTGTGGGACCTGGGAGACGTGGGTATCGCCCTGATGACCATTTTTAACATGATCGTCTTGTTCCCTATGTCCGGCGAGGCTCTGGCTTCCCTGCGGGACTATGAGGCCATCATGAAGCGGCGGAAGCAGCGCAAATAAGAGACGAATCCAGTGGATCCCGCACGGGGCCGTTTTCCGGGACGGCTTGGTGCGGGATCTATTTTTTCGGGAAAAGACGCAACGGTTTTCCGGCGGGACGCATATAGGAAAGTGACAGACGTCAAAAAGAAAGGAGGGGGCCTATGGAGGACGTGCTGGCCAAACGGCTGCGGCTGGGAGACATCCAGGCGCTGGAGGAGATCATGGACCGCTACAGCGCCTATGCCGCCAAGATCATCGCGGTCTTTCTGAACCGGACGCTGCCGCTGGAGGACATGGAGGAGGTCCTCTCCGACGTGTTCATCTGTCTCTGGAACAGCCGGAGCCGTCTGGAGGGAGACGTGAAGCCCTATCTGGCGGCCATCGCCCGGAACGCCGCCCGACAGAAGCTGCGGCAGTTCCGGCCTGTGGAGGAGCTGCCGGAGGACCTGGAGCTGGCGGAGGTTGCGCCCGGGCCGGAGCGCCGGGCGGAGGACGGCGAGCAGGCCGGGGAGTTGCGGGCGGCCATCCGCCGTCTGGACCCGGCGGATCAGGAGCTGTTCTTCCGGTTTTATTTTTTGGACCAGACGGTGGGAGAGATCGCCGCCGTCACAGGGCAGAATCCCGCCAAGCTGCGGAGCCGCCTGAAGCGGGGACGGGAGAAGCTGAAAAAGATCTTGACGGAGAGGGGTGTTTGCTGTGACTGAGAAATGGATCCCAACAGACGAGGAACTGGACGCGCTGCTGGACGCCCAGCCGCAGTTCGACCCGGAGGCTGTCAAGGCCCGGACCCTGGCGGCCGTGGCCGGACAGGAACCGCCGGAAAAATACCGCCGCGGAAAATTCTTCCTGCGCTGTACCCTCATCGCTGCGGCGCTGTGCCTGCTGTCCGCCACCGCTCTGGCGGCGGTGGACACCGCCACCGGCGGCCGTATCACCGCCGCCCTGGGTATCCGCACGGCGGCGGAGCCCGCCACGGAGCCGGAGACCGCGGTCGTGGAGGAGGTCGTCCAGCCGGAACCGGAACCCGCTCCTGAACCGGTGAAGAAGGAGCCGGAGGAACCCCCGGAGGAGCCGCCAGAGCTGGACCGGCAGGTGGCGGACTCCCTGGGCATCCGGCAGGAGCAGGCAAAAAACCTCCGTCCGGCGGTGCAGAAGGTGGAGCGGACGGCGGAGGAGCAGGACGTCCGCATGACGGTCTTACAGACGCTGGGGGACCCGTCCTGCCTGTATGTCAAGCTGCGGTTCGACTTCCCGGAGGAGGTGCCGGTCCATGACTATCTGGAGTTCCAGAACATGGACGTCGACTTCGGAAACTCCGGCAGTTACAGCTATCAATGGACCGTTCTGGAGCGGACCGGCAGTTCCATCACCTATCTGCTGACGGTGTGGGGCTCTGATCTGGAATTGCTGGACGGCAACACCGCCACCGTCACCGTTGAGAACTATGGACATGACCATCAGTACGCGGACGATGAAATCCTCCAGCTGGCGGGCGAGGAGGGGAAGCCATACACCACCATCATTGCCCCGGACGGGACCATGCGCTGGGACGTCTCGGACAGCGACACGGCGGCCCTGCCGCCCCAGACAGAGGTCATCGTCTCCAACGGCTTCACCATCAGCCGGAGGGAGGACGGCAGCCGGGTGGTGACCTACGACGGCGCCCACGGCGACCGGATGACGACGCTCTATCTGGCGCCGGACTTCGACGCCGAGGTGGCGGGGAAGTGGGAACAGTCCTGGGAACTGTCCTACGAGGATTTGTCCCTGCGCTGGACGGGAGCGTCGGAGCTGTTCGGACCAGTGCTGACTTTGACGGATATCCGCCTCTCTCCGCTGTCCTGGGAGATGACCTTTACGGCCCGGGAGCTGGAGGGGGAGAATCTGGCCTTCAGCCTGCTGCCGGAAAGCGGCTGGAACGCCCGGCTCAGGCACCGGGACGGCTCCCTGACGGAGTTCCCCATGCGCCGGGGAAGCGGCGGATATTCGCAGGAGCGGGATCCGCAGGATATCACCATCCTCATTGAGACTATCACGACCATGAACCGGTTCGACCGGCCTGTGGACATCTCGGACGTTACCGCCATCGTCATCGACGGCACGGAGTATCCGTTGACCGGGAATTGACCTTATAAAAATTTCAAATTCTGGATATTTCAATAAAACCACTTCGCAGATAAGATGAAACAATCAAAGCGAGAGGGGTTTTACCAATGAATCAAGCAACTGATCTGCGCAAGCGGGCGCCCGTCAAGTGGCTCACCGTGACGGCCCTGCTGATGGCCATGAACGTGGCTCTCAGCTCCTTCGGCGTCCCGGTGCCCGGCGGACACTTCTATCTGAACGACATCGTCATCGCCGCGGCGGCCATCCTGCTGGACCCGCTGGGGGCCTTCATCGTGGGCGGCGTGGGCGCGTTCCTGGGCGACTTCCTGTTCTATCCCGCGCCCATGTTCGTGTCTCTGGTGACCCACGGCATTCAGGCGGTGTTCATCTCCTGGTGCGTCCGGCGGGCTCCTGAGAAGAAGCTGACCGCCGCCATCGTGGGCGTGGCCGTGGGTGCCCTCATCAACGTGGTGGGCTATTCCCTGGGCCGGGCGTTTATCTATAGCACGCCGGAGTACGCCGTGCTGAAGCTGCCCTTCCAGATCCTGCAGGCGGGCATCGGCGCGGCGCTGGCCGTGGTGCTGTGCTGGCCCTGCCGTCTGCGGGCGGCGTTCCAGCGCATCTTCGAGCGCTGAGCGGATCGTGACAAAAGACCCGTGGGAGGAACTTCCTCCCACGGGTCTTTTCCTGTTTTCCAGTCACTCCCGAAACAGCTGGTCCAGCAGCTCCATGGCCTGGGGCAGGCGCTCCGGCTCCAGACCGGCGTAGTTGATGACCAGCGTGTGGTCGAAGGCCGGGTCCGGCACGGCGGCGTACTCCGACAGGAAGCCCACCCGGATGCCCAGCTCCTCCGCCCGGCGCTGGAGGGCCTGATCCGTGGCCAGGGTGTCCAGCTTCAGCAGGAAGTGCAGTCCCGCGCCGTGCTCCGTGATGGTGACCCGATGGGCGAAGGGACTCTGCCGGAAGGCGTCCAGTACAGCGGAACGGCGCTGGCGGTACTCGTTGCGCATCCGGGACAGGTGCTGCTCGTACTGCCCGGAGGACAGGAACCGGGCCAGCACCGCCTGCTCCGTGGCGGGGACGGTGCAGGCGTAAAAGCCCATGGTACGCCGCCAGCGGTCCAGCAGCTGGGGCGGCAGCACCAGAAAGCCCACGCGCATGGAGGGGGCGATGGTCTGGGAGAAGGTGTTCATGTAGATGACCCGGCCGTCCCGGTCGATGCTTTGCAGGGGCGGGATGGGACGGCCTGTAAAGCGGAACTCGCTGTCGTAGTCGTCCTCGATGATGACGCCGCCGGTCTCCGCCGCCCACCGCAGCAGTCCCTGCCGCCGGGAAATGGGCATCACCAGTCCGGTGGGGTAGTGGTGAGAGGGGGAGATGTGGGCCACGGTGGCCCGGCTCCGCCGCAGGGCGTCAAGGTCCAGGCCCTGATCGTCCAGCGGCACCGGCACGCACCGGACGCCGCTGGCCCGGTAGACCTGGCTGATCTTGGGATAGCCCGGGTCCTCCACGGCGAAGACGTCCACCTGGCTCATGAGCTGGGCCAGCAGCAGATACAGGAACTCCGCGCCTGCGCCCACCACGATCTGCTCCGGGGAGGCGCTGAGGCCCCGGTAGTCCCGCAGGTCCTGGGAGATGGCCTCCCGCAGGGCCAGCAGCCCCTGATGAGGGATGGGGGCCAGCAGGGCGGTGCCCTCCTGACTCAACACCTGCCGGGTGAGCCGGGACCAGGCGGCGAAGGGAAACCGGGAGGCGTCCACCCGGTTGGTTTTCAGATCCAGTTGCCACGTCCGCTCCGGCGGCGGGGCCAGCCGGGGGATGGGAGCAGGCTCCCGGGCTGGCGGTGCCTGTTCCACCTGGGCCACGAAAAAGCCCTGCTTGGGCTTCGCCAGGAGATAGCCCTCCGCCGCCAGCTGGGCGTAGGCGTTCTCCACGGTGATGACCGACACCCGCAGATGCTCCGCCAGGGAGCGTTTGCTGGGCAGCCGGGTCCCCGCCGTCAGGGCACCGGAGAGGATGTCACCCCGGATGCGGCGGTACAGATATTCATAGAGCGGCAGGTTTCCCCGCTCCTCCATGGGATATGTCAGCATGGCGGATACCTCCCATCTGACCTTATGAAAAAATCAAAATTTGGATATTCCAATCATACCATATCCTCGCTAGAATCACAACATCAAAATCACGTCAGACGAACCTGAGAGGAGAGAATGATATGGAAAAAGTAATCAGACGGGAAAATATGGCGGCCATGACCGGCTTCCGGGCCATGGTGATGACGGCTTTGTTCGCGGCGCTGGGCTACGTGGCCACGCGGATCTTACAGATCCCCACCCCCAGCGGCGGCTATGTGAACCTGGGGGACACAGTGGTGATCCTGGGGGCCTATCTGCTGGGGCCGGTGTACGGCGCCGTGGCCGGCGGCATTGGACCCGCTCTGGCGGACCTGCTGTCCGGCTACGCCATCTATGTGCCGGCCACGCTGGTCATCAAGGCCGTCATGGCCCTGCTGGCGGCGCTGCTGTACCGGGCGCTGGGTAAGAAGACGTGGAGCATGGTGGTGTGCGCCGTGGCGGCGGAGGCTGTCATGATCGTGGGCTACTGGCTGTTTGAGACGGTGCTGGCTGCCGCCGCGGGAGAGGGCAGCTTCATGGTGTGCCTGGCGGCCTGCGGTGCGGCGGGCATTCCCGGCAATCTGGTGCAGGCGGCCTTCGGCATCGCGGCCTCCACGCTGCTGGCTCTGGCCCTGCGGCAGAATACCCAGGTCCGCCGCCAGTTCCCCAATCTGTAAGAGTCTGCACGGAAAGGAACAGAAAGACCGGGCTGTCATGGGTTCATGACAGCCCGGCTTTTTTGTCGGTCGGAAGCGGGATCAGAAATATCCGCCCAGATCGTCGGGACCGTGGTCCTCAAGACGGCTCCGGGAATCCATGCCGGAGGTGCGCTTGGCGGTCTCGAAATAGGCCAGCTCCGAAGTCTGGTACAGGGGGAGATAGAGGGCGCCCACGATGATGGGGACGATCACCTGGAGCGGAAGGGAGAGCCCCAGAGGCAGCTCCGGCAGAAAAATATCCAACATGGACAGGTACTCCGCCGCGTAAAGATAGATGGACGGAAGGGAGGAGAGGACCATCCAGCCCAGGAAGCTCAGATCCAGGGAGAACAGCTGACCCTTGTAGCCGAAGGTCTGGCGCTTGCTCATGTTCAGCGTCTCCATCACCCCCAGGTTGGGGTCTTCGCAGAGATTCAGAATGGCGAAGCGGTAGCGATACAGTGCCACCACCGGCGGGATGAACAGCAGGATCATCAGCGGGGAGAACAGGAAGATCTCCTGCTCATACATCATCAGCAGGACGCTGAAGATCATGCCGGAGGGGAGGGACCACAGGAAGACGAACATCATCTTCGCCAGATACAGCAGGATGAGCCTGCCGGCGAAGGAAAAGCCGTCGAACAGCGTCAGGTATTCCGTGCGCTCACCCCGGCGGATGGCGGCGCAGTAGAGCCAGCAGCCGGCCTCCAGGATCAGAGCCAGCAGAGACACCAAGATCCAGACGAACAGCCCCAGGGGATTGGACAGGGCAGGGATCCCGCCGCCGCTGTTGTTGGCGAAGTAGCTGGCCAGATTCATCAGCCACACCAGGGCCAGATACAGGGTGAAGAACTTTCTGGGAGGGACCTGCGCGTCCCGCAGAAGTTCCCGCGCCTCCCGTTTGACTTGCCTGCGGTCGATATACTCTGCCATCCAAAGACCTCCATATCTGCCCGTCCTGCCGGAGGGCTTCCGCTGCGATTACTGCATAGTTTATCACAGCTGAGGGGAAAAGGCAAGATGCGGCAGAGCCGGTCCGGTGGGGAGTGCCGCTGGGCAATTTATCCAGAACAGTAAAATACTTGTCAAAAAAGAAACGAATTTTGCGGATTTGTGGAGTTCACAGTCTGGACATTTTATGACGGCTGGTGTAAAATAAAACGCAGTATGTGATAGCCGTGTGCTATCCAGCAGAAAAAATGAGGTGAAGACTATGGCACAAGCTTTCTTTGGCGGCGTTCATCCCAATGACATGAAAGCCGCGACCAATGAAAAGGCCATCGAGCAACTGGCACCCCCTGCGAAGGTGGTCATTCCCATGTCGATGCACTTTGGCGCACCGTGCACCCCCCTCGTCAAGGTGGGCGACTACGTAAAAGTGGGCCAGAAGATCGGCGAGTTCCACGGTTTGGGAGCCCCCATCCACGCCAGCGTCTCCGGCAAGGTGATCGCGGTGGAGCCCCGGCCCTACAACATGGGCGGCAACATGATGGCTGTGGTCATCGAGAACGATGGCAAGGATGAGCTCAGCGAGGAGGTCAAGGCCCCTGAGAATCCCGACAGCCTGACGGTGGACGAGATGGTGGAAGCCGTCAAGAACGCCGGCATCGTCGGCATGGGCGGCGCTACCTTCCCCACCCACGTGAAGATCTCCGGCGGCATCGGCAAGGTGGACACCGTCATCATCAACGGCGCCGAGTGCGAACCCTACATCACCGGTGACCACCGGACCATGCTGGAGCGTCCCGAGGAGATCATCGGCGGCGCCACCTATCTGGCCAAGATGTTCGGCGTGGACAAGGTCATCATCGGCGTGGAGGACAACAAGCAGAACGGTATCGACGCCATGAACAAGGTCATTGCCGAGAAGCACGCCCCCGTTGTGGTGGAGCCCCTGCACTGCCGTTACCCCCAGGGCGGTGAGAAACAGCTCTGCCAGGCCATCACCGGCAAGCAGGTGCCTCCCGGAGGACTGCCCTCCAACATCGGCTGCGCCGTGTTCAACATCAATACCACCTGCGCCATCTTCCGGGCCATCACCCAGGGCATGCCCGTGGTGCGGAAGATCGTCACCGTCTCCGGTTCCGGCGTCATCGAGCCCAAGAACCTGGAGTGCCCCATCGGCACCCCCGTGTCCAACCTGTTCGACGCCTGCGGCGGCCTGAAGGAAGGCACCTACAAGCTCATCATGGGCGGCCCGATGATGGGTATGGCCCAGTACACCACGGATGTTCCCGTGGGCAAGGGCACCGGCGCCATGCTGGCCTTCTGCGAGAAGGAGGAGCAGACCGTTGAGAATCCCCAGTGCATCCGCTGCGGCAAGTGCGTGGAGGCCTGCCCCATGCACCTGGAGCCCCTGTTCATGTACCAGTACGCCTCCAAGGGCATGGTGGATGAGCTGAACGAGGCCCATATCATGGACTGCATGGAGTGCGGCGCCTGCGCGTACATCTGCCCTGCCCGCATGCACCTGACCCATATGTTCAAGACCGGCAAGCAGCTGGTGAAGAACAAGGCAGCCGCCGACAAGGCTGCCGCTGAGGCCAAAAAGGCCGCACAAGAGAAGAAGGAGGCGTAAACAATGACCGATTACAAGAATCTCAAGCTGATTGCGACTTCTTCTCCCCACATCCGTTCCGCGGAGAACACCCGGTCCATCATGCTGGATGTCATCATCGCCATGCTGCCGGCTTTGGCCTACGCGACCTGGCAGTTCGGCCTGAAAGCCCTGACCCTCACCGCCGTGTCCGCGGCGGCCTGCGTGTTCTGGGAGTGGCTGTACCGTACGCTGCTGAAGAAGCCCCAGTCCATCGGCGACCTCAGCGCCGTGGTCACCGGCATGCTGCTGGCCTTTGTCTGCCCCGTGACCACCCCCTACTGGGTCATTGTCATCGGCGCGTTCTTCTCCATCATTCTGGTGAAGCAGCTGTTCGGCGGCATCGGCAAGAACTTCCTGAACCCCGCTCTGGTGGGCCGTGCCTGCCTGCTGGCCAGCTATGCCGGCTACATGACCACCTGGCTGGACCCCGCTGCCGGCAAGGCGCCCCTGATGGGCCTCGTGGCCGACACCATGACCGGCGCCACCCCCATGTCTTATCTGAAGACCGGCGATCTGGCCGCCCTGGCGGAGAAGTACTCCGTTCTGGATATGTTCCTGGGCAAGACCGGCGGCTCTCTGGGCGAGGTCTCCGCGCTGATGCTCATCGCCGGCGGTGTCTGGCTGCTGTACCGGAAGGTCATCTCCTGGCACATCCCCGCCGCTTACATCGGCACCGTGGCGGTCCTGTCCCTGCTGTTCCCCAAGGGCGGCGCTGACAACCTGCAGTTCATGCTGTACAGCGTGTTCGGCGGCGGCCTGATGCTGGGAGCCATCTTCATGGCCACCGACTACGCCACCTCTCCCGTCACCAAGAAGGGCCAGCTGATCTACGGCATCGGCTGCGGCCTGTTCACCGTGTTCATCCGCTATTTCGGTTCCTATAACGAGGGCGTCTGCTACTCCATCATGGTCATGAATCTGTTTGTGCCCCTGATCGACAAGTACACCAAGCCCGTCCGCTTCGGCACCGTAAAATCTGCTAAGAAGGAGGCGGCTGCGAAATGAGTAGCGAAGTCAAGACCAAGGAAAAGGTCAATATGGACCCCAAGTACCTCATCAAACTGGCCGTGACCCTGTGCGTTACCTGCGTCATCGTGGCCGCGGCACTGGGCGCTGTCGACAACGTGACCAGAGGCCCCATCGCCGAGGCCAACCGTATCGCCACCGAGAAGGCCCTGTCCGCGGTGTTCCCGGATGTGGCCGCCCCTGAGTTCCCCGAGCTGGAGCTCACCGACGCCATGACCTCCGCCGCTTCCGCCGCCGGCGCCACGCTGGAGAATGTCTACGAGGTGAAGGACGGCGGCGAGACCGCCGGCTATGCCGTGAAGATCATCGCCTCCGGATCCCAGGGCAACATCGAGATGGTGGTGGGCGTTGACGCCGAGGGCGCTGTCACCGGCGTGTCCATCGTCTCCAACTCCGAGACCTCCGGCATCGGCTCCAAGGTCATGAAGAACAATCCTCTGCCCAGCGGCACCGGCGTTCTGGACCAGTTCATCGGCAAGAGCGCCGCTGACGGGACCCTGTCCGTGGGCTCCAATGTGGACGCCATCTCCGGCGCCACTGTGTCCAGCCGCGGCGTCACCACCGGTGTCAACGGCGCCATCGCCGCTGCCGGCGCCATCGGCTGAGAAAGGGGGATACTGAATCATGAACTTTGGAAAACAGTTTAAGGAAGGTCTGATCACCAACAACCCCGTGCTGGTGCAGGTGCTGGGCATGTGCTCCACCATGGCAATCACGACCTCCTTCTTCAACGGCCTGGGCATGGGCCTCAGCGTTCTGGTCATCCTGACCGCCTCCAACATCGTTATTTCCGCCATGCGGAAAGTCGTTCCCGATAAGATCCGTATCGCCATGTTCATCGTGGTCATCGCCGGCTTCGTCACCTGCGTGGACCTGCTGCTGAAGGCCTTCGTCCCCGCACTGTCCGAGTCCCTGGGCGTGTTCATCCCCCTGATCGTGGTGAACTGCATCATCCTGGGCCGTGCCGAGGCGTTCTCCTACAAGAACGGCGTTCTGGCCTCCGCCGTGGACGGCATCTGCCAGGGCATCGGCTACACTGTGGTCCTGATCATCATGTGCGTCATCCGTGAGCTGCTGGGCGCCGGCACCTTCGGCGGCGGCCTGCTGAACGGCGGCGACGGCATCCGCCTCATTCCCGAACAGTTCCCCATCGGTATGCTGACCTTCCCCGTGGGCGGCTTCCTGGTGCTGGGCTGCCTCATCGCCGCCATGCAGTGGGCGCTGAGCAAATCCAAGAATAAGGAGGAGAGCAAGTAATGCAAGAGATCTATACGCTTCTCTCTATCACGCTGGGAGCCATCCTGTCCAATAACTTCATCTTCTCCCAGTTCCTGGGCATCTGCCCCTTCCTGGGCGTCTCCAAGAAGGTGGATACCGCCTCCGGCATGGGCATCGCCGTGACCTTCGTCATGGGTCTGGCCTCCGCCATCACCTGGCTGGTGAACAAGTTCATCCTGGTCCCCCTGGATCTGAGCTACATGCAGACCGTGGCCTTCATCCTGGTCATCGCCTCTCTGGTGCAGTTCATCGAGATGTTCCTGCAGAAGGCCATGCCCTCCCTGTACACCGCTCTGGGCATCTATCTGCCCCTGATCACCACCAACTGCGCCGTTCTGGGCGTCGCTCTGCTGAACATCCAGAACAACTACAACTTCATTGAGTCCGTGGTCTACGGCGTTACCGGCGGTCTGGGCTTCCTGCTGGCCATCGTGCTGTTCGCCAGCATCCGGGAGCGCCTGGTGTTCGCTGACTATCCCAAGGCGTTTGAGGGCTTCCCCATCGCCCTGGTCACCG
Organism: Dysosmobacter sp.; assembly: GCA_022778785.1. Classification (GTDB taxonomy): domain Bacteria; phylum Bacillota; class Clostridia; order Oscillospirales; family Oscillospiraceae; genus Oscillibacter. The sequence continues at coordinate 6,008 of JALFSO010000054.1, read as the reverse complement.
CAGGTCTGATGGCCCTGGCATTCATGGGCTTCTCCGGCCTGAAGGTCTGGTAAGGAGGTACTCGTCATGACAAATATTATCGCTGCTGTCGCGGTGCTGGGTATCCTGGGCGCCGTGTTCGGCCTGGTCCTGGCCGCCGCCTCCAAGATCTTCGAGGTGAAAAAGGACCCCCGTGTGGAAGAAGTCCTGAGCCATCTGGCCGGCGCCAACTGCGGCGGCTGCGGCTTCCCGGGCTGCGCCGGCTGCGCCGCCGCCATCGTGGCCGGCGACGCCCCCATCAACGCCTGCGCCCCTGCCGGAGCTGAGAACGCCGCCGCCATTGCCCAGATCATGGGCCAGGCCGCTCCCTCCGGAGAGCGTCAGGTGGCCTTCGTCCGCTGCAACGGCGGCACCAACGCTGTGAAGCGCTTCGAGTACCGCGGCGTCCACGACTGCATCTCCGCCACCAAGGTGGCCGGTAGCCCCCTGGAGTGCAACTTCGGCTGCCTGGGCTTCGGCTCCTGTGTGGCCGCCTGCCAGTTCGGCGCCATGTCCATCGGCCCCAACGGCTCCGCCGTTGTGGATCCGGACAAGTGCACCAACTGCATGGCCTGCGCTGCCGCATGCCCCCGCAAGCTGATCGTGTCCGTCCCCGCCTCCAAGAAGGTCCACGTGGCCTGCGCCAACCAGGACAAGGGCAAGGCCGCCATGAGCGTCTGCTCCAGCTCCTGCATCGGCTGCGGCCTGTGCCAGAAGGAGTGCAAGAAGGACGCCATCCATGTGGTGAACGGCGTGGCCGTCATCGACTATGAGAAGTGCGTGGGCTGCAAGCTCTGCACCAAGGTCTGCCCCCGCGACGCCATCCTCCCCAAGGCCACCGCTGAGGAGAAGGAGAAGTACAAGGCCATCAAGAAGGCCCAGGCTGAGAAGGCTGCCGCCGCCAAGAAGGCCGCCGAGGAAAAGGCCGCTGCCGCCGCTGCCGGCGAGGCTGAGAAGGTCTGAACGCCCGGTCTGTCATAAAGCGTGAAAACGCGCCTCGAACGTCAGTTCGGGGCGTGTTTTTTTACCCGGAGGAGCGGCGAAAAGACCAAGGGGACACGTCAGAAAATTCGGACTCTGGCGTCATCCGCGGCACCGTCGGAAAGGGGATAAAAACCCGGAAAAGGCCGCAGAATAAAAGTTCAAAAATCCCTCTTGGTTTGTTTACAATTTGTTTATATCCATCCATTGACAATAGGGGGCGGCGGTGGTAAACTCACGTTAGCACTCGGGGAAAGTGAGTGCTAAAAAGGTTTGAGGTGTTTGCATGGATCTGACAGATCGGAAAAAGCAGATACTGAAAGTCGTCATTGAGGATTACATCCGCACGGCGGAGCCGGTGGGCTCCAAGACCATCGCCAAGGAGATGGGCGGCAGCGTCAGCTCCGCCACTATCCGGAACGAGCTGGCGGACCTGACGGAGCAGGGCTATCTGGAACAGCCCCACACCTCCGCCGGACGCATCCCGTCCCCCCAGGGCTACCGGCTGTACGTCAACGAGCTGATGGAACAGCAGCGGCTCAGCATCGCGGAGACGGAGCGGATCAATCAGGCCCTCCAGATGAAGATGGAGGAGCTGGACCGGGTGATCTCCCAGGCGGGGCGGGCGGTGTCCTCCTTTGTGAACTATCCCGCCTATGTGGCCGCCGCCAGCCGGAAAAAGACCATCACCGCCAAGCATTTCGATATGCTGCCGGTGGATGACCGGAGCTGTATCGTGGTGATGATGACCGGCGACAACCGGGTCAAGAGCCAGCTGCTGCGGCTCCAGCTCCGGATGGACCCGTCCCAGATGCCGGTGCTGGCGGACCTGCTGAACAAGGAGTTCACCAACATCTCCACCGACGAGATGAACATGGCCCTGATGCGCATGAGCGATCAGGTGACGCCCCAGATGTTCCTGCTGCTGTCCCAGACCATCGCCTACGCGGTGGATGTGCTGGAGGAGGCGGGACAGAAGGAGATCTACACCGCCGGTGTGACCCAGGTACTGAAGCTGCCGGAGTTCCGGGATGCCGACAAGGCCCATGAGCTGATGAGCTTTCTGGCGGAGAACAAGGAGAACCTGCCGGTACCCGACGACAACTCTCCGCTGAAGATCCTGATCGGGCCGGAGAACGTCAACGCGGCCCTCCGGGACACCAGCGTGGTGGTGGCCAGCTATGATATCGGAGACGATATGCGGGGCCTCATCGGCGTGGTGGGTCCCACCCGCATGGACTACGCCGCGGTAGCGGCCCGTCTGGCCGGGTTTGCCGACGGCCTGACACGATTGTTTGAGAAACGGGATTTACCCCCCAAGGAGGATACAGACAAATGAGCGACGAGACGAAGCAGCCCACTCCGGAAGAAGAGCAGGGCCGGCAGGCCCCCGAGACGGAGGAGACCGCTCCCCGGCAGGAGCCGGAGACCGCCGGAGAGGGCGGAGCGAAGCCGGAAGAGCCCCGGGAGGAGAAGGCCTCCGACAAGCGCAAAAAGGATAAGGACGCAAAGAAGAAGGAAAAAGAGAAGACCTACACCCTGACCCGGGAGCAGATGGAGGCCGCCGAGCTGGCCGCCAAGCAGCTGGAGACGGTGAAGGACCAGTACACCCGTCTGGCGGCGGAGTATGACAACTACCGCAAGCGCACCGCCAAGGAGAAGGAGAGCATCTACCAGGACGCCAAGATCGACACCATCCAGGAATTCTTGGCGGTGTACGACAATCTGGAGCGGGCCGTGGCCGCCGAGGGCGGCGACGATTCCCCCCACAAGAAGGGCATGGAGATGATCTTCGTCCAGTACAAGAAGATCCTGGAGAAGCTGGGCGTCACGGAGATCGAGGCCAAGGGCCAGCCCTTCGACCCCAACCGGCACAACGCCGTCATGCACATCGACGATGAGAATCTGGGCGAGAACGTGGTGGCCCAGGTGTTCCAGGCGGGATTCATGCTGGGCGACAAGGTGGTCCGGCACGCCGTGGTGCAGGTCGCGAACTGAGGCAATTAGGAGTTAGGAATTAGGAATTAGAAATTCATCTGACTCCGTCATTCCTAATTCCTCATTCCTAATTTCTAATTATCATAAAAAACATTTCGATAGATTTAGGAGGAATTCATTATGTCTAAAGTAATCGGTATCGATTTGGGAACTACCAACTCCTGCGTGGCCGTTATGGAGGGCGGCGAGGCCGTCGTCATCCCCAACGCGGAGGGCAACCGGACCACTCCGTCCGTGGTGGCATTCTCCAAGACCGGTGAGCGTATGGTGGGCCAGGTGGCAAAGCGCCAGGCCATCACCAACCCCGATCGCACCGTGTCTTCCATCAAGCGTGAGATGGGCAGCGACTACAAGGTGGGCATCGACGGCAAGAACTACACTCCCCAGGAGATCAGCGCCATGATCCTGCAGAAGCTGAAGGCGGACGCCGAGGCCTACCTGGGCTCTCCCGTCACCGAGGCCGTCATCACCGTTCCCGCTTACTTCACCGACGCCCAGCGTCAGGCCACCAAGGACGCCGGTAAGATCGCCGGCCTGGACGTGAAGCGCATCATCAACGAGCCCACCGCCGCGGCCCTGGCTTACGGCGTGGATAAGGAGCAATCCCAGAAGATCATGGTCTACGACCTGGGCGGCGGCACCTTCGATGTGTCCATCCTGGAGATCGACGACGGCGTCATCGAGGTCCTGGCCACCGCCGGCAACAACCGTCTGGGCGGTGATGACTTCGACGAGTGCATCATGAAGTACCTGGTCAACGAGTTCAAGCGCACCGACGGCGTGGACCTCAGCGGCGACAAGGTAGCCATGCAGCGCCTGAAGGAGGCCGCTGAGAAGGCCAAGATCGAGCTGTCCGGCGTCACCACCTCCAACATCAACCTGCCCTATATCACCGCCGACGCCACCGGCCCCAAGCACCTGGACATCACCCTGACCCGGGCCAAGTTCAACGAGCTGACCGCTCATCTGGTGGAGGCCACCATGGGCCCCGTCCATCAGGCTATGAGCGACGCCGGTCTGAATCCCTCTGACCTGAGCAAGGTCCTGCTGGTGGGCGGCTCCAGCCGTATCCCCGCCGTGCAGGAGGCCGTGAAGAAGTTCACCGGCTCCGAGCCCTTCAAGGGCATCAACCCCGACGAGTGCGTGGCCATGGGCGCCGCCCTCCAGGCCGGCGTGCTGACCGGCGACGTCAAGGGCCTGCTGCTGCTGGACGTCACTCCCCTGTCCCTGGGCATCGAGACCATGGGCGGCGTGTTCACCAAGCTCATCGACCGCAACACCACCATCCCTGTGAAGAAGAGCCAGATCTTCTCCACCGCCGCCGATAACCAGACCTCCGTTGAGGTCAACGTCCTCCAGGGCGAGCGTGAAATGGCCGCGGCCAACAAGTCTCTGGGCCGGTTCCACCTGGACGGCATCGCCCCCGCGCGGCGCGGCGTACCCCAGATCGAAGTGACCTTCGACATCGACGCCAACGGCATCGTCAACGTCTCCGCCAAGGACTTGGGCACCGGCAAGGAGCAGCACATCACCATCACCTCCTCCTCCAACATGTCCAAGGAGGACATCGAGAAGGCCGTCAAGGAAGCGGAGCAGTATGCCGCCCAGGACGCCAAGCTGAAGGAGGAAGTGGAGGTCCGCAACCAGGCCGACCAGATGGTCTATCAGTCCGAGAAGACCCTGGGCGAGATGGGCGACAAGATCCCCGCCGACGACAAGGCCAAGGTCCAGTCCGCCATCGACAAGCTGAAGGAGACCCTGAAGGGTCAGGACACCGCCGCCATCAAGGCCGCCACCGAGGAGCTGACCAAGGAGTTCTACGCCGTCAGCGAGAAGCTGTACCAGAACGCCAATCCCCAGGGCGCGCAGGGCGGCGAGGCCGGTCCCGACATGGGCGGTCAGCAGAGCGGTCCCCAGGGCCAGTACTACGACGCCGACTACAAGGTAGTCGATGACGACGACAAGAAGCAGTAAGAGTGACGAGCCGATGGGACGGGGATCTGATCCCCGCCCCATTCGGACGTTTGGCGGAAATGAGGAATCAGGAATGAGGAACCGGAAATTGCCTGTCAAATTCCTCATTTCCGATTCCTAAGGCGGCACCGCGCAGCCGCGCGGCGGTGCCTGAATGACAGGAGCATGACTATGGCAGATAAACGAGATTATTACGAGGTCCTTGGCATCTCCAAGGGTGCCTCTGAGGATGAGATCAAAAAGGCATACAAGAAGATGGCCCGGAAGTACCATCCGGATCTGAACCCCGGCGACAAGGAGGCCGAGGAGAAGTTCAAGGAGGTCAATGAGGCCTACGAGGTGCTGTCCGATCCCAACAAGAAGGCCCGGTACGACCAGTATGGCCACGCCGGCGTGGACCCCAATTTCGGCGCCGGTGCCGGCGGCTACGGGTTCGACGGCAATTTCGACTTCGGCGACCTGGGCGACATCTTCGGCAGCTTCTTCGGCGGCGGCTTCAGCGGCGGCGGACGGCGCACCAATCCCAACGCCCCTCAGCGGGGCGAGAGCATCCGCATGTCCATCGCCATCAGCTTTGAGGAGGCCGCCTTCGGCTGTGAGAAGGCCGTCACGGTGGAGCGCATGGAGCCCTGCGGCACCTGCCATGGAAACGGCTGCGCCCCCGGCACCACGCCGGAGGTCTGCCCGGACTGCCACGGTACCGGCACTGTCCAGGTGCGGCGGCAGACGCCCATGGGCGTCTTCGCCACATCCTCCCCCTGCACCCGCTGCGGCGGAAAGGGACGCATCATCCATCAGCCCTGTCCGGAGTGCCGGGGCGCCGGTTCCGTCCGGCGGCGGAAGACCATCCAGGCCAGCATTCCGGCGGGCATCGACAACGGCCAGACCATCTCTATCCGGGGACAGGGCAACGCCGGTATCAACGGCGGCCCTGCGGGCGATCTGCTGATCACCGTCACCGTCCGGCCCCATGAGATCTTCCGGCGGGAGGGCACCTCCGTCCTGTGCGAGGCGCCCATCACCTTCGCCCAGGCGGT
>JALFSO010000027.1 GCA_022778785.1 Dysosmobacter sp. | reverse complement strand
AAGGCTGAGTACCAGCTGCCTGCCTAGCTTTACTGGGTTGGGTGTTTCACCCAACTATACTACACGCACCGAACCGGCGCACCCATGCCCATATTTTACCACACTTACCTTTATTCCGCATCTTTTCTGTGCGGTATTGCCTTATAGCTTCTCCCCCGCAAGGGGCGGACAGAATACAGCTCCAGCGGATGAACCTGCTGATCCTGGGCGCTGGCAGTCAGGGACATATGGTCCGGGAGACCGCCGAGGCCATCGGCATTTTTGAGAGGATCGCATTTCTGGATGATGACCGGAATCTGCCGGGCGTTCTGGATGTCATCGGCAATTACTGGAATTATCTGGATGTCTTCCCCATTGCCTTTGCGGCCATCGGAGACAATCATCTGCGCCGGACACTGATCGAGCAGCTGGAGGAGGCCGGTTTTATCGTGCCGGTGCCGTGTCATCCCACAGCCGCCGTCAGCCCCACGGTCCAGGCCGGGGCCGGGACGATCTTCGGGGCGAAAGCCGTTGTCAACGCCTCTGCGCGCATTGGAAAGGGCGTGATCCTGTCCAGTGCCAGCGTTGTGGACCGCGGCGCCACTGTGGGCGACTATGTCCATCTGGCCGCTGGTTCCATGGTGCAGAAAGGCGCCGCCGTCCCGGACGGGACCTGGATCGGCAACGGGGATATCTATCAGGCCGCCGGTGCGCACTAAGCAAGCTAGCGTCTCACTCAGCAGCATGTAATAACGCAGCGCAGGCTTTCTTCAGAAAGTCTGCGCTGCGTTGTTTGTCAGCAGACCGGTCATCCCCTCACAGATCCCGAATCTGATTCTGAATCAATGTGCCCACTGTGTCGGCAAAGTGGTCCAGATTGCGGCTACGGGTAAAATTCCGGCCGTAAATGCTCTGCGCGGCAGGCAAATCCCTGTCAGTGCCCGTGAACACGCAGATCACCGGGATGTCCCGGTGCAGCAAGGAGCGGACCTCCATGGCGGTATTCTGAACGGCGTTTTGCTCCGTATAGTCCAGATAGGCGCCGTTGACGGAGATCTTGATCACATCGTTGGGGGCGGCATCGGACAGCAGGATGACCAGTTTGTGCTCACAGGGCGAATCCTCCAGCTCCTTTCCCAGCGCCCGGATGGCCAGACCATCCCGGTTGCAGCCGGCGGTGAAATAGTGGAAGATCCGCTGATTCTGGTCTGTCTCCTGGTAATCCCGGTAGCGAGTGATGATGGTGTATCCGCTGAGAGAGCAGAAGGAGGAGACCCGTACGGGGATCCGGCAGCGGGTCAGGGCCTCGGCGATCATGTATCCCTGAGCGGCCACTGCTTCTTGACGCTCCTTCTGCGAGGTGGAGCCATCCAGCAGGATGTCCACAGAAAGGCCGCCGGGATCAGACCGCTGGATCCTGGTAAAGACCTTGTCGTCCTCTAGATACAATCCACGCCACACCCGTCCGCCGTCCAAAGAACCGGACACGGAATGGACCGCGATGGGCTGCAAATACGCCATCATGGCGTTCCGGATACGGGCCGTCAGGCGGAGGATGCTGGCCCGGTTCCGGACGGCGTCGGCATCGTAGGCGGCTCTGTTCCGCGCCATCTGTTTCAGGGCTTCTTTACGCCGTGCGCCCACGTATCCGCGGATGCTGCTGTCCCAGGTGTCCTCGCCCCTGGCGTAATACAGGCGGCAGAACTGGTGCGCACCGGTGCAGAGTTCATGCTCCAGCTCCGCCATCTGCCCTTCCTCATACAGCGGCGGTCCGAAATAGTCCCGGACGTATTTCCGAAGGGTCGCCTCCGATTGGGCCAGTGTCTGGTCGCTCAGGCGCCGCTGAAACTCCGCGGGGTCCTGCCCGCTGGCCATCCCTATCATTGTGTGTTCGCCATAGCCATGACCGAAGCTGCGGACGGAGGGATGTCCCGCGGAGACTTTCCGGAAGAGCCGGTGCAGGAGCGGCGGCTTTTTGAGGGACTGCCCATTGCCTTCCTGTCCCTCACTGGGAGTGAAATGGCAGTACTTTCTCAGGAAATTCAGTGTCTCCTGAAAAAGCGCGGGACCGTCCAGATCACCGGAGAATTCCAGGGCATCCAGCATGGCCCGCTCCCGGGGCATCAGATGGGGATCTTCCCCCAGCGCACGGCGGAAATGGGCCTCCTCCAGAAGAAGCGGAAGCTCCTCATGGGGGACCGGCCCGCTGTGGGCCAAGACACGCCTGGCATAGCTTCTCCGCAGAGCGGGCAGCGCCGGACGATGGGCCGCCTCCCGCTGATAGACCGCGTTCTCCAGGCCAAGCCATACCAGCTGTTCGTACAGGTCCTCCTGTTCGCTGCCCCGGAAAGACGCGAACAGCCTGTCGATGGTGTCCGCTCCGTAGTTCCTGCGGACCGCGCCGATGACGCAGTTCCAGTACAGGTCCGCTCTGCCCTTCTCGTCATAGACCTTGAACTCCGGCTCAAAGCCGTACTCCCCTGCGGCGTTCCAGATCAGATTCCGGGCCCGCCGCTTTTCACTGTCCAGCACGTCCATCAGGCGAACACATCCCCGTAGGCGATCTCCTCCGGCAGACGGGTCTGGATGACGTCCTTTACCAGCTGGCGCTCAAAGTCATCGAAGGATTTGTTGACAAGCCCCATCTCCAGCGCGCGGTTGCCCTCCAGGCCGGTGTGCATCAGCCGCACGGCGGCCAGCAGGCCCCGGAGGTCCAGGGGCTTGGTGGACAGCTCGCCGCCGTCGCACTTTTTCTGGAGATCCTGAAAGAGTCCCGCGAACTGCTCCGCGTAATTGCTCCGCAGGTCCGGGAATTCCCGGCGCAACAGCTTCACCAGCCCCTCCTGCGTGATGGCGGGCATGTCGATGACCACAAAGCGGGAGGCCAGCGCCTCGTTCAGGTCCCGGGTGCCGGCGTATCCATAGTTCATGGTGGCGATGAACCGGGTGGCCTCATGGAGCCGGATGCGGTCGTAGCCAGGCATGTCGATGCTGCGGCGGAAATCCAGCGTGGCATGGAGTACCGCCAGGGATTCGTTCTTGGCCATGTTGATCTCGTCCAGCACGCCGAAGCCGCCGAACTCCGCGCACTGGTAGATGGGGCCCTTCCGCAGCGTCACCCGGTTGTCGTGGAAGGTGTCCGTCCCCAGCAGGGTGGCGGCGTCCGTGTTGATGTAGAAGGACACATCCCAGCTAGGACGGCCGAAGGCGGCGGCCAGATTCTCCGCCAGCACATTCTTACCGGTGGCCTTCGGCCCCACCAGCAGCAGATTCTCTCCGCTGAGAAGGGCTGTGATCGCCTCCTCCCAGACCTCTCTGCCGTAATAGAGATACCGGGGCACCGGAACACGGCCGGTCAGCTCCTCCGCCGTCGGGTATTTGTTCCGGAAGGCTTGCACCTCCCCGATGATCCCGGGATCGATCCCCTCACGCCTTAAAAAATTCAGCATACGCTCTCCTCTGTTTCTTCGTCCGCGCAGCTGCCTGCGCAGTTCGTTTATTTCCATCCCTAATCATACCATGCCCACCCGCAATGTCAATTCCCGGCGCCGCACTTCTTAACGGGGTCTTTATTCTCCAAGCCCCTGCGGACAGCGAAAAGCACCGCCCACATCGTGTGAACGGTGCTTGACACGCAATATGGAAACGCGCTCAGTCCAGCGTCAGATCTCCGTCCTTGACCCAGCCCAGTCTGCGGCACACCTGATTGATGGCCGGGGCCAGAATGGCGGGAAGGACAAAGGAGATGAGGATGAGCCCCAGCCAGTCGAAGGCCGTGGGAGCGATGGCGGCGGCGCCGTTGGAGATGGCCGCTTCACTGGGCGACACCCAGCCGGTCCACACGCCCAGCTGTCCGCAGAGGCCGCAGGTGCCCATGCCGGAGTTGATGGCGGCGCCGTTCATCTGCAGCTGGAAGACGCAGGTGGCGATGGGGCCGGTGATGGCGGAGGCCAGCGTGGGGGCGATCCAGATCCGGGGATTCTTCACGATGTTGGGCATTTGCAGCATGGAGGTGCCGATGCCCTGACTCACCAAGCCGCCCCAGCCGTTTTCCCGGAAGCTCATAACGGCGAAGCCCACCATCTGGGCGCAGCAGCCCGCCACGGCGGCGCCGCCGGCCAGACCCGTCAGGCCCAGCACGGAGCAGATGGCGGCGGAGGAGATGGGCAGCGTCAGAGCGACGCCCACCAGCACGGACACCAGAATGCCCATCAGGAAGGGCTGCAGCTCCGTTGCCCGCATGATGAGCTGTCCGAAGGCGCTGGCCGCCTGACCGATGGGCGGCGCGATGACCCAGGCGGCCCCGATGCCGATGAGGGTGGTGACGATGGGCGTCACCAGGATATCCACCTTGGTCTCCTTACTGATGGCCTTGCCGCACTCCGCGGCGATAATGGCCACAAACAGCACTGCCAGCGGTCCCCCGGCCTTGCCCAGGCTGTTGCAGGCGTATCCCACAGTGGCCAGAGAGAACAGCACCAGCGGCGGCGCCTGAAGCGCGTAGCCGATGGCCACCGCCATGGCGGCGCCGCTCATAAAGGACGCCATGCCGCCGATGGTATAGGCGGTCCCGTTGATAGTAACCACTTCAGCCGTCAGGAATCCGATGTGGAACTGACTGCCCAATGTGTTGAGGATGGTACCGATGAGCAGAGTACAGAACAGTCCCTGGGCCATGGCGCCCAGGGCGTCGATGCCGTATCGCCGGGCGGAAAATACGATGTTTTTACGTTTCAGAAAGGCTTTGACAGTTTCCATGTGAAGCACCCTTTTCCCCTTGTATAACAAGTGTGGTAGACATATGTCTTGACACATGTCTACCACACTATACCCACAAATTGCGAAGTTGTCAACAGAAACTTTCAGCCCTCGATCAGAATTCCCATCTCCCGCAGGGCCGCCTGGACCCGTTGGAAGGCGTCCTCACCGGGACAGGACAGCGTATGGAGATGGATACCCTCCGTCAGAGCGGACAGGGGCTGGGCGTCGGCCTGGGCGCAGCGGAGCATAAACTGCTCCACGTCGTACCGGCTGGAGAGCTGGAGCGGTCCGGTAAGCTGGCCGTAGATGGGATGGTCCACAATGACGTCCAGCACCGTGCAGCCCTGATCCACCACGGCGTTCAGTTCCTCCTTCATGCCCGCGGCGCTGTGACGGCAGGCGATCCGGCGGATCAGTCCCGCCGGGGACTTCTGGATGACATAGCCCCGGGGCGTGGCGGAGATATTGGCGCCTGCCGCCCGCAGCAGGGCGATGTCGCCCACGATGACCTGACGGCTGACGGAGAACCGGGCCGCCAGCGCCGCAGCGCTGACCGGGTGGTCCGCTGTTTGCAGTTGTTCACAGATGGTCTGTCGGCGTTCTTCTGCCTGCATGGAGAGCCTCCTCCCAGTAAGTTGAGAATCAAAGCGGCACAGCTGCCGCACTGTCTTGACAGCAGTATACCACACCCTTGGAAAATTGCAAAGGGAAACGCGGCCTCCCGTTCAGATCAGGATGCCGCGGCAGTGGTCGATCTCATGCTGGATGATCTGGGCCGTCCAGCCGGTGAAGGTTTTGAGCCGAATCTGGAAGCGGTCATTCTGATACCGCACCTTGATGGAGCGGTATCGTTTCGTCTTCCGGGTACCGGTCAGGGACAGGCACCCCTCCTCCGACTCATAGGGCCCCGCGCATTTGACGATCTCCGGATTGAACATCACCATGTACTCCCCTTCGTTGTCAAAGGCGATGACGCACCGGGCGACGCCAATCATATTGGCCGCCATTCCCACGCAGCCATCCCTGTGGGCCGTTAGGGTGTCCAGTAGATCCTGCGCCGTCTCCATATCCGCCTCCGTGGCCGGAGCGGACTTCTTGGCCAGGAACACCGGGTCTTTCATGATGGGCCGGATCATGTGGTGCTCCCCCCTTCCACGGCGACCTTGATGACACCGTCCCGCCGGTTCTCAAACAGATCATAGGCCGCTTCGATGTCCCTCAGCGGGAAGGTGTGGGTGATCAGCGGCGTGGTGTCGATCTTCCCAGCCGCGATCAGATCCAGGATCCCGGCGCAGTCGCAGCCGTCCACGCCGCCGGTTTTGAAGGTCAGATTCTTGCCATACATGTCCGGCAGGGGCAGGGTCTGGGGACTGTCGTACAGCGCCACGATGGTGACGACGGCGTTGGGCCGGGCGCACCGCCAGGCCATGCGGAAGGTGACCTCCGTACCGGCCACTTCCAGCACCACATCCGCCCCGCCGTGATCACTGTTCCGCCGGATGAACTCCAAGGCGCCCTCCGGAGCCACTGTCAGCACCTGGGGATAGTGCTCCTCCACGAACCGCCGCCTCTGCGGGTCTTTTTCGCAGACGATGATCCGCTTTGGTCCCTTAAGCAGCACGCACAGTAAAGTACAAATCCCTGTCGGCCCTGCTCCGATGATCATCACCGTGTCCTCCGGCTTGATCTCCGAGATGCGGGCCGCCCAGAAGCCAGTGGCCAGCACGTCGCCCACAAACAGGGCCTGCCGGTCCGTGACGCCATCCGGAATTTTATTCAACCCCCGATCCGCGTAGGGAACCCGGACATATTCAGCCTGTCCGCCGTCGATGCGGCAGCCCAGCGCCCAGCCGCCGTTGGGATCGGTGCAGTTGTTCACCCATCCGTGGCGGCAGAAGAAGCACTCGCCGCAGAAGGTCTCCACGTTCACCGTCACCCTGTCGCCGGGCTTGACCGTGGTGACGGCGGCGCCCGTCTCCACCACCACGCCCACCATCTCATGGCCCACGGTGATGCCGGGCACCGCCCTGGGTACGCAGCCGTGCTTGATGTGCAGGTCGCTGGTGCAGATGCTGGCCAGCGTCACCCGCACGATGGCATCCCGGTCACTCTGCAAAACGGGCTTCGGCTTGTCCAGCAGGGCGAATGTTCCCTGTTCCAGATAGGTATAGGCCAGCATGGCAGTCTCCCCTTCTTCTGTTTACATTTCGCGTTCGCCAGTAGTTTCAGACTAACTGGCCCGGGCGTTTCTCTTTCACCTTGGGCGGGAATCCCCGGTCGAATTTCTCCAGAGTCTGTTCGTCCACCTCGTAGCAGTCCGGATCATGGTGGACGCCCCGTATCTCCTTTGCTGCGGCCTCGTCCAGGACCTTGACCATGAAGAAAGGCGCATCCATGGATTTGTCCAGGCCGTTGAGATAGATGCCGCGGCTGGCGGCAGGCACGAAGCCAAAGCGGCTGTAATACTCCGGGGCGCCGGTGATGACCACAGTGGGAAAGCCCATCTCCCTTGCTTTCTCCAAGGTGAATTCGATGAGTTTACTGCCGTATCCCCTGCCCTGACATTCCGGCAGCACACTGACCGGGCCGAACAGCAGGGAATCCGCCGTCCTGCCGTCCTCCGTCTCCAGACGCCCTCTGGCGTAGGCAATATGGGCGACGATCCTCCCGTCCTTCTCCGCCAGATAGTCCAATTCCCGGACAAAGCACGGGTCCCGGCGAAGGACATGCAGCACCAGATGCTCCATGCAGCCGGGGCGGTAGACGTTCCAGAACGCCTCCCGGGTCAGGTTCTCCACCTCCCGGAAATCCGCTTCCTGTTCCAGACGGATCTTCATCATGTCCCCTCCTGTTGTGTGGTGTTTCATGACAGCCCGTCAAAGCAGCGCCGCAGAAAGGCGAAGGCGCTGTCCGTTCCCTCAAATCCGGCGCAGCGGCAGAGCAAACTGTTGACGGCGCTGTTCAGGGCGGGCTGGCGCTGGCAGGACGAATCCGTCAGCACATCAGCGGCCAGGACGTCCTCCCAGGCCCGGTTCAAAAAGGCCACTTCCCTGCGGCCATGGGTGCGGGTCAGCTCCGGCCCGCCGGCGAAGGACAGCCAGCGGTCTACCTTTAGGGCATCCAGTCCCGCGTCCAGCAGTCCGAGACGGATCTCCTCCATGGCCGTGTGGGGCAGATCCGCCCAATCAGCGGCGGTCATGTCGAACCGCACACAGGTATACCGGCTGGCACAGTGGACCAGCAGCAGACTGCTGCGGCCGTGGAGGGTGATGCAGTGCAGGTCCCAGCAGATCAGCCTGGAGACCGGCTCCCCGTAGGGAACCGCCTGATGAAGCAGCCGCTGAAGCGGCCAGGTCAGACCCAGCTGCATGGACTGTTACTCCTCTGCTCCATTCAGGTATTCCAGGATCTCCGCCGCATTGGTGTCCGGCTTTACCTTGGGCATGGCCTTTTCGATGATGCCATTCTCATCGATGATATAGGTGGAGCGCACGACGCCCATGCTGACCTTTCCATAGAGCTTTTTCTCCTGCCAGACGTCATATGCCTGGATGGCCTGCAGCTCCGGGTCGGACAGCAGGATAAAGGGCAGGCTATACTTGGCCGTGAACTTCTGGTGGGAGGCCACGGAGTCCTTGCTGACGCCGATGACTGCCACGTTCTTCGCCTTGAAGCCCTCATAGGCCGACGCAAAGGCACAGGCCTGCCGGGTGCAGCCGGGGGTGTTGTCCTTGGGATAGAAATAGAGTACCACTTTTCTTCCGGTGAAGTCAGACAGGCTGACGGAGTTTCCGTCCTTGTCCGGCAGGGTAAAATCCGGTGCTTTGATGCCAGTTTCCAGCATGGTTGTTCCTCCTGTAGATGAATTGCGGCCGTCGGGATGCTGTCCGGGGACAGTGACGGACAGCCGCCGGTCGGATTCAGGGCATGACGGCCCATTGAGAATGGAGTCCAAAGGCCGTGTACCGATGTTGCTATTATAGATCCTTCGGAACCATTGGTCAACGAGTCGTTTGGACGCCATGCGCGGAGGGCGTCTGAGCTTGTCAACTTTCTCTGGAAATAGGTGCGGATATTTTAATCCACGCCCTCCTCGCGGAGGGCGACCGGAAACTCCCCGGACCTACAATGTAAAGTGGATATTTCAACCCACGCCCTCCTCGCGGAGGGCGATGGAAATCTGCGGAACAGCATCACGCACACCGTGGATATTTCAACCCACGCCCTCCTCGCGGAGGGCGACGATGGTCATGCTGGAGGCTCCGCATTTGGACAGCATTTCAACCCACGCCCTCCTCGCGGAGGGCGACGGGACGATAAAGCAACGGAAGATAAGCCAGTCAAGATTTCAACCCACGCCCTCCTCGCGGAGGGCGACCCCGCTGGGTCTCGCAGCAGCACTGCTGGTTGTCATTTCAACCCACGCCCTCCTCGCGGAGGGCGACGCCCGCTGAAGGAGTACCGGACGGCAGCCGGGATATTTCAACCCACGCCCTCCTCGCGGAGGGCGACGGCCGCCTGATCGATCAACAAATGCCAGGCCGGGCTATTTCAACCCACGCCCTCCTCGCGGAGGGCGACTACACCCTCCAGGACGAGGCGCAACCGTGTACTATTTCAACCCACGCCCTCCTCGCGGAGGGCGACGATGTAGGTGGGCTGCTGCGCCTCCGGTGTAGTCAATTTCAACCCACGCCCTCCTCGCGGAGGGCGACGGCGTAGTCCGGATCCACGTGGTACCAGGCGGAATTTCAACCCACGCCCTCCTCGCGGAGGGCGACGGCTATCACCAGAAAAAGAGGAGGAAAAGTGCGTGAATTTCAACCCACGCCCTCCTCGCGGAGGGCGACGGGTTCGAATCCCTCCTTCTCCGCCAGAACGAAGAAATTTCAACCCACGCCCTCCTCGCGGAGGGCGACCCCTCCCTTGATCAGCAGCCATCCGGCCGCCATGATTTCAACCCACGCCCTCCTCGCGGAGGGCGACTGAGATGAAGGAGCATTTGGAGGCATTACCAGATATTTCAACCCACGCCCTCCTCGCGGAGGGCGACGATGCAGGGCGGAGACCAAGGCCGCCGCCTCCTATTTCAACCCACGCCCTCCTCGCGGAGGGCGACTGTTTGCCGCCAGCTCGTCCACGTCGGAGAGCTGGTAATTTCAACCCACGCCCTCCTCGCGGAGGGCGACCAACTACAAGTTGTTTTTATCAATATTTTTTTGCATTTCAACCCACGCCCTCCTCGCGGAGGGCGACCGCTGTCCTGGACTGCGTAGAGATCCAGGGCCGATTTCAACCCACGCCCTCCTCGCGGAGGGCGACGCTGCGGTTGACGTCGTAGTCCACCCAGGCCCAATTTCAACCCACGCCCTCCTCGCGGAGGGCGACGCGGAATATATCGAGCTGCCTCCGCTGGAGGAGGAAATTTCAACCCACGCCCTCCTCGCGGAGGGCGACGGAACTATCAGATCCGGCTGGACTACAACAACAACGATTTCAACCCACGCCCTCCTCGCGGAGGGCGACAGCAAAAACAGCTAAAAATTTTCGCTGCTTTTGACACATCTGACAAAGCAAATGCTGATTCTCATTCGCTTCTGTCAAAACACACGTATTTTTCCAAAAAACTTCTCAAATTTCAAAGCCTTTTCCGGTGCGAACCTGTCCGCTTCTTCCGTTCGATTCCGGTTCGCACAGACTCAAATCATAAGAGGCTCCTCCGGCAAATACGTCATCTTCGCTCCAAAGTGCTCGATCTTATTCTCATACTTACTGCCCAGATAATAAAACCGCAGACTGTCCCGCTCCTGATCCATGATCTTCAGCAGCTTTGCCTGCAGGCTCCGGCATTGGCCGGGATCCAGAAGACACTCAAACACCGAATTCTGGACCCGCTGGCCATAGTTCACACACTGTTTGGCGATCTGCCGCAGCCGTTTCCGCCCGGCGGCGTCCTCCGTGTTCACGTCATATGTGATCAACACCAGCAAGAAAACCACCTACTTCCATAAGAACGGCGGATAGCCGTCCAGATCACCCCGCAGATACCGGGCCAGCAGCAGGGCCTGCGCATAGGGGACCATTCCCCAGGGCAGCTTCTCCTCCAGATAGGGGTGGGTCAACTGCTCCCGCTTTCGCTCCTGCCAACGCTGCAGGAAGGCTTTCCGTCCGTCATCTGTCAGCAGAACCGCACCATTCTCGGCAGAGAGAAAATCCGATGCCTTCACCACTCGGTTGTTGATCAGCGTCAGGACGAACCGGTCCGCCAGACAGGGCCGCAGCTCCTCCATCAGGTTCAGCGCCAGAGAGGTCCGCCCCGGCCTGTCCCGATGCAGGAAGCCGACATAGGAATCCAGTCCTACCGCCTCCAGTGCGGAGGCGCAGTCATGGGCAAGCAGACTGTACGCGAAGGACAACAGCGCGTTTACCCGATCCAGCGGCGGACGGCGGCTTCGCTCATGGAAGAAAAAGTCCTCCTTGCCGCTGAGGATCATTTCATCCAGCACCTCAAAGTAGGCGGCGGCGCCGATCCCCTCCAGCCCCCGGAGGCTGTCAAGATCCGTCTCCTCCAATACCGGCTCCAGCAGGCCCTGTATGCGTCGGGAGGCGGCGTCCAGCCTGCCGCAGTCCACCCGAAGGCCATGGTCCCGCTTGGTCCGCTCAATGCTCCAGCGGGCATTATGGAGCTTGCCGAAGATCATACTCCGGGCGATGCGGCAGCTCTGGGCCGGGTCGTCCGCCGCCCGGTACTGTGTCCGGCGCAGCAGGACGTTTCCGCGGCTCTCACCGCCGACTCTGGCCAGAAACCGCCCGCGGGGCGAACAGAACGCCAGCCCCACGTCCCGCTTGGCGCAGGCGCCCATCAGGGCGGGAGACGCCCCGGCGTAGGAAAAAGAGACGATATTTTGCAGCGTATGGAGCGGATACCGGGCCACCATTTCCTTACCACGGTTGGCGACGACATTTTCACCGTCCAACGTCAGATAGAGGTCCTCAGAGGTGACAAACAGGGTGTTCAAAAGAGGCTTCACGGGGTATCCTCCTTTCCGGCGCTGAGGTATTCCGCCACGGACCGTCTGCGGGTCAGAGACGGCAGGCACAGATCTTTCAAAGAGCAGGCGCGGCACATGCTCCCCTGCCTGACCTTCGGCGTATACCCCCGGTCATAGAGCCGGTGCATCTCCTCCAGACAGTCCCGCACCTCCTGACGCAGCTCCGGCGTGAAGTCCACCGCGGTCCGGCGGCGGGGCTCCCCGTAAAACAGGGCACCCCTGGGAATGTCACAGCACAGCATCTCCTCCAGACACATGGCCTGGGCACAGAGCTGAAGCTCGTCGGCTGAGTGTGCCTTGGGCTTGCCGCGCTTGTACTCCACCGGGAAGGGCCGCCAAAGCCCCTCCCGGCCCTGCAATGGGACACCCTCCGGGTCTCTGTGAAATTCCACCACATCGCACTGGCCGGAGACGCCCAGCGTCCGGGAGAACACCGGCAGTCCCCGGAGGATCAGCAGGTCTCCCCTGCTCTCCCGCGCTTCTGCGTTGTGGGCGGTCTCGTGCAGCAGGGAACCGTCCACCGTGAAATAGTTCTCATGCCACTGGTCTTCAATGTGGATCAGTGCCCACTGCCGGCGGCAGAATTTAAAGTGCTGCAAGCCGGACAGCTGGAGGAAGTCCTCCTCCGCGTAGATCATCCCATCCGCGTGCAGGAGACGCCGTCCGGCAGGCGGGACTCGTCCACCGCAACGGTGTAGTCGCTGTAACCGTGCGGCGTATCCACGCCCTCCTTTTTCTGGACCTTCACCAGATCGAACAGCTTGTGGGCCGGCGCATTGCCAAGCTCGCTGTCGTGTTTGAAGACGATCAGCTCCCGCACCGCCATTTTGCCCCGGGCGGCGGACCGGTCGTACTCGAACATATTCAGGATGGCCTGCCACAGCAGTTCCAGGTCCTCCTGGGAAAAACCGGTGGTCTTGCGGGCCAGATTCGCGGAGACATAGCCCTCGCAGCGGTAGAGAGCATAGGGAACGATATACTTGCGGCCCATTTCGGTGTCCTTCCTTTCCGCGTCCGCCTCCGTGGTGATGGCGACGCGGGTGATGGTGATCTCCTGGGGGATGATCGGGTCGATGGACCGGGCGAAGCCCAGCTGCACCGGTCCCCGCACCTGGCCGCAGTTGAGATTGTTCTTGACGAAGGTGGTCATGACGGCGCCGAAGGTCCGGATGTCGAAGAACTGCTGGCACATGAAGTCCCGGATCTTCTCATCCAGATGCTCGTCCTTCTTCTTGGCCTCCTTGATGGTCTTCTCGTCGACATCCCAGTGGGCCAGGGCCTCCGCGTCCGAGCGGTTCAGGGGCACGCCGTCCTTGATGTAGATGCGGTAGCCCGGCGCATCCTCCTTGACGGTCTCCACGAAATTGCGGATCTTGCGCTTCAGACAGACGTCGGTCACCAGGCCGTACCCGCTCTCAGGATCGAGGCGAGGCATATTGCCGGCGTCGGGGTCTCCGTTGGGATTTCCGTTCTCCACATCGAAGAGAATGACGAATTCATAGCGGTTCTTGATCGGCTCAGACATGATCAGCGTCCTCCTTCACTTTCTTTTCATACAGTTTTTGTACCTGATGGTAATATCCCAGATGGAACGCGCCCTGCTCGGGCAGGGACATATGGGCGGGCAGCGTCTGGCAAATGCGGCCCTCCAGCTCTGTGATCCGCTTTTCATAGGAGATCCGCAGTCCGGTGTTCAGCTTGCGAAGATGGCTCTGGGACAGCTTGGTCAGCAGCGGGAAAACAGTGGCGGGAGAGGACGAGGCGCTGTTGAAGTACTTGTCCTTGATGGTCGCTTTGATGTTGGGGTTCGCATCCAGCTGCACCCGCTCCAGCACGGCAAACAGCCGTCCCAGCACATAGGGCAGATATGCGCTCTGTTCATTGAGTTCCACGGTCAAAACCTCCTTTGGAACATGGAATTGGTCATTCTTCGTCAGAAACGCCTTGATGATGGCGGCGCGGCCATAGGAAACGGTCTGCTCCGCCCGGATCCGCATCATCGTCTGTTCAAACAGGGAGACCGGATACATCCCGCCTGTCAGGACAGACCGGGCCACCGCCCCTGCCATGGGCGGCGAGGCTTTTTTCTCGCGGCTGTTGGGGTTTACAGTCTCGCCGAGCAGCCTCCACAGCGGCAGCGCGCCGTTTTCAACGTAAGAGGGCTTCGCGATCTCCAGCCGCTGGTAATGCTCCAGCAGATGCTTCAGCATATTGCCGAAGGTGTCCTGCAAAAAGAACCGCACGCTCAGACGGGCCGCGCTGGGAGCGAGGCCCAGCACATAGAAGTGGTTCTCCGGATGGAGCGGGATGCCGTCAAGATCCACGGGAGCGCCGTCCGCAAGGGCTTTCACCGTGCCCCAAAGGTCTTTCTGCGTGATGCGTTCATACGCGCTGCCGAACATGGCGCCGCAGAACAGGTCCTGGCAGAGGGGTTCCGCATCCTCCGCCCAGCAGAGGACAGCGGTGTCTCCGATATACTGGACATGCTCCCGGTCCGCCAGCAGACGGTTCAGCACCGTGCCGTAGGCAAAGGCAGCGGATTCGGAGACCGGGGCGTTCAGGCCCTGGCCGGTTTTGTCCGCCAGCTCATGGCCGTAGGACTCAAACGCCGTGGCGTTGAACGCCACCAGTGACGCGCCGCTGGACTGCGCCCCCTGGACGCCCTTGATGGCTGGGTGAAGCCGGGCGATGGGAGCGGTCTGCCCTGTCACCAGACAGCGGCCCACGACGGCGTCGTCCGATCTGGCGGCACAGTGGTTCTGCCAGGCCTCTCGGATGGCCGGGTCCTGCTGGGCGTACTGCCCGTTGACTGAAAAGACCAGATTCGCGCCCTTTTTGATCTCCTCCAGGTAGTCCGCCAGTGCCGGATGCGCCTCGGCGTTTTCCGGCTGCCATCGGTCAAAGAATCCCAGCACGCCCCGGGCGGCGGGGCTGTCCACGCCGGACAGAATGGCTCCGTGAAGGGTTTTGGCCGCTTCAAAGCACTGGCGGGAACGGGTCGGATTGCCCTTGCCGTCCACGCCCAGAAAGTAAGAGCTGTTCTCGCACAGGAAATTCGCCGCCACGCCGGAGGTCTTTTTCACCTGCTCAGGCACCCGCATCGTCTGCGGGATCTCCTTCTTGCCTCCGTCCGGGACTCTTTTCAGCGGAATGACGCCGCGCAGGGTGCCGCTCTCGTCGATATCCAGGGCGAAGGACACCTTGGCATCGCACCATCCGGGCGGAGAGATCTCGCCCCGGGCGGCCAGCGCGTCATAGTATTGGTACAGCGCCTGCAGGATCATCGCAGCACCTCCTTTCCGACCACCTCCAGCACGCCGTTCACCAGCTCTGCCCGGAAAAACGTGGGCTGGATACTGCGGGAGTCGGAATAGTCCATGTCATACAGCATCAGGCCCAGAGAACGGGTCTCGCCGATGGTGGGAACAGGTCCGCCCTCCCAGGGACGGAAATTAGCGGGAAATTCCCGGCAGCCGAAGCAGGGCTGGTGGTAGCACTGTCCCCGTTCCAGACGGCGGCGGGCAATGTCGATGAATTTTCCTGGATTGTCCGTGGGATTCGCCTTGTCGGTCATGGTGAAATGGGCGTCGATGACGTAGCGCACATCCGTCAGCACCATGGACGCCCTCTGCTGAATGCTCTCGCTGGTATAGATGGCAAGGGGCTTGTCCGCGCCCATCATCACCGAGCGCACATTGGAGGACACGATCTTGTCCTTGACCTCGTTCCGGCGGATGTTTGTAAAGGCGATGGGATTCAGAACATGGATGCGGTCAATGTGCCACCGCAGCCCCGGATGCCAGTAGATGGCTTCGATTAGGCCCCGGGCGGCGGAGGGCGTCATGACGTCGTAGCTGACGCGCTCCACTTTCAGTTCCGGACGACTGAACAGCGCATAGTCGCCCCATACCTCCACTTGGATCCCCTGGCTCATACGAAAATCACCTCACTTAAAAATATTTGAAAGGGCGGCAGCCGGATACTCCGGCTGCCTGTCCCGCGCACCTCCACCATCAGACAGGACCTCCTTTCCTTGGTTTGGACATAGCCTAACCGATTATAACCCGGATATCAGCGTCAATTTCAGGATATAACAGATAGAGCGCATTTTTTCTACTATCGTATTATCATAACTGCATTTAGGGCATACTGTCAGCGTCGCTTCAATCAAAAGAAGCGTGGGTTGAAATCAGGAAATAACGGATAGTGCATCCAGGTTGCAGGGCAGATGTTACGGCATCTGCCCTGCGGCCTTTTCGTCACAGGAATATCCCCACGCCGCTGTCGGACAGCAGCGCAAGGCCGGTCTGCTCATTGTAGCGTGTGCAGTCTCTCAAAATGGTGACATTCTCGTCAAGGATCTCCAGCGCGCCCAGTGCGTTCAGGGTATCAAAATGCTGCGGGTAAATGTTCACCGACTCCTGCGCGGCCTGCCGCAGCAGAGCGCGGCTGCGCTCTCCTTCACGGAGACGGTCAGCCAGTGCACGGGCGTCATCGCTGCGGGGGATCAGCACCGTGCGGGTGTCATTCTCGATCAACTGGAACTTCTCCGCCACGGTACGGAACGGATAGCTATTGTCCTGTGCGCCCGCTTCCAGTCGCGGAACGATGTTCTTCTGGTCTAACGCCTCGCCCTCATATTGGTACAGCGTAGAAAAATACCGCTCGATGATCTCAGGATCGTCCAGCGCGGCACAGTCCCGTGTGACCTGCCGCGCCGTCTCCAATGGGCGTTTCAGCGCGTGGGGCAGTTGCGCGGTGTATGTTCCGTCCGGCTGGAAGAGATACACCATGCTCTCCCCGGCAGGACGCCTTCCCTCCCGGTTGCAGCGGCCCGCGGCCTGGATCTCCGAATCCAAACCCGCTTCCGACCGGTAGACCACCGGAAAGTCCACGTCGACTCCGGCTTCGATCAGGCTAGTCGAGACCACCCGGCAGGGCTGTCCCGCTTTCAGCCGCCTGCGGATCTCCGCCAGGACAGACCGGCGGTGATTGGGCGTCATCAGTGTGGAGAGGTGGAAGCTCCCCTCCCGCTCCAGAAGGTCATAGACCGCCTGGGCCTGCTTGCGGGTGCCGACGATGCAAAGCGCCTGTGTATGGCCGTTCAGCCGCGCGGCCAGGTCTTCGTCGCTGAGTTTTCCAATATGGTGATAGGTCACTCTCCGGAACACCGCCGGGTCAATTTCCGGTGCGATCTCGCGGAGGGTCAGCTGGGGCGAAACCCCCCGGAACAGCGGCCCCAGCGCCGGCTGCGTCGCCGTGCAGAGCACGCAGGACGCGCCGTAATTGACAGTCAGTTCGGCGATGGCCCGCACGCACGGCTTCAGATACGGCAGCGGGATGGTCTGCGCCTCGTCGAAAATGATGACGCTGTCCGCCAGATTATGGAGCTTGCGGCAGCGGGACGGCTTGTTGGAGAACAGCGACTCGAAGAACTGTACCGCCGTGGTCACGATGACCGGCATATCCCAGTTCTCCGTAGCCAGCTTCTTGCGGCGTGTCTCCGCGTCCGCCTCCTCGGTGTCGTCATAGTCCACATTGGAGTGATGCTCCAGCACCATCTCATCTCCGAGGATCTCCCGGAATTTGTCCGCGGTCTGCTCGATGATGCTGGTAAAGGGGATCACATATACAATGCGTTTTTTCCCGTGTTCTCTGGCGTGACGCAGCGCAAAGGCCAGAGACGACACCGTCTTTCCGCCGCCGGTGGGCACGGTGAGGGTAAACAGTCCGGGCGGCTGTGTGCCCGCGTCCAGGCACGCCCGCAGGATCTGGCAGCGCACCTGGTTCAGCTCCGTTTTGGCGTCCCACCACGGGGCGACATAGGTCTTCAGCCGCTCCAGAAGAACATCGGCCTCCAGCCTACGGCCCCGCGGCGGCGGGCTGCCCTGCATGAACGCCTCCGTGTCCAGATAATCCGCGTCCACCAGACAGGAAAACAGCATCCGCGTCCAGAAGGAGACCGTAAAGCCGCCCCGCCCCATGACGTGCGGGATCTGAACCGGGACCCGGGACAGCGTGACCTCAGTAGAAAACGCATTGTAAGGCGCCACCTGCTTTTTCAGCCTGCCGGACAGCGTCGGCTGGCCCGGGACATCCGTACGGCAGCCGCCGTCGGGAAGCCCGCCGTGGTGTCCGGCAATGCAATAGGCCGCTGGAGGACCCCAAATGCCTGCGGCCTGCTGCGCGCCTGCGGTGGAATGGTCTGTTGTCACATCTTTTTCACGGATGCGCCTTTGAAATGGGGCTGAGTATTTTCCGATGTCATGGGCCTCCCCCACCATCCAGCCCAGGCGGCCCGCGCCGAAGGCTTCGGCGAATCCGCCGCACAGTTTCGCCGTTCCGTCCAAATGCTCTTTTACCGTCTGCTCCCGGCCGTTTTCCGCGATATGTGCCAGATATCGTTCCATGGACTCCCTCCTGTTTCTTAAGAATTTGCATCATAGTCTTTCTCCTTTTAGACAAAACAGCCCTGCGGACCCGCAGGGCTGTTTCAGACTCCGGGGCCGCTTTAGACAGCCTGACCCAACTTTATCTGACTTTGACTCTATTATACTCCGAAGATCGAATTTTGTCAATTTCTGGATAATCAAATAGCGCCAATATTTTACATTTTCCGATTACCGCTCCACCTCATAAGGCCAGTCCCTGATGCCGCCGAACTCATAGATTTGAGTATAGCCCAGGTCAGCCAGAGCCTGGGAGGCCGTTTTGCTGCGATTTCCGCTGCGGCAGTACACCAGCACCGCGGTGTCCTTCTCCGGAATGACGGCCGCGGCGGTATCCTCATTGATGGTGCCCACCGGCAGCAGCACCGCGCCGGGGATGTGTCCGCCGTCGTACTCGTCCTGCTCCCGGACGTCCAGCACCACAGCATCCGCCTGTTCCTCCATCATGGTCTTCGCTTCTTCAGCGGAGATCTGTTGATAGGAAGCGGACTTCCCTGCCCCGTTGGTCCCGCCGCATCCGGCCAGGATCAAAACCAGAAGCGCCGTCAGCAGACAGCGGAGATGTTTTGCTCTCATACAGATCAACGTCCCTCATCCTCCGGCTGATACTGCCAGCCGCAGTCGTTGTGGTAGATCATCTGGCGCGTCATCCCGCCGTCGATGCAGATATTTTCGCCGGTGATGAAACCCGCCTTGTCCGAACACAGGAACAGCACCATATTGGCGATGTCCATCGGGTTCCCCACCCGGCCCACTGGGTGCTGGACGGCGTCAGGACCATGATAGACGGTAAAATCCGTGTCGATCCAGCCGGGAGAGATGGAATTGACCCGCACCTTTCCGGCAAGGCTCACCGCCATGGCGTGGGTCAGGGCGGCGATCCCGCCCTTGGCAGCGGTGTAGCTCTCGCTGAAGGGCTGACTCATACGGTCCCGGCTGGAGGAGATGTTCACGACGCTGGCTCCCTCCGCGAAGTACGGCAGGAACAGCTGTGTCAGCCGGAAGGGCGCCGAGACGCCCACCCGTAGGGCATAGTTGAACTCCTCCCAAGTGCAGCTGTCGATGCCCTTGAACAGGGGCTTGGCGTTGTTTACGAGGAAGTCCACATGGCCATACTCCGCAATGACCTTCTCCGCAAAGCGGCACAAGGCGGCTTCGTCGGAGATGTCTCCCACAAAGTACGGATTGTCTTCCAGGTCGATGGTGCAGACCCTGGCGCCCGCCTTTTCAAACTCCCGGCAAATGCACTTTCCGATCCCCTTCGCGCCTCCGGTCACCACAGCTACTTTGTTTTCAAACATGGTTGTCCTCCATCAATCAAGGCCTGTAAGATAATTGCAGGATTCTTCAATGTGCCGCGGCAGTTTTCCTGGCAGCCGTCTTCATTCAATCAGAGCCTGCAAATAAATATGCATAGCTTTTGATGAAACCCGGCCATTGAAACGGTGCCGCAGGCTTTCCGGAGAGTTTGGTACAGAATGACTCCGCGATAGGTACAGAGGAACTGGGGCACCTGGAGATGGTCGGCACCATCGTCCACCAGCTGACCCGGAACCTGACGGAGGATCAGATCAAGGCCGCCGGTTTCGACACCTATTTTATCGACCATACCACCGGCGTCTACCCCACCGCAGCCTCCGGTTCGCCCTGGTCCGCAGCCAGCATCCAGGTCTGCGGCGATACCATCGCCGATCTGACAGAGGACCTGGCAGCAGATGCTGCAATCGTGTAAGAACAACATTTGAAAAATATGTACAATAATCAGCGGTATTACGGCCGAAAATATAGTATTTATGACGGTGACGGCGATGCTTTCCCCGCCGGGGGGATCATCGTCATCACCGTCATAGTAAATCAGCCGACCGCACTGTACTTCGTGCGATTTCCGTATTTTTTAGCTTGCAGAAGGCCGAGGTTTTCAAATTTCAGGACAAAACCGCGGATCGTGGCATAGGCGGCATTGCCGAAATCCCGCTCCAGCTGCTTTGTGGAAAACTCGGCGTCGCCATAAGCAGAAAGGACAAACCGCCAAAGCGCGGCTTCTTTTTCTGTGATTTGTCCCTGCGCAAGAGCATCATCGAAAACACCTGAAGTCATTGGCGCAGGCAATGCATTATCCAACTTGTGGTGTCATTGTACGCAGTTCTAAGAAAAGAGAAGCACGTAAGCCAAAGGATCGTGGCAATCATGAACACATCCGACTGGCGCAGCATAAAATGACACTTTCCGGTCTGCCGGCCGTCGAGCTGAGTTTTAACCGGGTAATAGGTCTGAGACAGGTACATCAGGAAGACAGTACCCCAATATAATAGAATGAGTCCTTTCATGGATGCTCCTCACTTCGTTGCTGTTTTTACCGGTCCAAAGGCTGCCGCAACGGTAGCTGTAACCACCCGCTGCTTATCAAACTCCTGCACCATCTTCTCATGGCCAGCCCGACCCATAGCCTGACGCTCCTCGTAAGAGGCCGAAGCCATACGGGACATCTGTTTACAAAGGCTGACAGGGTCTTTTACTTTACAAAGGAATCCGGTTCTCCCATCTTCCACAGCCTCCCGGCAGCCGGGGATATCGCTGGTAATGACCGGCCTGCCAGTGGCGGCGGCCTCCAGCAGTACGTTGCTCATGCCCTCATGATAGCTGGGCAGCACCACGCAGTCTGCTGCGGCGTAATAAGGAACCGGGTCGCTCTGGAAACCGTGATAGACGGCGATCCCCTCCCCTACCAGCTGCTCCACCTGCGCTTTATGATCATCGTCATAGAACCCAACAATATCGAGGACCACGCCATCTCCATACTGCTCATGCAGCCTGCGCATAGCGGCAAACAGCTCATCCATTCCCTTTTCCCGCATGATGCGGCCAAGATACAAAAAATGAACAGCTTCATTTTTGGGATACGGAATATACGGATACCGCTCCAGATTGATGCCGGCGCCGGGCAGAACTGTCTCCTGCTCAGCGGGAATGATCCCCCGGCGGCAGAACTCCTCTGCGTTTGCGCTGTTCTCAAAGAACACCGTCTTTGCCTTCCCCAGGGCCAGTTTATAAAGCAAGGTCACAAACTGGGCAAGCCCCTTCCGCTGGAAGGCGGTCCCCAGCCCCTGCACATTGGCGCAGTATGCGATACCCGCCATCCTGCATGCAAGACCGCCATAGATATTGGGCTTGATGGAATAGGTGATCACCAGATCCGGCTGCTCCGTTTTCAGCAGCTTCTGATAGGTCCGAAACAGCTTCAGATCTGTCGCGGGATTGATGCCGCGGCGGTCTACGTCTGTCTGTATGCAGCGGATGCCCAGAGCCTGAAAGTCATCCTCATGCCCCACAAAGGGCATGCTCAGCACTACTTCGTGGCTCTTCAGCAGCTCCTGGATCAGCTCCAGCCGGAAACGGTAGAGCATGTAGGAGTGATTGGTAATGATCAGGATTTTGCTCATTTCAACTCGGGCTCCTTCTCTTCCTGAAGCACGCCGGTACCGCCTTCAACAACGCCGTCGTGCCGCAACACCTTGAAAATGGTTCCGAAAAAGCATTTGCAGTCGAAAAGGAAGCTGATATTCCGGACATATTCGCCGTCCAGACGGGCTTTCACCGGGATCTCCAGTTCATCCCGTCCGTTGATCTGCGCCCAGCCGGTCAGACCGGGGCGCACATCGTTGGCGCCGTACTTGTCCCGTTCCGCGATCAGATCATCCTGGTTCCACAGCGCGGGCCGGGGGCCGATGATGCTCATCTTCCCTGTCAGAATGCAGAAGATCTGCGGCAGCTCGTCGATGGACAGCTTCCGGAACCAGACGCCGGAGCGGGTGATCCACCGCTGAGGATCAGACAGCAGATGGGTGGGCATATTGGCCGGCGCGCTGGTGTACATCGTCCGGAACTTGGGCATCATAAAGGTCTCCTTATGAATGCCGACACGCTTCTGCCAGAACAGGACCGGACCGGGAGAGTCCAGTTTCACAATGAGTGCGAATATCAGCAGCGGGATCGCCAAAACGATCAGTCCTATGAGAGACAGAACAATATCCAAGAGCCTTTTGAAAAAACGCCGGTACATATCTGTAATTCCTCCGTGCCAGAGTCTTGTGCTGTGCTTATCCCCATACGGCGGTCAGACGCTCCGTTTCCGGACCCAGGTGCGCACGCATATGGCAGCTATTGTAAAATTCTACTCTGTCTCTGACGAAAAATCAATATTCCAAGAGCATTAAATGTGCGAATAATCAATTTTGGAATTGCTGGGGTGGC
This sequence comes from Dysosmobacter sp., assembly GCA_022778785.1. Classification (GTDB taxonomy): domain Bacteria; phylum Bacillota; class Clostridia; order Oscillospirales; family Oscillospiraceae; genus Oscillibacter. The sequence goes on along the minus strand of JALFSO010000027.1, from coordinate 2,646 downwards.
TGTCATCTGCTGAACAACTGCTGAAAACCTTTGTGGCGGCGATGAATGCGAAAAACAGCAAAAGGGATCTGCCCTGATCAGCCCTGATCAGCAGATCCTTTTTACTTTGCGGTAGAACGTGGTCTTGCTCATGTGCAGCGTCCGCATGGCTTCAACTGCTGTGATCCGGCCGGAACGCCAGCTTTTCACGACCTGCTCGAATTCCGGAATGTCGAGGGATTTCCGCCCTTTGTATCTCCCCTGCTCCCTGGCAATAGCGATGCCCTCCCGCTGGCGCTGCAGGATATATTCCCGTTCCAGTTCTGCTACGGCTCCGAACACCGTCAGCATGAATTTTCCGGTGGGCGTGGTGGTGTCGATGGCCTCCTTCCTGCTGACGAACTCCACGCCCTTTGCCGTCAGCTGCTCCACCAGTTCCAGAAGGTCCCGGGTGTTTCTGGCGAACCGGCTGATGGACTCCACAATGACGGTATCGCCCTTACGGACATATTCCATCATTTTCTGCAGTTCCGGACGGTTAGTATTTTTACCGCTCATACGGTCAATGTAGACTTCATCTACGCCCAGGGTTTCCATCAGGACCTCCTGACGGATGGTATTCTGTTCCTGGGTGCTGACGCGGATATATCCGATCTTCAAAAAATTCGATCTCCTTCCACAATAAAATGTCCCATTAGGGTGGCTTCCGCGTATGGCACGTGCCAAAACACGGAAACCGACTCTAATGGGACTCTTTTTGCGTGTACCGATAGGGTATACTTCAACGGGACACTTTACAGATACGGCAAGACGAACAGGTCGCTGCCTACTTTGAGGAACATCTCCGGGACCGCAAAACGCTCCAAATAGACTTTTCATCTGCTGGTCACCCAAAGTCTCAAACCGGTCGCTGTCCGGCGGTGCGGCGCAGAGGAAGATCGTGCCGGAGATGCGGTCCAAATCCGTCTTGATGCAGCGAAGTCCCAGTGCCTGAAAGCCCTCCTCGTGCCCCACAAAGGGCATACTGAGCACCACTTCATGCTCCTTCATCAGTTCCTGGATCAGTTCCAGCCGGAAGCGGTAGAGCATATAGGAATGATTGGTGATGATCAAGATCTTGCTCATTTCAGTTCCGGCTCCTTTTCTTCCTGAAGCACGCCGGTGCCGCCTTCAACAACGCCGTCGTGCCGCAACACCTTAAAAATGGTGCCGAAAAAGCATTTGCAGTCGAAAAGGAAGCTGATATTCCGGACATATTCGCCGTCCAGATGGGCCTTGACCGGGATCTCCAGCTCATCTCGTCCGTTGATCTGCGCCCATCCGGTCAGACCGGGGCGCACATCGTTGGCGCCGTACTTATCCCGTTCCGCAATCAGGTCATCCTGGTTCCACAGCGCGGGCCTGGGGCCGATGAAGCTCATCTTCCCTGTCAGAATGCAGAAGATCTGCGGCAGCTCGCTGCGGAAACGCGGGCGGTTATACGTGCGCTTTGAGGGACCTGTACCCGCGGCAAAACGGCCCGGCCGGATGCGTGAATCCGACCGGACCATTTCCATTCCTGACACTCATGAGAATTTCACAAACCGCATATTGCCGGCTCCGAAATCACAGTTGTATTCCGGACTGGTGAAGTCTTCCCAATACAGAATGCCATCATCGTATAGCAGAAGGCCTTCCATATTATCCAGCACAAACCCCTCCTGGATATTACCGGATTCATCTGCGGAAGAGGAAAACCACCTGCCGTCAGAATAGGAGAGAACGCCCTCTTCGGGATCGAAATAGCCGCTGAATACCCATTCATCCCAGTCTGTGGCACTGCTTGACCAGGATAGCTGTTCCAACGGCTGACCATCCTGTGTTCCCGGTTGGTACCGATTGTATGCTGTAGTTCCTTGACCAGGTCATGCACATGTTGGTCGATTCTGTGATAAGCTTTTTCGCCCATGCGGGATGTCACCACATATTTTGGAAAGCCTTGCGGTGTTTTCCCCTTGGCATGAACCTTCATCTGGTACCCCAGAAAATCTGAGTAGTGCCGCTTCAGATTGACGATTTTAGACTTTTCCGGACTGATTTCCAAGCCCAGCCGCTCCTTCAGCCACTGTTTCGTTGCTTCAAACAGCTTTACAGCGTCCGAGCGTTTCCGGCAGAACAGCTTGAAATCGTCTGCATACCGAACAATATAACACTCTTTCAGATTGCTTTTTCTCAGACTTGGGTATTTGCAGCTGTATTCTCTTCGGGGGATGAATGTTTCCCACTGGTCGCTGATCCACCAGTCTAATTCATTCAGCACAATATTGGACAGCAATGGCGAGATAATACCGCCTTGCGGTGTCCCTTTTTCAGGAAATCCTACTCCGGCAACCTCTGCTTTCAGCATGGCAGACAAGATGCTCAGCAGCTTCTTATCCCGGATCCCCATGCTCCACATTTGCTTCAGTAGCTTTCCGTGATTGACATTGTCGAAAAACCCTTTGATATCAATATCTACCACATAGTGCAGATGTTGTTTCTGCATTTTAAAGTAGGCGGCCGCGATGGCATGTTCACATCCCCGATTGGGGCGGAAGCCAAAGCTGTGGGGATGAAATTTTGCCTCACAGATGGGTTCCAGGATTTGAAGGATACACTGCTGTACAAGTCGATCTGTAATGGTCGGAA
>JALFSO010000033.1 GCA_022778785.1 Dysosmobacter sp. | reverse complement strand
TCTGATTGGATATGGCGTTCCGCCCTTTACTCATTGCCTGTTCAATCTCCTGGGTGACGCGAGCGCACAAGGTGGCTCTACCTGCGCAAATCGAATGCTGCGAATGAAAGAGGCGGCTGACGGACTCCTGTGCGGGCGTGTTGTCCCAAGGTGATTACTGTCAGGCCATTTACTCTCTCATTCTAACAGCTTCGGCTTTGAGATGGAAAAAGACGCGGCTGGCTGCCGCGCCTTAAACCGTAATTATTATTGTAGGAGGTGAGCGGATGATCAGCCTGAATTACCGGGACTCCCGGCCCATTTATGAGCAGATCAGGGACGAGCTGCGGAAGCTGATCGTCAGCGGGGCGCTGGCAACGGACGAGAAGCTGCCCTCCGTCCGGGCGCTGGCCGCTCAGCTGGCCATCAATCCCAACACCATCCAGCGGGCCTACAATGAGCTGGAGGCAGAGGGGTATATCTATTCCGTTCCCGGAAAGGGCAGCTTTGCCGCCGGGAACGACGCTGCCGGGGCCCGGCGGCGGGAGGAGCTGCTGCGGCAGGCCAGGGACCTGCTCCGGGAGCTGCGGTATCTGGGCGTCAGCCAGGAGGAGCTGGCGGCGCTGCTGAAGGAGGTAGACCAATGATCGAAGTACGGGAACTTGTGAAGCGGTTCGACGGCTTTGCCGCTCTGGACGGTGCTTCGCTGTCGGTGCCCACTGGCAGCGTCTACGGACTGGTGGGACCCAACGGCGCAGGCAAATCCACGCTGATCCGCCATCTGACGGGCATTTACCGCCAGGACGAGGGCACCATCTCCATCGCCGGGGAGCCGGTTTGGGAGAACAGCGCCCTGAAGGCCCGGGTCGCGGCCATTCCGGACGACTGGTATTATTTCCCCCAGTCCTCCATCCGGGACATGATGCGGTTCTACAGGAGCTTTTATCCCGCGTTCAATATGGAGCGGTATGAAAAGCTGAAGGAGGTCTTCCAGATCGACGAGAAGCGGCCCATCCGCCGCCTGTCCAAGGGTATGCAGAAGCAGGCGGCCTTCTGGCTGACCCTCTGCTGCATGCCGGACTATCTGGTCCTGGATGAGCCGGTGGACGGCCTGGACCCGGTGATGCGGCGGCAGGTGTGGTCCCTGGTGATGGGCGACGTGTCGGAGCGGGGCACCACAGTGCTGGTCAGCTCCCACAATCTCCGGGAGCTGGAGGACGTCTGCGACCATGTGGGCATCATGGATCACGGAAAGGTGCTGCTGGAGCGGTCTCTGGCCCAGCTCCAGGACAACATGGTCAAGCTCCAGGTGGTGTTTCCTGACGGCGTGACGGAGGTCCCGGCGGAGCTGCCGGTACTTCACGCGTCGAAGATGGGCCGCATCCACACCCTCATCATGCGCATGAGCGCCCGGGAGGCGGAGGAGCGGGTGGCGGCCTACAGTCCGCTGCTGGTGGACGCGGTGCCCCTGACATTGGAGGAGATCTTCATCTACGAACTGGGAGGTGTGAACTATGAAGTCAAAGACATGGTCCTGTGACCGGGGACTGTTCAGCGCCGGACTGTTCCGGAAGAACCTGAGCCGCTTCTGGCCCCTGTGGGGCATGGCCTCCTTCCTGGGACTGCTGATGCCGCTGGCGGTGCTGTTCCAGAAGCTGCGGTATCCCGAGTTGGTCATCCAGCCCCTGGAGGTGACGGCAGGCTACTACGACATTCTGGCCTACGCCGTGCCCATCGTCTCCCTGTGCTACGCCATCCTCTGCGCCATGACGGTGTGGAGCTATCTGTACAGCCCCCGCAGCGTCAGCATGATGCACACCCTGCCCATCCGCCGGTCAGGGCTGTTCGTCACCAATTTCCTCTCCGGCATGGCCATGATGCTGATCCCCTACGTGGTCACCGGCGCCATGTGCGTTCTGCTGACCCTGATCTACAGCTGCTTTGAGCCGGTGGGCCTGCTGGTCACCGTTCTGGGCGTGCTGGGAGACAGCTTCTTCTACTTTTCCACCGCCACCCTGGCGGCTTTCTGCGTGGGCAACATCTTCGCCCTGCCGGCGGTGTATTTCCTGCTCCACTTCCTGGCCGTGATGCTGGACTGGCTGCTGTCCATCTTCGCCCAGGGCTATCTGTTCGGCCTCACCAGCAGCTACTCCGGCACGGTGGAATTTCTGTCTCCCACGGTGTATCTGCTGGACCGCGTGAACGTGGACCGGACCTGGCAGGAGGTGCAGGCCCGGACGGCGCTGACCAACACCGGCTATTTCACCAGCGAGTTTGCGGAAGTGACGCTGCGGAACTTCTGGCTCATCGGCGTCTACGCCCTGGTGGGCGTGGCACTGCTGGCCCTGGCCTGGGCGCTGTATGCCCACCGCCGCAGCGAGAGCGCCGGGGACGTGGTGGCCGTGGGCTGGATGAAGCCGGTGTTCCGCTTCGGTCTGGCGGCCCTGGCGGCCCTGCTGGGCGGACAGCTGCTGTACGCCCTGTTCTGGAGCAGCTTCCAGGACGGCCAGTATTACGACTCCGTTCCTCTGGTGGTGTGTATGCTGGTGGCGGGCACCATCGGCTACTACGGCGCATCCATGCTGCTGGCCAAGTCCCTGCGGGTGTTCCGGAGGAGCTGGCCGGGGCTGGCGGCGGTGGCCTTGGGCTGCATCGCCCTGTGCGGCATCCTGCGGTTCGACGTGCTGAACATCGCCGGACGGGTGCCGGAGCTGAACAGCGTGAAGGAGGTCCGTCTGAACGCCGCCGGCAACAGCTACACCCTCTATCCCGGTGAGGACGATGCGGTCATCGAGCAGATCCGGCAGCTCCATCAGACTATCGTGGCGGACGAGGACTACATCTGCTCCTGGCAGGATGTGTGGAGATATGCCACACCCATTGGCGGCGATGAAGATGATACCGTGACCTCCGCCTATGTCGCCCTGACCTATGATCTTACCGGCGGCGGAGAGGTGCGGCGGTACTACACGTTACCCCTGACCCGGGAGCGTCTGGCCCGGGAGGGCACCTACGACAATCTGCTGGACCGGCTCATCAACGGCGAGGAGATGAAGACCCGGCGGCTCCACGCAGGCGACAGCCGCTACACCGTGGAGGGCGGCTATCTGTACTGTGATGTCAGCGAGAGCGGCTATGATCTGAACAGCCGGGAAGCCGCCTCTGTTCTGGAGGCAGCGGCAAAAGACGCCGCCGACGGCACCTGGGGCACCTACGACTGGTTCAACGAGGACAGCGGGGGTGACTACGCCATCGATCTGGAATTGCAGTTCAGCTATGCCGATGAGTCCACCCGCAGCAGCAACTGGATCACCATCAGAGTCCGTCCCGGCATGGAAAACACCGTGGCCTGCCTGAAGGAGCTGGGTCTGGTAACGGACCGGGATCTGGTGACCTACGCGGAACTGGACGACCGGGAGTTCGCCCTGAAATACGGAGGGGTCCCGACGGAGATCCTGACGGAGACAGAGGCCGCGGCCATCGGCATCATCGGCGGCGCCGACGGCCCCACGGAGAATTTTGTGACGGAAGCGGTGGGATAAGCGCATGTCCGCACGCAGAAGAAAGAGACGCTGGCGGTGGAATCCTCGGTTCGTGATCCTGTGCGCCGCGCTGCTGGCGCTGGCCTGCGGGCTGGTGGCAGGGCTGTTCCGATGGCTCACCGCCGGTCCTCCGGCGGAGGACACGGTGCTGCCGGACTACGTGACCGAGGACCTGCTGACGGTGAACCAGTGGTCCCGCCCCGGCACGCCGCTGGAGGAGATCAACGGCATCGTCATCCACTACGTGGGCAATCCCGGCACCACTGCTCAGGCCAACCGGAATTACTTTGAATCTCTGTCCACCGGAAAGGACGGCACCTATGCCAGCTCCCACTTTGTGGTGGGTCTGGAGGGGGAGGTCCTGCTGTGCGTCCCCCTGACGGAGGAGGCCTACGCCTCTAACAGCCGCAACGGCGATACCGTCTCCATTGAGGTCTGCCATCCCGACGACACCGGGGAGTTTTCCACAGTCACCTACGACCGGGTGGTGGAGCTGACGGCCTGGCTGTGCCGGGAATTCCGGCTGGATCCGGAGCGGGACGTCATCCGCCACTACGATGTGACGGGAAAGCTGTGTCCCCTGTACTATGTGGAAAACCCGGAGGCCTGGGACGCCTTTTTAAGCGATGTGTCGGCGGAGCTGGCGGTGCTGCGGCAGGAGAAGCGGTAAGTTTTCCACAGTCTTTAAAAATTTTTCTGAAAATTCGTGCAACTATTTTGCCTTCTGATTCGTCTTAGTAATTAGAGGGAACTCTCGATGGAAGTCACAACAGAACTGTTTCACCGGAAAGGGAGCAGGCGATTGGAATATGTGTTTGGAGGCAGAGAAGAAAATGGAACAGCGCACGGATACCATGTGGCGGATCTGGGTCGACACCAAGAACCGCATCGTTTCTTTCCATGAAGCCGAGGGCTGCCGGCTGATGGAGTTCCGCAGCCATGAGATGTTTCTGAACTATGTGGACGAGTTCACCGGCAAGCACTACCGCTATCAGTGACGCGGAAAGTGCCCTGCTGGACCCGGAAAAGATTACAGAGCGGACACGCATAGGCGTGTCCGCTCTGTCCGCATTCACTCCGATCCATCCGCCCGTCCCGCAGGCGGGCGGGACGGCGCATCGTCGTCGGTGAGGCCCAGCAGATAATCCACGCTGGTGCTGTGGAACCGGGCCAGGGCGATCAGCGTGGCGCTGGGGATGTCCAGAGAGCCGCTCTCATAGCGGGAATAGGTGGCCTGGGAAATGTGGAGCAGCTCCGCCATGGCCCCCTGGGTCAGATCCCGGTCCTCCCGCAGGTCCCGAATGCGCTGATACATCGCCGACCGCCTCCTCGCTGTCAAGTCGCTTTATTCTATTGTATGCGAAAATTGCATATTGATTTTTATGCAGTAATCGCATAAAATAGAGGCATTCAGAGGAGAAAGAAGGCGTGAAATGGCAAAGCAGGAGGAGCCGCCGGTGTGGCGGGTATGGGTGAACGCCGCGGCGCGGGTGGTGTCCTTTCACCCGGCGGAGGGGTACTGCCTGATGGAGTTCCGGGATCATGGGCAGTTTATGAAATACGTGGATGAATGTACCGCCAGGAATTATCGGTATCAATGATAAGATGGAGTTGTCCCTCGCGGGGGTGCGGGGTGCGCCCCTTCGGGGTGCGGGATGGTGCGGCGAAGGCCGCGGGCTTGCGGCTCCGCCGCGGGCAACCCCCCCTTTCTCTTTTCGGTTGCGCCGAAAAGAGAAAGCGCTTTTTGATGGTGTCAAGAGAAAAGACGCTGGCGGCGGCATTTCAGGCTCTGCCTGAAACGCCTTTTCCCGCCTTTTACGAGGGGTTATTGGGGGGCTGATTCGAGGGCTTTTGACCACTCAACCGCGTATGGCAGTTTCGTCAGTTGGGGGCGCTCCCGGATGCCTCCTGCTCCTGTTTTGCTGCCGCACCCTGGTAGTTGCCGGAGCTTGGTGGAAGGGGTGCTCCCGGATGCCTCCTGCTTCTTTTTTGCTGACGCAATTCGGTGGGTATCGAAAGAACGGCGCCGGGCTCTCTCAAACTGCCAGGGTGCGGCAGCGAAAAGAGGAGGGCGGTGCATCCGGGCGGGACCCCAACTTTTGTAACTGCCGTATTTGGTTGAATGGGCAAAGCCCGCAGGTTTCCGCCAAGCCAAAACCCCGTAATAGGCGCTGCGAGCGTTCCGGACGAAGTCCGGAATGCCGCCGCCCGAGCCTTTTTCTCTTACACCATCAAAAGGCGCATTCTCTTTTTCCTCGGAAAAAGAGAATGGGGGTTTTGAAGCCGGCGGGCTTCCCCGGCATTTCCCCGCGCCCCGAACGGGGCGCATTACCGGACTTCCGTGATGAAAATTCACCCCCTTCATCACCCCAGTGCCACATCCAGCACCATCATGATCAGAAACCCTGTGACAAATCCATGGGTCCCCGCCTGACTGTGGGCCTGGGGGATCAGCTCCTCCACCACCACATACAGCATGGCCCCGGCGGCGAAGCTCAGCAGCCAGGGCATAGCCGCCGTGGCCCCCGCAGCGATGAATACCACCAGAACGCCGAAGACCGGCTCCACCGCCCCGGACAAGGCTCCGCCCAGAAAGGCCCGCCTTCTGGACAGTCCCTCCTGCCGCAGGGGCAGGGAGATGGCGGCACCTTCCGGAAAGTTCTGAATGCCGATGCCCAGCGCCAAGGCCACCGCTCCGGCCAGGCTCTCTCCCCTGGCCGCCAGGGCGAAGGCCAGCCCCACAGCCATGCCCTCCGGCACGTTGTGCAGAGTGATGGCGGTAGCCAGCAAAGTGGTGGCCCGGGATGTACGGTGGGCCCGGTCCTCCCGCCGGAGTCTGGGCAGAACGCCGTCCAGCGCCGCCAGAAAACAGACGCCCGCCAGCAGTCCCGCCGCGGGCGGCAGCCAGCCCGGCAGGCCCAGCGCCGCCGCCCGGTCGATGGCCGGGAGCAGCAGGCTCCACACGGAGGCCGCCGTCATCACTCCGGCGGCAAAGCCCAGCATGGCCTTTTGAAATCTGGCCTTCGGCTCACCTGAAAAAAAGAACACCATAGCGGCGCCGGTCACGGTCATCAGAAACGTGAAGCCCGTACCGGCCGCCGCCCATGTGAGTGCGTGATTCATTGAAATTCCTCCTGTCATAAGGGCGTGGTTACACCCGTATGACAGAATACGCCGCCGTCCCGGAGGGTGTGACTGCGGTCCAGACTGCCTGTCGCCCTTGTTGGAAGTATGCCGGGTATGCTATAATGGTCCCCGCATGATTTTTCTCCGGGGGACATAGACTGTCCCAGGACCTGCGGGACGGGCCCGCCGGGTGCGGAATGTGAAATTTACGGAGAGAGGAACGGATACCGGCATGAAAAAACGAAGGACCGCCAGACGGGCGCGGTACAATTTTGGGGTCTCGGCGCTGCTGCTGTGCCTGCTGTTCCTGCTGCCGCTGTTCACGGTCACAGTGGTCCGTCACGAGCAGGAAAAGGCGGGCGAACAGGAGCCAGAGCCCATCGAGATCCTGCCCCCCGGCGAGATCGACAGCTCCGGCACCGTCCAGGTGCTGCTGGGGGACACGGTGGAGACCATGACCATGGCGGATTATCTCACCGGCGTCCTCCGGGCGGAGATGCCCGCCTCCTTTGAGCAGGAGGCGCTTTGCGCCCAGGCGGTGGCCGCCCGGACCTACACCCTGTACAAGCTGTCCGCCGGCAGCAATCACGCCCCGGACGCCGACATCTGCGGCGATCACACCTGCTGTCAGGCGTATCTGGGGAAAGCGCAGGCCGCGGCCAACTGGGGCGAAAACGCGGAGCGGTACGAGGCCAAAATCGAAAACGCCGTCTCCGCCACCGACGGCCAGACCATTCTGTATGATGACCAGCCAATTCTGGCAGTGTTCCACTCCTCCTCCGCCGGACAGACCAAGAGTGCCGGCGAAGTGTGGACTCAGGACCTCCCCTATCTCCAGAGCGTGTCCAGCCCGGAGAAGGATACGGAAATTCCCAACTATTACAGCCGCGTAGAATTTACTCCGGCGGAGTTCCGGGAGAAGTTCCTGGCCATCTATCCTGAGGCGGACCTCTCCGGAGATATCAGCGGCTGGGTGCGGGATCTCACTGTCACCGAGGGCATCAACGTGGATCGGGTCACCATCGGCGGCGTGTCCGTCCGGGGCAGTCAGGTGCGGACCACCTTCGGCCTGCGGTCCGCCTCCTTCGATGTGGAGGTCCAGGACGGAAAGCTGGTGTTTTTCGTCACCGGCTACGGCCACGGCGTGGGCATGAGCCAGTACGGCGCCAATGAGATGGCGAAAGAGGGAAGGACCTGGCAGGAGATTATCCAGCACTATTATACCGGCGTCACCATCGCCGCCCGGAGCTGGCAGGGCGGCTGAGAGGGCCAACGTATTTTTTACGGTAATTTTCCCGGGAAAGCCGGTTGACAAACCGGAAAAACGTGATATGATGTCAGGGTATATTGAATATTCGGCGTGGATAAGGACGAGTACCCCTTTGGTTCCCGCAAAGAGAGCCGCCGTTTGGTGCAAGGCGGACGGGCGCGGAGGGCGAAGATCACCTTGGAGCCTCCTGCTGAAAGACGACGCGAGTAAGCAAGGACGTGTGATGCCCGTTAACGCATCGGCCTGTGACAGCAGGCTGCGAGCGGCCGCGGCCCGTGAGGGTACGGCAACCGAGAGTGGTACCGCAGAGTGTTTTCTGAACGCTTTGTCTCTTGACAGAGACAAGGCGTTTTTTATTTTGCGAGGAGGGTCTTTTCATGAACTGTCCCTACTGCGGAAAAGAGATGAAGCAGGGCGCGCTGGCGTCCCGGAACCCCATCTTCTGGTCGGAGAAGGGCGAAGCCCCCTCCCCTTTCCACTTCCGGACCGTCGCCGCTCTGACGGACGTCTTCCGGGCGAACAATCCCGCCGCCTGGCGCTGTGAGGACTGCAAGACCATCATTCTGCCCTATCAATAAAATCAAAATAACAATCAATCATACCGACACAGGAGGAGACACAGATATGGATTACAACAAGACCATCAATCTGCCCAAGACCGCGTTCCCCATGCGGGCGGGCCTGCCCAAGCGGGAGCCGGAGATGCTCAAGCGCTGGGAGGAGCAGGACGTTTACAACGAGCTGCTGAAGAAGAACGAGGGCAAGCCCCGGTTCTCCCTTCACGACGGCCCTCCCTTCTCCAACGGCGCCCTGCACATGGGCCACGCCCTGAACAAGGCCCTGAAGGACTTCATCACCCGGTCCTACGCCATGCGGGGCTACTACACCCCCTATATTCCCGGCTGGGACAACCATGGCATGCCCATTGAGTCCGCCATCATCAAGCAGAACAAGCTGGACCGGAAGAAGATGTCCGTGCCCGAGTTCCGCTCCGCCTGCCACGCCTTCGCCGACCACTATATCGATGTGCAGCGGGAGGGCTTCAAGCGCATGGGCGTCATCGGCGACTGGGAGCACCCCTACAAGACCATGGATCCCAGCTTCGAGGCCGAAGAGGTGAAGGTCTTCGGTGAGATGTACAAGAAGGGCTACATCTACAAGGGCCTGAAGCCCGTGTACTGGTGCCCCCACGACGAGACCGCTCTGGCCGAGGCGGAGATCGAGTATCAGGACGATCCCTGCACCACCGTGTATGTGAAGTTCCCCATGCACGACGATCTGGGCAAGCTGCCCGGCTATGACAAGAGCAAGCTGTTCTTCGTGATCTGGACCACCACCATCTGGACCCTGCCCGGCAACCTGGCCATCTCCCTCCATCCCGATGAGCCCTACGCCCTGGTGAAGGCTCCCAACAGCGAGATCTATATCATGGCCGAGGCCCTCACCGACAAGGTCATGCGCATCGGCGGCTTCGACAGCTATGAGATCCTGGAGAGCCATCCCGGCGCGTTCTTCGAGAACATGCTGGCGGACCATCCCTTCCTGCCCAAGACCTCCCGCCTGCTGCTGGCGGACTACGTCACCATGGACTCCGGTACCGGCTGCGTCCACACCGCCCCCGGCTTCGGTGCCGACGACTATCAGACCTGCCGCCGCTACGGCATGGACATGGTGGTGCCCGTGGACGACCAGGGCAAGCACACTGAGTACGCCGGCAAGTACGCCGGCATGAGCACCGACGAGTCCAACCCCGTCATTCTGAAGGACATGCAGGAGAGCGGCGCCCTGTTCGCCTCCGAGGACATCGTCCACAGCTATCCCCACTGCTGGCGCTGCAAGGGCCCCATCATCTTCCGGGCCACGCCCCAGTGGTTCTGCTCCGTGGAGTCCTTCAAGGACGAGGCCTGCGCCGCCTGCGACGACGTGCGCTGGGTCCCCGGCTGGGGCATCGACCGGATGAAGTCCATGATCCGGGAGCGCACCGACTGGTGCATCAGCCGCCAGCGGAAGTGGGGCCTGCCCATCCCCGTGTTCTACTGCAAGGACTGCGGCAAGCCCATCGTCACCGACGAGAGCATTGAGGCCATCTCCAATCTGTTCGCCGCCGAGGGCTCCAACGCCTGGTTCTCCAAGGAGGCCGCCGAGATCCTGCCCGAGGGCTTCGCCTGCCCCCACTGCGGCTCCAAGTCCGGCTTCACCAAGGAGGAGGATACCCTGGACGGCTGGTTCGACTCCGGCTCCACCCACTTTGCCTCCATGAAGAAGACCCAGGGCTTCTGGCCCGCCACCATGTATCTGGAGGGCCTTGACCAGTATCGCGGCTGGTTCCAGTCCTCCCTGCTCACCGCCGTGGGCGCCTTCGGCCAGGGCGCTCCCTTCCAGGAGTGCGTCACCCACGGCTGGACCGTGGACGGCGAGGGCAAGGCCATGCACAAGTCTCTGGGCAACGGTATGGACCCCTATGAGATCATGGACAAGTACGGCGCCGATCTGCTGCGCCTGTGGGCCGCCAGCGCCGACTACCACACCGACGTCCGCTGCTCCGACGAGATCTTCAAGCAGCTGAGCCAGAACTACCTGAAGTTCCGCAACACCGCCCGGTACTGCCTGGGCAACCTGGACGGTTTCAACGCCGACGATCTGGTGCCCGCCGACAAGATGGAGGAACTGGACCGCTGGGCCGTCACCAAGCTTAACGCCCTCATCGAGAAGTGCTTCGCCGCCTACGACGAGTATGAGTTCAACGCCGTCACCCACGCCGTCAACGACTTCTGCGTGGTGGAGATGAGCAACTTCTATCTGGACATCATCAAGGACCGGCTGTACTGCGAGGAGAAGGACGGCGCCAAGCGCCGCTCCGCCCAGACCGCCCTGTTCCTGATCCTGGACACCATGACCAAGATCATGGCTCCCATCCTGGCCTACACCAGCGACGAGATCTGGCAGGCCATGCCCCACCGCGCCGAGGACGACGCCCGGAACGTGGTGTTCAACGAGATGAACAAGCCCTTCACCGACTACGCCCTCAGCGACAAGTCCATGGAGAAGTGGGACATCGTGGAGAAGCTGCGGGACGACGTCAACGCCGTGCTGGAGACCGCCCGGGCCGAGAAGAAGATCGGCAAGGCCCTGGAGGCCCATGTCTCCCTCCACGCCGAGGACGACGCGTCCGCCCAGGCCCTGATGGCCACCTTCGGCGTCAGCCTGGCGGAGGTGTTCATCGTCTCCGACTGCAACATCACCTCCGCCCCCGCGGAGGAGACTTCCATCGTGGGCAAGGGCACCAACTTCCCCGGCCTGACCATCGAGATCAGCGAGGCCAAGGGCGGCAAGTGCGAGCGCTGCTGGATGCATTCCACCCGCGTGGGTCAGGATGCCGACCATCCCACCCTGTGCCCCCGCTGCGCGGCCGTGGTCAGCAAGCTGCCCCAGTTCTGAGCATTTTTCCCTGTATGACAGTCCCCCGGCTCTCCGCCGGGGGACTTTTCCGCTTCCGGGGCGCTTGAACCCCGATGCGGAATGTGCTATCCTGATACGCACAGAATACCGAAGGGAGGAACCGGGATGAACGTGCTGATCCTCATGGGCAGCCCCCGGAAAAACGGCAATACCCGACAGCTTCTGGAACCTTTTACCGAGACTCTGGAGGCCCGCGGCGCGGAGACGGAGACCGTCTGGCTGTATGACCGGGATATCCAGCCCTGCACTGCCTGCCGCACCTGTCAGCGGGACTGGACCGCCTTCGGCTGCCGTCAGCGGGACGATGTGCAGGACCTCTTTGACCGCGTCCTCCGGGCGGACCTGCTGGTGCTGGCCACGCCCATCTACTCCTGGTACTGCACGCCGCCCATGAAGGCCCTGCTGGACCGGTTGGTATACGGCATGAACAAATACTACGGCGAGGAAAAAGGCCCCTCCCTGTGGGCCGGAAAGAAGCTGGCCCTGCTGTGTACCTGTGGCTATCCGCCGGAAAAGGGCGCTGACCTGTGGGAGGCGGGGATGAAGCGGTACTGTAAGCACTCCCGCCTCACCTATCTGGGCATGCTGGCGGAGCACGACCCGGGCTACAGGGACGTCTTTATGTCTCCGGACAAAGCGGAGCGGGCCCGTGCCTTCGCCGCCCAACTGCTGGCGGCGGACTGAACATCGATTTTGAAGAAGGAGTGGAACCCTATGGACATCATCGCCGCCATCGCCACCGGACAGGCCGCCACGGCCATCGGCATCGTCCGCATCTCCGGCGAGGGGTGCTTCGCTCTGTGTGACCAAGTGTTCCGGCCTATGAACGGCGGGCCCTTCTCCCAGACGGAGCCCCGGAAGATGATCTACGGCGACGTGCTGGACCAGAGCGGCGGCGTTCTGGACCGGGGCCTTGCCGTGCGGTTCCCCGGGCCCGGAAGTTACACCGGTGAGGACTCCGCAGAGTTCCACTGCCACGGCTCCCCCGTGGTGCTGCGGGAGGTGCTGAACACGCTGTTCGCCCTGGGGGCCCGGCAGGCCCGGCCCGGCGAGTTCACCCGGCGGGCCTTCCTCAACGGCCGCATGGATCTGACCCAGGCGGAGGCCGTCATCGACCTCATCGACGCGGAGACCGCCGCCGCCGCCAAAAACGCCATGGCCCAGCTGGACGGCGCCCTCCGCCGCCCGCTGGAGCGCATTCAGGACGGGCTGCTGGACATTGCCTCCCGGTTCTACGCCGTGGTGGACTACCCCGACGAGGACATCGAGGACATCGGACCGGAGCAGATCCGGGAGACACTGGCGGAGACGGAGTCAGCGCTGGAGCGGCTGCTGGCCACCGGCCAGCGGGGAAAGGTTCTGAAGGCCGGCGTGCGGACCGCCATCGTGGGCCGTCCCAACGCCGGAAAGTCCTCCCTGCTGAACGCCTTGGCGGGCTATGAGCGGGCCATCGTCACTGACATCCCCGGCACCACCCGGGACACGGTGGAGGAGTCCGCCGTGGTGCGGGACGTGCTGCTGCGTCTGGTGGACACCGCCGGTATCCGGGACAGCGCCGACGCCGTGGAACAGCTGGGCGTGGAGCGCAGCCGGAGAGCCGTGGACAGCGCCCAGCTGGTCATCGCCGTCATCGACGGCGTCACTGGCCCTACGGAGGAGGATCAGGAGATCCTGGAACTGGCCAGCCGCGCCCCCCACTGGATCCTGGGCTTCAGCAAATCCGACCTGCTCCCCCAGGGTTCCTGCCCGGTTCTGGAAATTCCCGGGTCCCTGCGGGAGCCGGACCAGGCCGTCTCTTTCAGCTCCGTGGCCCCCGACGGACTACGCCTGCTGGAGGACGCCATCGCGGACCTGTTCCCCGCCGGGGACCCGAAGGACGCCGGGGGCCTGCTGACGGACATCCGCCAGGAGGACGCCGTCCGCCGGACGCTGGAAGCCGTCCGCCGGGCGCGGGAGGCCCTCTCCGCCGGACTGACCCCCGACGCCGTGGTGACGGACATCGAAGACGGGCTCAACGCCCTGGGAGAGCTCACCGGACGTACCGCCCGGGAGGACATCGTGGAGCGCATCTTCTCCCGGTTCTGCGTGGGGAAATGACCGCTCCGGCAGCTTGCGCCGGAATTCGACACCGCAGGACTGTGTCATACGATTGCAAGATGCCTGCTCATGGTTTTTAAAATTTTTTGGATTCGTTTACAAAACCGTTTTTCCGCTGTATAATAGTGTTGTGAGAAACGCTGCCGCAGCCGGTGGCGGCTGGCGGCGGAGGCCTCCGGCACGGAGGTCTTCATTTCTGATATCAGTGCGGGACGAAGGAGGTTTTTTATGGACGAATTGATGGAGATCCAGGAGCGGATGCGGAGCCAGCGGCCGGTGAACTGGGAACAGCTGCCGGATTTCCCGCTGTATATGGATCAGGTGCTGTCCTATATGGACCGGCAGATCCTGCGGTTCGAGGAGGACGACGGACTGACCTCCGCCATGGTGAACAACTACACGAAAAGCGGTCTTCTGCCCCGGGCAGAGGGCAAGAAGTACAACCGGACCCATCTGGCCTATCTGACGGCCATCTGCGTTTTGAAGCGGGTGATGTCCGCAAAAGATATGGAGATGGTGCTCTCCGCCCAGTTGGAGCAGCGGCAGAACGTGGGCGAGGGCTATGACCAGTTCCGGGACAGTCTGGACAAGGCGCTGAACCTCATCACGGAGATGATGGAGGCGTACAACCAGCCGGAGGACATTGCCGACGCCGCCATCCACTTCGCCCTGCTGGCCTACGCCGCAGAGGTAGCCAGCAGCCGGTATGTGGCGCTGCTGCGCCGTCAGCGTCAGCCGGAGGAGCCGAAAAAGCCCCAGAAGGTCAGCCGGAAGGAGCGCCGGAAGCAGGAGAAGGAGGCTGCGGAGGATGCGTGATTTTGCCATTGTGACAGACAGCTGCTGTGATCTCACCGCCGCTCTGGCGGAGGAGTTGTCGCTGACGGTACTGCCCCTCAGCTTTCACATAGGCGATCAGGACTGCCGCAACTGGCTGGATGGCCGGGATATGGACTTCCACCAGTTCTATGAGAAGATCCGGCGGGGCACTCCCGCCACCACCTCTGCCGTCAGCGTTGGGGATTTTCAGGAGGCCATGCGGAAGCTGCTGGAGAACGGGAAGGACGTTCTCTGCATCAGTTTCTCCTCCGCCCTGTCCACCACCTACCAGTCGGCCTGCATCGCCGCGGAGGACTTGCGAAGCGAGTTTCCGGAGGCGAAACTCTTTGTGGTAGACTCCCTCTCCGCCTCCCTGGGCCAGGGACTGCTGGTCTATCTGTGCGTCCGGGAGCAGCGCCAGGGAAAGACCATCGAGGAGGTCCGGGACTTCGCCGAGGAGACGAAAATGCACCTGTGCCACTGGTTCACGGTGGACGATCTGAACCATCTGAAACGGGGCGGACGCATCAGCGCCGCCACGGCGCTGTTCGGCACCATGCTGTCGGTGAAGCCGGTGATGCACATGGACGACGGAGGCCGTCTGGTGCCCGTCAGCAAGGCCAGGGGGCGAAAGGCCTCCCTCACCGCCCTGGTGGACCGGATGGAAACGCTGGCCGTGGACCCGGCGCGTCAGACGGTGTTCATCAGTCACGGCGACTGCCTGGAGGACGCGCAGTTCGTGGCCGGTGAGGTCCGCCGCCGGTTCGGCACGGAGGACATCCGCATCAACTACGTGGGGCCGGTCATCGGCAACCACTCCGGGCCGGGCACCGTGGCCCTGTTCTTCCTGGGAACAGAGCGATAAAGCGATCAGGAACGAGGAGCCGGAACGCCCATTGTTCTGCGCTTTCCGGCTCTCTCATTCCTAATTCCTCATTCCTAATTCCTAATTTCAAGGAGACTGCATATGAAGTGGCTGGAAGTACACATCGACACCAATCATCAGGGTCTGGAGCAGGTGGAGGCGTTCCTCTCCGGACAGGGCATCGACAGCGTGGTCATTGACGACGAAGGGGAGTTCCAGGATTTTCTGGAGAACAACCACCAGTACTGGGACTACGTAGACGAGGACCTGATGGCGGCGGAAAAGGGCAAGTCCCGGGTGACGTTCTATCTGGAGGCCAACGAGGACGGCTTTTCCACACTGGCGCAGGTGCGCGTCGCCCTGGCGGAGTTCAAGGAGCGGCATCCGGAGTGTGGGAGCCTGCTGATGACGCTGGACAATCTGGAGGAGTCGGACTGGGAGAACAACTGGAAGCAGTTCTACAAGCCCATGGAGATCGGTGATCGGCTCATTGTCATCCCGGAGTGGGAGAACGCCGACATCGGAGACCGGGTGCCTCTGATCCTGAATCCCGGCCTGACCTTCGGCACCGGCAGCCACGCCACCACCCGGCTGTGCCTGAAGGCGCTGGAGCAGCGGGTCCATGGCGGCGAGCGGGTGCTGGACCTGGGCTGCGGCAGCGGCATTTTGTCCATCGCCGCCCTGAAGCTGGGCGCGGCCCACGCCTTCGCCTGCGACATCGACGACAAGTGCCAGGACGTGGCTTATGAGAACGCCGCCCTCAACGGCATCGGGAAGGACGTCTACACCGTCCGCACCGGAGACATCCTCACAGACAGTGCCTTACAGGCCGAGATCGGCGGCGGTTACGACGTGGTGCTGGCCAATATCGTGGCGGACGTCATCATCGCCCTGGCGCCGGCGGTGCGGCCGCTGCTGAAGCCCGACGGTGTGTTCATCTGCTCCGGCATCATCGACGACCGGGCGGTGGAGGTTGCGGACAAGCTCCGTCAGGCGGGGCTGGCCATTCTGGAGTCCAACCAGTCCGAGGGATGGTTCTCCTACGTCTGCCGGTGAGGCGGAAAAACGGCGAATTTCGGACTTTTGCGGATAAAAAGCGGTGCATTTTTGAAGAATGCACCGCTTTCCTTTTTCCTCTCGACGGCTTTCCCCTTTCTTTTCCGGATACGCCCGCTACAATGGAAAATGCAGATAGTCTCTGGGGCCGGACCCGGACAATTCCCCAGGGACGCCGGAAGTGAAAGGAGGCATTGAAATGCCGGAACGGCAGGTCCTGATGCTCCCGGCGGAGGAACTGCGCCCCAATCCCATGCAGCCCCGCCGGGTATTTGACAGCGGCGCACTGGAAGAGCTGGCGGCCTCCATCCGCCAGCATGGCATTCTGCAGCCTCTGACCGTGCGGCGGACAGCCCGCGGCTGGGAGCTGATAGCGGGAGAGCGGCGGCTCCGGGCCGCCAGACTGGCGGGACTGCGGACTGTCCCCTGTCTGGAGGCCCAGGTGAGTGACACCGACTCCGCCTTGCTGGCGCTGCTGGAAAATCTCCAACGGCAGGATCTCCATTATCTGGAGGAGGCCACGGCCCTGGCGGCATTCCTGCGGCAGACGGGCATGACCCAGGAGCAGCTGGCAGAGAAGCTGGGCCGGTCCCCCTCCGCCGTGGCCAACAAGCTGCGGCTGCTGCGGCTGTCCCCTCAGTGCGCATCGGAGCTGCTGAAGCACAACCTGTCCGAGCGCCACGCCAGGGCCCTGCTGCGGCTGGAGGACGAATCCGAGCGGCTGACGGCGCTGAAGCACATCGTCTCCGCAGGGCTGAACGTGGCCCAGACGGAGCGGTACATCGACCAGCGGCTACAGGCCCTGGCCGCCGCGCCTCCCAAGGGGCGGCGGACGTACATCATCAAGGACGTGCGGCTGTTTCTCAACAGCGTGGACCGGGGGCTGCGCCTGATCCGGGAGGCGGGCGTGGACGCTCAGGCGGGCCGGGAGGAGACGGAGGAGGAGATCCTGCTCACCATTCGCATCCCAAAGCAGCCTCGGGCCCGCAGTGTGCATGGATAATTTCCCACTCCGCTGGTAGAATTTTGTCACCTGATTGTTACGGGATTGTAATACACTTCCCCAGTGGAATATGTTAGAATGAGATGGCTGAGATTCTGCCGTCCGCGGGGTTTCAGCCATACATCGTGTAACATTCAGGAGGACTGCATGGAACATATGGAACAGACCGCCCCTGTCCGGGAAAAGCGGGGCGGAAAACGGGTCGCGCCTAGCGCCCCCCATAGCAGGAAGCCGCTGATCATCACGGGGATGGTTCTGGCAGTGCTGGCGGCAGCATATTTGGGACTGTGCGCCTATGCCGCCTATGGCAAGGCCATCTGGAGAGACACCCATGTTCTGGGACAGGATATCGGCGGACTGACCGTGGAGGAGGCCTCGCAGAAGCTGGACAGCGTTCTGCCCTCGCTGGAGGTGGGCGTCTACCTCTACGACGACGCCCTTTATGACGGCGATCCCTCCACATTGCCGGAGCGTTCCGGCCAGCCAGACGCCGGCATCTCCCTCTCGGAGCTGGGCCTGCAGGTGGATACCCGGCAGCTGGCCCAGGCCGCCCACGACGCCAACACCCGCGAACGCTCCTTCTTCACCGCCGGCTGGCGGTATCTCACCTACTCCGGCTCTGATTTCATGGGCGTCAGCCAGAACAATCCGGCTCTGGACGCCGCAAAAGTGGAACAATTCGCCCAAACCACGGCGGAAACGCTGTCTCAGGCCGCTGTGGACAGCAGCTTTACGTTGGAGGGTGAGGAGTTGACGGTCACCGTCGGCACCGACGGCCGCACTGTGGACGCCGATGTTCTGGCGGAAAAGCTGGATCAGGGGTCCTGGACCTGTGAGCTGGGGGTGGATGTCCCCTACACCGTGGAGTCCGCCAAGCTGCTCACCGCTCAGGAGGTCCACGACGAGGTGGCCGCCGAGATGAAAAACGCCGGGTATGATCCCGCCACCAAGTCCATCACGCCGGAGCAGGTGGGCGCGGAGTTCGACGTGGCCGACGCCCAGCGGCAGCTGGACAACGCGGAGCCGGGCGAGACGGTCCGCATCGACGCCGCTATTGAGTACCCCGCCGTCACGGCGGAGGAGCTGAAGGGCGTGCTGTTCCGGGATGTGCTGGGCACCGCCACCACCTATGTCAGCGGCACCGGCGCCCGGGTGGACAATGTGCGTCTGGCCTCCGAGGCCTGCAACGGCATCGTCCTCAACAGCGGCGATGTGTTCTCCTACAACAACACCACCGGCGAGCGGACCGTCGACAAGGGCTACGGCGCAGCCTCCGCCTACGTCAACGGCCTGACGGTGGACACCATCGGCGGCGGCGTCTGCCAGCCCTCCTCTACCCTGTATCTGGCCTGTCTGAACGCCAATCTGGAGATCGTGGAGCGGTACGCCCACCGCTATCCCCCCACCTACATCGCCAAGGGCATGGACGCCACCGTGTCCTGGGGCACACTGGACTACAAGTTCCGCAATGATACCGACTATCCCATCAAGATCGTGGCCGCATACTCCAAGGGCAAGCTGACCATGACCCTCTACGGCACCAAGACCGATGACATCACTGTGAAGATGACCAACAAGGTGCTGTCCTCCACGCCGTGGACCACCGTCTATGAGGATGACGACACCCTTCCCGCCGGTACGGAGGAGGAGAAGGTGACGCCCTACACCGGCTACAAGGTGGAGACCTACCGGAACCTCTACGACGGAAACGGGAAGCTGATCTCCAGCACCTTTGAGGCCAGCAGCGATTACAAGGTCCGGAATCAGGTCATCGCCCGGGGCACTGGCAAAGCCGCAGATGTCCCGGCCTCCGGCGGCGCGGAGATCCCCGGCGGCTCCACCGATCCCGGCACCAACACTGAGCCGGGCACGGTCACCGATCCCGGCACCGTGACAGAGCCGGAGACACCGCCTGTGACGGAGGAGCCCGTTGTTCCGGTGGTGGTGGAGCCGGAGCCCGCGGACCCCGGCAGCGAGGTCGTGAATCCGTAATTGCAGAGAAGAGACCGCTTTCCCGGGCGGTCTCTTTTTTGCGCTCTTTTTCCGGGGGATGGAAACTCCTGATTTTTCACTTTCCTTTTGCCCCGGGATTTGATAGAATGCTCATCAGATCAACAAAATGATTTACACAGGAGGTTTTTTGATATGCGGGAGAATTGGAAACTGACCGTGGTGGGCCTGGGCGGCATCGGCGGTCTGCTGAGTGCGCCGCTGGTTCGGCAGTATGGAGACCGGATCACGCTGGTGGCCCGGGGACGGCGGGGCGCGGCCCTGCGGACGGAGGGCCTGACCCTCCGCAGCGATGTGTACGGAGACTTCACGGTCCATCCGCCGGTGGTAGCGGAGACGCCGGAGGAACTGTCGGTGCAGGACGTGATCTTGGTGTGCGTAAAAAACGGGAATCTTCCGGAGGTGGCCCGGCAGATCGCGCCCATCGTGGGACCGGAGACCATCGTTCTGACGGTGATGAACGGCGTCACCGCCGGGCGCGTCCTGCGAGCGGCACTGGGCAAGGGCACCGTGCTGGAGAGTGTTATCTACACCGTGTCCAGCGCCGGAGCGGACTGCTCCATCACCCAGAAGGGCAAATTCACCCAGATCTACACCGGCACCGCCCCCGGCGATGAGGCGGGACACGCCGCCGCCCTGGAGGTGGCGGAGATCCTTACCGGCGCGGGCATCGAGTGCCACGTAGAGGAGGACGTGCGGGTGTCCATCTGGAACAAGTACGTGCTGAACTGCGCCTACAACGTGGGCACCGCCCGGTGGGCCTGCACCATCGGCGACATCAAGGCCGACCCCGGCCGGGTGGACGACTGCCGGGCGCTGATGGACGAGGCGCGGCGCGTGGGCGTGGCCTGCGGCGTGCCACTGGACGGTGATCTGGTGGAAAAGCAGCTCCGCCGCATCATGAAGACCACCGACGACTCCACCAGCTCCCTGAGCCGGGACTTCGCCGCCGGGCGGTCCGGCGAGCTGGAGGTCTTCTGCGGCGATGTGATCCGCATGGCGGAGGAGCACGGCGTGGACGTGCCGGTGACCGCCGCCTACTACGCGGCCCTTCAGGACATCGCCGCCGGTTTCACCCGCTGATCCGCCACTCATTGTAACAGAAGGATTTTCCAGAGAAGAACCCCCGTTTCCGCACAGACTAGTGTGGAGACGGGGGTGATCTTTTGCGGCACAGACGATGGGTCCGATGGGGGCTTCTGGCGGTCCCGGCAGGCTTGCTGCTCTGGCTGGCCATCCGCCTGCGGGGAATGGACGCCGGGGATATCCTGTCCTGGACGCCCCGCCGTCCATTGGCGGCGGCGCTGTTTCTCCTGGGGCTGTACACGGTAAAGGGACTGACGTTCCTCTTTCCCCTGTCGGTGCTGCAGGCGGCGGCGGGACTGCTGTTCCCGCCCTGGACGGCGCTGGCGGTGAGCCTGCTGGGGGCGGCGGTCTCCACCACGGCGGCCTTTCTGCTGGGACGGCGCCAGCGGGGACGGCTGGACCGGCTGCTGGACCGGTATCCCCGGCTGGCGCTGCTGAAGCGGGCCGGAGACGGGCGGAGCGACGGCCTGCTGGTGTTTCTGGTGCGGCTGGGCGGTATGCTGCCCAGCGACGCCGTCAGCGTATTTTTCGGCGCCTCCGGCGTCCGGTACAGCACGTATCTCCCGGCGGGTCTCGCAGGAATGCTGCCCCATCTGGCGGCAGGCACCTTTCTGGGGACGGCGCTGGCCAGCCGCTCCCTGCCGGCCATGCTCACCGCCGCGGGCATCAACGCCGCCGTGACGGTGAGCGCACTGGCGGTGTGGCGGGCATACCGCCGGAACGCCTGAGCGCGGCAGGAGCCGGTCTGCGGGGTGCGTATTTGCCCCTCCGGAGGTCCGCGAAATCCTTTACTTTTTCCTTTAATTGTGATAGGCTGTCCACACAAACTTCTTGCCGCGCCGGATACGGCCGTGGGACATTCGTCGGATGGGAGGGGACCGTATGGCCGTGATCGTCGCCGTACTGCTGGGCGTGATCCTGGCGCTGCTGGCGCTAGAGCAGCGCCGCGCCCTCAAGGACCGGGCAAAGCTGGCGCACGTGGTCCACGTCAACGGCATCCGGGGAAAATCCACCGTGACCCGTCTCATCGACGCCGGACTGCGGGCCGGCGGCTGGAAAGTGTTCTGCAAGACCACCGGCACCGTCCCCATGACCATCGGCGTGGACAACGTGGCCCGTCCGCTGATCCGGCGGGGCCGGGCCAATATCCGGGAGCAGCTCGACATCCTTCACCGGGCGGCCCGGGAGGGTACCCAGGTGCTGGTCCTGGAGTGCATGGCGGTGGACCCGGCCCTCCAGAACGTGGCCCAGCACCGCATGGTGCGAGGCGACGTGGGCGTCATCACCAACGTGCGGCTGGACCACACCGAGGAGATGGGTGAGACCCTGGAGGAGATCTGCGACTCCCTTTCCAATACCATTCCCAGAAACGGCTATCTCTTTACCGCGGACCCGGACTTCTATCCCCAGCTCCGCCGCAACGCCGAAGCCATAGGCTGTCAGGCGGAGCTGGCCGAGCCGGACGGCTCCCTGCCGGATTTTGATTTTCCGGAGAATCTGGCCCTGGCGCTGGCGGTCTGCCGCCATCTGGGCGTGGAGGAATCCACGGCGCTGGAGGGGATGCTCCACTATCAGCGGGACCCCTACGCCCTGTCCCTGCACCGTCTGCCGGGCGGCGGCATCTTTGTCAACGGCATGTCCATCAACGATCCCCAGTCCACCCAGCTGGTGTTCCGCCGTCTGGCGGAGCGGTTCGGCTGGCAGGGACGGGATCTGACGCTGCTGATCAACAACCGGCCGGACCGGGGCTACCGGACGGAACACATGGTGATGGTGGCCGGGGCCTTGCAGCCCGCCAGGGTCTGGCTGCTGGGGGCCTCTCAGGTGACCACGGCCCGCGCCGTCCGGCGCAGGGTCCCTCAGGCGGACATCCGCCGCTTTTCCGGGGCGGAGCAGTTGCCCCTGGCGGAGGTTCCGGCCGGACAGGTGGTCTTCGCGGTGGGGAACGTGGCCGGTCCCGGCCATCAGGTGATGAAGCGTGTGCGTGAGGAGGCGGAAGACTATGTACCATGAAGTGGTCCTGGCCGGCGTGGCTGTCAGCCTGCTGTTTTCGGAGTTCACCGGACTGTCTCCGGCGGGACTGGTGGTGCCCGGATACATAGCCCTTTCCTTACAGACGCCGGTACGAGTGGTCTATACGCTGCTCATCGCCCTCATCGCCTGGGGCGTCGCCCGGGTGCTGTCCCGCTGGATGATCCTGTACGGACGGCGGCGGTTCGCGGTGCTGATTTTGCTGTCCTTCCTCATCAACGCCCTCATCGTCCGCTCCGGGCTGCTGCCCTATGATCCGGGGATGATCGGCGTGCTGGTGCCCGGCATCATCGCCAACGAGGTGGAAAAGCAGGGCGTGGTGAAGTCCATGCTGTCTCTTTGCGTGGTGGTGGGCATCCTGGTGCTGCTGATGATGTGGCAGGGAATGCGGGTGTTTCCGACATGAGAAGAAAACGGGAGAAACGCGTTCTGGCGCTGCTGGCCGCCGTCCTTCTGCTGCTGACCGCCGCGGCGGCGCTGGCCCGGCAGAGCGCCCGTCCGGTCCGGACGGAATACTATGAGACCCAGGTGGAGGCCGCCCGGCGGCTGGAGAAGTGCTTTGAGGCCGTCCGGGGATATAAGTCGGAGCTGGGCATCCCCATGAGCGAGGATGACCTGCATCAGACCGGAATGATCGGCCTGCCCTACTCCGGCATCACCACCACCCAGGGCGCTCTGGAGGCCAAGCGCACCACGGCCTGGCCGGATATGGCGGCGCTGTGCGTGCGGATGCTGTATGAGGCCGGTGTGCGGCCGGGCGACACGGTGGGGGCCGGCTTCTCCGGGTCCTTCCCGGGTATGGATCTGGCGGTGGTGACGGCCTGCGAGAGCATGGGCGTCCGCCTGGTGTGCATCGCCTCCGTGGGGGCGTCCACCTACGGCGCCAACAATCCGGAGCTGACGTTCCCGGAGATGCTGTACCGTCTGGAACAGGATGGGCTGATCTCCACCCGGAGCGCCGCGGTGACCATGGGCGGCTACCACGACGTGGGCGCGGACATGGACCCGGAGCTGGCGGACGCGGTCCGTCTGCGGCTGCGGGAGGACGGACTGGATCTGGTGGAGGAGCCGGATTTCTCCGCCAATATCGCCTGGCGGGAGGCCCTTTACCAGCAAGAGGGGCCCATCGACTGCTTCGTGGCCGTGGGAGGCAATCTGACCTCTCTGGGACAGGGTGAGAGCGGCGTCTCCCTGGGACAGGGAGTGCTGCACCCCTCCGGCACCGTCCGGATCGACGAGTCCAGCGGGCTGGTCCAGCGATATCTGTCCCGGGGCCTTCCGGTGGTGAATCTGCTGAATATCAAAAAGCTGATGGCCGATTACGATATGCCCTTTGACCCGGCGGTCTGGCCGGAGATCGGTCAGTCGGCGGCCTACAGCACCATCCGGTACGACCGGAGATGGCTGGCCGCGGGATTGGCCGGGACCGCCGGACTGCTGGTCCTGTGTCTGTGGGTCCGGCGACGGCCGGAAAATAGAGGAAAGGATGATGCGCCATGACAGACAGTGAACTGAAGATCCTGATGATCGATGACGACGAACAGATCCTGTTTGCGCTGCGGGCCGTGTTCCAGTTTCAGGGATGGGCGTCCCTGTCCGCCAGGGACGTGCCCTCGGGTCTGGAGCTGTTCCGCACGGAACACCCCAATCTGGTGCTCATCGACTATCACCTGCCCCGCATCAACGGCATCAAGGGCGTCCAGATGATCCGGGAGCTGGACGCGGAGGTGCCCATTATCGTCTTCACCATCGACGAGAGCCAGGAGGTGGCCAACCGGTTCATTGAGGCCGGGGCCAGCGACTTCGCCCTGAAGCCCATCAAGGTGCCGGATATCATCAGCCGCATCCGGCTGCATATCCGCCTGATGTCCAGCAACCAGCGCCTCAAGAACAAGACCCAGGCCAAGCCCTCCGCCGCGCCCCCGGTGAAGGGCATCGGCCCCGCCACGCTGGATCTGATCGAGGGGGCCTTCCAGGACACGGAGGAATTTCTCACGGTGGAAGCCCTCTCTCAGCGCACGGGCCTGGCCTATCAGACCACCTACCGCTATTTGCAGCACATGGTCTCCCAAGGCCTTGTAGAGGTCAGTCAGAGCTACGGCAAGGTGGGCCGTCCCAAGCAGAAATTCCGTCTGAAGAAATGAGGAGGCCGCCGATGAAGCGCAGACACCGAATCACCGCCGCGTCCCTTCTGCTGGCACTGTGTCTGCTGCTGTCCGGCTGCGGACAGCAGGGGTTGGACGGAGAGCCGGACACCTGGCTGCTGAAGGATTTTCAGGGCTGCCTGGAGGAGACCTTTGACACAGAGCGGGAGGAATATCCCCTGCTGGAGGGAACTGAGGAGGAGAACACCGTCTGCGTCCTGCGGGGCGCGGAGGACGGCCCGGTGATCTACGTGGTGGCCGGCGTCCACGGCGACGAGGTGGCCGGCTGGCGGGCGGGAAATCTTCTGAAGGACGCCTCCCTGAAAGCCGGCACGCTCTATATTCTCAGCCCCGCCAATCTCTACGGCGCGGAGCAGGATCAGCGCACCACAAAATCCGACCGGGACCTGAACCGGAATTTTCCCGGTGACCCAGAGGGCTGGGACGCCCAGCGCATTGCCTGGTCCATTTTTTCCGACATCCAGGATAAGCAGCCGGATCTGGTCCTGGACCTCCATGAGGCACGAGCCGTCCAGGGTGGCCGGGACGCCCTGGGCAACTCCCTGATCTGCCAGTCGCTGGACGGGATCGGTGACCTGATCCTGGACGCCCTGCTGGATTCCGAAGCGGGATTGCTGTGCTCCGGCGCTCTGACTCTGTACGGCTCGCCGCCAGCGGGAAGCATCAACCAGACGGTGACGGAGCAATTGGGCATCCCCGTCATCACGGTGGAGACCTACCGGGAGGAGCCGCTGGCCCAGCGGGTTCGCAACCAGTTGGAATTCACAGAATATGTGCTGAATTACTACGGCCTGCGCTGACGGGCCGGAGAAAGGGGTTGACGGGATGGAAAAACAGAGCCCTCCGGAGAAGCGGACGCTGTATCTGGCCGCCCTTGACCACAGAGAGATGTGCATCGGCGTGCTGTGCATCGCCGTCAGTTTTTTCATGCCCCTGCTGTTCAATGTCCGGAACTTCTCCGTCCTGCGCTCCATCGGAAAGGCGCTGCGGAACAGTGAAAAGCTGGATCTGATGGCCGCCGCGCTGCAGCTGGTGGCCCTGAACTCCCTCCGCGGCATCCCCCATTATGTGGGCGCGTTTTTCGTTGGAGATGCTTTGGAATTCCGGTGGAACGGCCGTAAGGCGCTGCCCGTCAACGCCCTGCTGATCCTGGTGATCCTGCTACTGACCTATCAGGGCATCGGCGCTATCCACGATGTTCACTATGACTTCGGCCTGCCGGCCATGCTGCTCTCTTCCTTCGTGCTGCTGTTCCGGAAGATCAACTATCAGTATGTCTCGCTGGTAAAAAAGGCCGGTCTCATCGCCCTGGTGCTGACCGCGCTGCAGTTTTTGGACGTCATGCCCGTCATGAGCCGGTTCCCAGTGGGCCGGGGCGAGATGTCCATGGATATCAAAATGTCCTCCTCCGTTCTGGGGGCGGATACCATTCTCAACACCATGGCGCTGGTGGGCATGACCCTGTTTCTCTCCTTTGCCCTGGTGGTACTCCTTCTGCTGCGGGATGAGAACAACCTGCGGGAGCTGAGTGTTCTCAAGGAACAGAACCAGGCCATTCTGGTCCAGTCTCAGCTCAATGAGATGAAAAACCGGACCTATCAGGAGATGCAGTACCTGGTCCACGACCTGAAATCCCCTCTGACCGCAGCCCAGACCCTGGTGGGCGTGCTGAAGCTTGAGTGTCAGGAGGAGCAGCGGGAGCGGGACGTGGAATATCTGGACCACATCGAAAACGCGGTGGAGCGGATGAGCGACATGATCTCCGAGATCCTGTACGAGGACCAGATGTCTCCCATCCCCACCGAAAAGCTGGTGGGTGTAGTGCTGGCCCAAAGCTCCGTGAATGACTACGCCGCCTATCTCCACGTGGACAACCAGGCGCCTCAGGCGCTGATCTGCGCCAACCGTTTCCTGTTTCCCCGGGCGCTGGTGAACCTGATCCAGAACTCCGCCCAGGCCATGCCCCAGGACCGCGTGCCGCAGATCTGGCTGCGGGTGAGCTCCGCGGAACGGGAACATCGGCTGGTCTTCACCGTGGAGGACAACGGCTCCGGCATCGACGAAGCGCAGCTCCAGAGCATCTGGGACCGGGGCACCTCCGGACGGCAGTCCAGCGGTCTGGGATTGGCCTTTGTCCGCAACGTGGTGGAGCAGATGCACGGCGAGATCCATATCCAGAGCCATCCGGGTCAGGGAACCAGGATCTGTCTGGAATTTTCTGAGGAACCCGCGGAATCATAAGAACCATAGCGCGCAGGAAAGCCCGCCCCGCCGGAGGCAAATCTCCGGCGGGGCAATTTTTCTCATTTTTGAAGTCTGAAAAAGCCAAACATTCAAAACAGGCGCAAAGCCTTTTCCCTCTTCCGACCGGGCGGCGAAACACCCGCCGTTGCTTCCCCTTTCGCCGTTTTGGCCGGTCAATTTGTAAGTAATTCGTATTTTTATCTATTTTTCAGTGATTCTTTGTCTCATTTTTGTGCATTTCAGTTTTTATACACGGCGAGGCAGAAAGGAATCCTCTTTCGTGTAAATTTTCTGTTAAAGATAAATATGAGAAAAAATTGACTGTCCTGCCATAAAGCTTCTATAATTAAAATGCAGGAAGGTATTCGCCTGATTGCATCACAGAATTGGCGGGGCCTCTCCGCCAACTGTAATATGAGATTGGATAATAGGAGGTAAAAACATGAAAAAGTACTTAGCGCTTGTTCTGGCTCTGGCAATGTCACTGTCTCTGGTGTCTTGCGGAACCCAGAGCACCCCGGCCGCCAGCAGCAGCCCTGCTGCCAGCTCCGCTCCCGCCGCTTCCACGCCTGAGGAAGAGCCCGGCGACGAGATCTGGCTGCCCTACAACGAGGATCTCACCGCCAAGCGCGACGACCGTGACGCCACTGGCACCAACGGCGCAGTCGCCAGCTCCAGCTACTATGCTTCCAAGGCTGGCCTCGACATTCTGCAGGCCGGCGGCAACGCCGTTGACGCTGCTGTCGCAGTGGCCTATACCTTGGGCGTTGTGGAGCCCTACACCTCCGGCCTCGGCGGCGGCGGCTTCATGACCATCTATGACGCAGAAACCAAGGAGGTCAAAGTCGTTGACTTCCGTGAGATCGCTCCCGCCAACGCGACGGCCGAGATGTGGCTGAACAGCGAGGGCAAGGTCGGCAAGTTCGTCGATGCCGACGGCAACGAGTTCACCGGCGATTACTCCAAGCTGAACCAGGTGGGCGGCATGGCCGCCGGTATCCCCGGTGAGGTCGCCGGCCTGGAGTACGCTCTGGAGAACTTCGGCTCCGGCAAGCTGACCCGCGCCGAGCTGATGCAGCCCGCCATCGATCTCGCCGAGAACGGCTACATCGTCACTCTGACCATGAGACAGTGCACGGAAGACGAGTACTATGAGGTCGCCCACATGGAGGAGGTCGCCAATTACTACCTCGACTCCAACGGTCTGCCTCTGGAGATCGGCACCACGCTGACCAACAAGGATCTGGCCAAGACCTACCGCATGATCGCCGAGGGCGGCGCCGACGCCTTCTATAAGGGCGAGGTCGCTGAGGCCATCGTCGAGACCCTGTCCAAGTACGGCGGCGTGATGACCACCGACGACCTGGCCAACTACAAGGTCGAGGTCCGTGAGCCCGTCAGCTCCACCTATCGTGACTACACCATCTACTCCCTGCCTCCCGCCTCTTCCGGCGGCACCCACCTGATCGAGATCCTCAACATCCTTGAGAACTTCGATATGTCCGGCATCGAGATCAACTCCCCCGAGTACATCCACTACTTCTCCGAGGCCTTCAAGATGGCCTTCGCCGACCGTGCCGAGTACATGGCCGACACCGCTTTCGCCACCGTTCCTCTGAAAGGTCTGACCAGCAAGGACTACGCCGCCAAGCTGGCTTCCAAGATCACCGACGCCAGCGGTAGCTATGAGGCGGACGATCCCGGCCTGTATGAGTCCGGCTCCACCACCTCCTTCTCCGTGGTCGACCAGTGGGGCAACATGGTCGCCTGCACGCAGACCATCAATGACTTCTACGGCAGCAAGGTCGCCATCGACGGCTACGGCTTCATCATGAACGACGAGATGGCGGACTTCTCCACCAATCCCCAGTCCGTCAACTGCGTGGAAGGCGGCAAGCGCCCGCTGAGCTCCATGAGCCCCTCCATCGTCCTGTATCCCGACGGCACTCCCTATCTGACCATCGGTACTCCGGGCGGCACCCGTATCTTCCCGACCATCGCGCAGGTCGTTCAGCGTATGATCGATTACAACATGGATATTCAGGATGCGATCAATATCGCGCGTATCTATGACAACGCTTCCGAGAAGATCTGCTACGAGTCCGACGGTGTCACGCCCGTCACCGCCGAGACTGTTTCCGAGCTGGAGGCCATGGGCCATGCCACTGAGGACAAGGGTTCCTGGAACCTGTTCTTCGGCGGCGTTCAGGGCATCGAGATCTGCAAGGACGGCACGCTGCGTGCCGGCGCCGATCCCCGCCGTGACGGTAAGGGCCTGGCTTACTAAGTTATAAAATTCTTGGAAATGGGCGGCTGCACAGCCGCCCATTCCTCAACAATCGAAAGGAGAAACAATCACTATGTCCAAGAAAATTTTTGCTCTGCTGCTGGCTGGCGTTATGATGCTCTCTCTGGCCGCCTGCGGCTCCAGCTCCTCCGGTTCCTCCGCGGCCGCTTCCAAGCCCGCAGCCTCCGCCGCGGCCAGCACCTCCGCTTCCGGTGAAGCCGCCGGTCTGACCGAGGCCTTCGCCGAGTATCCCGCTCTGGTCACCTCCGGCGGTCAGAGCGCCGACTATCAGATGATCGGCACTGTCATGGGCAAGCTGGGCATGGACTACACCCTCAACAATCTGGCCACCTCCGCTGATCTGGGCGACGCCAAGACCCTGATCGTCGTCGTGGGCGGCTCTTCCAAGGGTCTGGGCGCCGCCGGTATCGACGCCGACGGTGAGCTGGCCCGTCTGGACGAGCTGATCAAGGGCGCCAAGGACGCCGGCCTGTCCATCATCGCCATGCACACCGGCGGCGAGGCTCGCCGCGGCGACCTGTCCGACAAGTTCATCACCCCCGTGTTTGAGCAGGCTGATTACGCCATCGTGGTCTCCGGCGGCAACACCGACGGCCTGATGACCGATATCTGCGCCGGTGCCGGCATCCCCGTGGACGTCATCGACAGCATCAGCGACGTCACCACCGTGCTGCCCGCCGCATTCAAGTAATCCGGCTCGATTCTGAATGGAAGGACGGCCGGTGCTCTGCGCCGGCCGTCCCGATCAAAACAACCATGGAGGTATTTTGATGACTAATGAACTGATTACCTTCATCGCGATGGTCGCCGTGTTCCTGCTGGGCTGCTTCCTGGCGAAGCTGCCGGTCAGCATTTCCATGGTGCTCTCCGCGATCGCTGGTTCTCTTGTGGGCGGTCATGGCATCGCCCTGCGCCACCTGGTCGAGGGCATGTTCTCCTATGTGGATACCATTCTGGTCATTGCCACGGCAATGATCTTCATGAAGGTCATCCAGGAATCCGGCGCGCTGGACGCCATCTGTTCCGTGATCATTGAACGGTTCCACAAGCTGCCCGCCCTGATGCTGTGCCTGATCATGCTGATCATCATGTTCCCCGGCATGATCACCGGCTCCTCCACCGCCTCCGTGCTCTCCGCCGGCTCCATCATGGCTCCCGTGCTGATGATGATGGGCGTCCCGGTATTGGAGACCGCCTGCATTCTGGCCATGGGCGGTATCCTGGGCATGATCGCTCCTCCCACCAATATCCCCGCCATGATCATCGGCGCCGGTATCGACATCCCCTACAGCGGATTTGAGCTGCCCCTGGCGCTGCTGACCTTCCCGCTGGCCGCCCTGTTCGTGCTGATGTTCGGTTACAAGTACGTCAAGAAGATGAACTATCTGGACGTCCAGTCCAAGCTGAACACCGAGTCCCGCAAAAAGTTCGGCCTGAAGGTCTACATCCCCCTGGTACTGGCCATTGTTCTGATGGTGCTGACCAAGGTGGTCCCCTCCTTTTCCATCGGCATGCCGCTGGTGTTCCTGATCTCCGCCGCGGTGGGCTGCTTTACCGGCTATAAGATCAACCTGCTGAAGGTCTCCAAGGAGTCCGTCAACAGTGTGCTGCCCGTCATGGGCATCCTGATGGGCGTCGGCATGTTCATCCAGATCATGACCCTCACCGGCGTCCGTGGTCTGATCGTCACCAGCTGCCTGAGCCTGCCCGAGTGGGGCCGCTACATCGCCATGGCCGTGTCCATGCCTCTGTTCGGCGCCGTGTCTTCCTTCGGCTCCGCCAGCGTGCTGGGCGTGCCCTTCCTGCTGTCCTTCCTGGCCAAGGAGGAGATCATTGTGGCCGCTGCCCTGTCCCTGATCGCCTCTCTGGGCGATATGATGCCCCCCACCGCTCTGGCCGGCATCTTTGCCGCCCAGGTCGTTGGCATGGAGAAGTACACTCCCGTGCTGAAGAAGTGCCTGGTGCCCTGCCTGATCGTCATCGTCTGGGCCATTCTCTTCATTGTGTTTGCCAACGTCCTTGAGCCCTTCATCATTCTCGGTTAAACGGAAGGAGCAAAAAGATGATTACTATTATCTATCGACTGATCGTTGTCTACGTCATCGCTCTGGTGGGCTGGAACATGTTCACAGAGAAGAAGCTCACCATGCAGATGAACTGTGCCCTGGTCCTGATTCCCCTGGTCCTGCGCGCCCTGATGATCAAGTGAGGAGGGCTGGATAATGACTAAGAAAAACTATATCTCCGCCGCTATCTGCCTGGTGGTGGCTGTGGCCGTCATGGTGTCCACCAGCATGAGTTTCCTGGCGGCCCGTGAGCTGCCCCTGCCCGAGTGGGGCCCCAGCGTCACCGAGGTGAAGATGCTTTCCGACTGGTTCGACGGTCTGAAGGATACCAACGGCGACACTCCCGTCTACGTCCTGAAGGGCGAAAAGGAGGGCGGCTCCGTCCTGATCCTGGGCGGCACCCACGCCAACGAGGTCTCCGGCTACATGTCCGCCTTCACCTTCATTGAGAACGCCGTGGTGGAGCAGGGCACCGTCTACGTCATCCCCTACACCAACCACAGTGCCATGACCCACAACGACCCCAGCGAGGGCAACCTGCAGTATTTCACCCTGCAGACCAAGAGCGGCGAGCGCACCTTCCGCTATGGCTCCCGCGCCACCAACCCCGTGGATCAGTGGCCCGACCCCGATGTGTACATCCACTATCCCTCCGGCCAGCAGCTGTCCGGCTCCGAGACCCGCAACATCAACCGCGCCTATCCCGGCCGTCCCGACGGCAACCTGACCGAAAAGATGGCCTACGGTGTGGCGGAGCTGATCCGTGCCGAGGATATCGGCATCACCTTCGACCTGCATGAGGCCTCTCCCGAGTATCCCGTCATCAACGCCACCGTGGCGCACCAGGACGCCATGGAGATCGCCTCCGAGGGCTGCATCAATTTGCTGCTCAGCGGCATCGAAATGTCCCTGGAGCAGTCTCCCACCAACTTCCACGGTCTGACCCACCGTGAGCTGGGCGACTATACCGACACCAAGGCCATCCTGATGGAGACCGCCAACGCCTCTCAGGGCCGTCTGCGCGGCGCCACCACCGTGGATCAGGTGCTGGGCGGTCAGGATGAGTGCTACCTCATCAGTGAGGATCTGGGCATGCTGTATGTGCCCTGGGACGAGACCGGCCATCCCATCGAGGAGCGCTGCGGCCGTCACCTGCAGGGCATCTATGAGTATGTCACCGCCTACAACAACGCCAATCCCGACAAGGCCATCGTCTACAGCGAGGTCCCTGGGTACAGCGAGCTGTTCCTGGAAGCCGATCCTGATGAGCTGGGCGGCGCCCGTCTGGGCAGCTTCCTGATGTGATCAAATCTTCAGACCGCTGAAACTGGTGGTCCGAGGGGCGGCGTCCCCTGCGCCGCCCCTCTCTTTTATCCATTATGCACCCGTCAACGACAGAAAGGAGAAACCGAATGAGGTTCAAGAAACTGTGTGCCCTTTTGCTTGCCGGCGCTATGACGCTGTCCCTGGCGGCCTGCGGACAGAAAGAAACCCCCGCCGCTTCTTCCTCTGCTGCTGCCGCCGCTTCCTCCTCCGCCTCCAGCGAGGAGCCGGAGAAGGTCCCCGCCTATTCCGTGGAGGGCTTTGAGACCGTCGATGCCGACGGAAACCGCATCACCACCGGCCGTGACGCCACCGCCACCCAGGCCATGGCCAGCGCCTCCAAGTACGAGGTCTCCCAGGTAGGCGCCGAGATCATGGAAAAGGGCGGCAACGCCGTGGACGCCGCCGTGGCCATGGGCTTTGCCCTGGGCGTGTGTGAGCCCTTCACCTCCGGTCTGGGCGGCGGCGGTCTTTGCACCATCCATACCGCCGGCGGCCAGGACTACTTCATCGACTTCCGCGAAGTGGCTCCCGCCGCCGCGACCCTGGACCTGTATCTGGACGCTGAGGGCAAGAGCAACGGCTCCACTGTCACCGGCGGTCTGGCCTCCGGTGTGCCCGGTGAGGTGGCCGGTCTGCTGTACCTGCTGGAGAACTACGGTACCATGACCCGCGAGGAGGTCATCAGCCCCGCCATCCGCATCGCCACCGAGGGCTTCACCGTCTCCCGGTACTGCGCCAACGCCATCGCTGACGCCTACGACAAGGCTGTGCAGTTCCCCGAGATGCAGTCCGTCTACTGGGATGAGAACGGTCTGCCCTATGAGGAGGGCGACGTCATCACCAATCCCGGTCTGGCCAAGGCCCTGCAGAAGATCGTGGACGAGGGCCGTGACGGCTTCTACAAGGGTGAGGTCGCCGAAGCTCTGGTGCAGACCATCCAGAAGTACGGCGGCGTCATGACCCTGGAGGATCTGGCCAACTACGAGGTCCAGGTCCATGAGCCTGTCACCAGCACCTACCGGGGCTACAAGATCATCTCCTCTCCGCCTCCCTCCTCCGGCGGCACCCACCTCATCGAGATCCTGAACATCCTGGAGAACTTTGACGTGGGCAGTCTGGAGGTCAACTCCCCCGAGTACATCCACCTGTTTGCCGAGGCCTTCAAGCTGTCCTATGCGGACCGCGCCCAGTACATGGCCGATACCAATTTCGTCCCCGATGTGCCTCTGACCGGTCTGACCAGCAAGGAGTACGCCAAGGAGCGGGCCGCCCTCATCGATCTGGACCAGGCCCAGGAGTTCTACTGCGGCGATCCCACCCTGTATGAGCACACCGACACCACCCACTACTCCGTGGCGGACGTGGACGGCAACTGCGTGGCCATCACCAAGACCATCAACTACTACTTCGGCAGCGGCGTGATGGTGGGCGACTACGGCTTCATGATGAACAACCAGATGGACGACTTCTCCACCAACCCCGAGTCCGTCAACAAGGTGGAGCCCGGCAAGAAGCCGCTGTCCTCCATGAGCCCCACGGTGGTCCTGAATGAGGACGGCTCTCCCTTCATGGTCCTGGGTACGCCCGGCGGCGCCCGGATCTTCGCCTCTGTGGCGCAGGTCATCAGCCGCGTCATCGACCACAACATCCCCCTGCACGACGCCATTTCCATTCCCAAGATCTGGAACAACGGCGGTGCTAACAACCTGCAGTACGAGAACGCCCTGAAGGGCTATGAGGATTACGCCGTCACCGACGAGACGCTGGCCAAGCTGGTGGAAATGGGCCACGGCGACATCACCACCGCGGCGTCCGGCTCCGTCCAGGCCATCGAGTTCCTGGAGGACGGCACCCTGTACGGCACCGCCGATCCCCGCCAGGACGGCAAGGCCGTGGGCGTCAACAAGTAAGGACGGACCCCAGTCCGGCCGCATCCATTCCGTTTTCCATGATGAACGGGACGGCGCTTTCCGCGCCGTCCCGCAGGCTGTCGAGAAACCCGGGTGCGCAATTCGGCGGCAACGGGGTTTCTCGACAGCCTGAAGGGCGCCGGGAACATTCCCGGCGCCCTTGCTTCATTTACTGCCGCTCCTTTTTCAGCTTCCGGATGTCCTGGCCGAAGAACAGCAGGATCTGATACTCCCCCTCAATGCGGGAGGCCACCTGCTGGTAATACCGGCGGCTCAGGTCCTCCACGGACAGGTTCGTGCTGATGATGGTGCTCTTCCGGCCCATGAGGCGGGTGTTGACGATCTCATAGAAGGTGCTCTGGACGAAGTTGGTGGTCAGCTCCGTGCCTAAATCGTCCAGGATCAGCAGGTCGCAGTTCAGGACCCGGGTGACGTCGTCCGACGCCTCCTCGTCCTCCTCCCTGCCAAACTTCTGGGCCTCGAACCGCTGGAAGATGTGGGCGGCGGTGTCGTACACCACGGAGCAGCTCTTCTCGCTGACCACCCGGGCGATGCAGGCGGACAGGAAGGTCTTGCCCAGGCCCGGCGCGCCGGTCAGCAGGAGATTACCGCTCTTTTCGTTGAAGTCGTAGGCGTAGTCCACGCAGATATCCCGGTTCCGCTCCATGTTCTTCCGGGGGGAGATGCCCGTCTGGGGGATCTCCTGGGTGGAATACCAGTCCAGGGAAAAGGTGTCGAAGCTCTGGCTGCCCAGGTCCAGCATCCGGCTCAGCTCCCGCTGCTGCTCCTGAGCATAGTAGCGCCGGAGACAGCGGCACACCGCCTCTCCCCGGCGGCCCGTGTCTCCGCAGAGGGGGCAGGACGGCTTCTCCTCCAGATAGTCCGGCGGCAGGCCCAGGCCCTTCAGCAGGGACGCCCGCTCCTCCTGTAAGCTCAGATTCCGGTTTTTCAGCCCCTCGATGGCCGGACGGGGGTCCGTGCCCTGCCGCAGGGCCCCGGCGATGAGCTTGCTCATGGTGGCGTTCAGCTCCCGCTGGACCTCCCGCAGGCGGGGCTCCCGGTGGTAGACCGCCTCCGTCCGGAGACGGAACTCCTCCTGACGGCGGCGGCGGTCCTCCTCGAACCGCTGGGACGCCCGGCGCATGATCTTTCCGTCGTATGCCATGCCTTACACCTCCCTGTGCTTGTCCCGCTGCTGAATGTACTTCTTCATCCAGGACAGATCCTGATCCGGCTGGGTCCCGGCGGGACGCTCCGAACGAGCAGGCTCCTTCCGGCCGGCAGGGCGGTCTCCCTCCTCAATCTCCGCGGGTGTGTGGAGCCCTGCCTCATGCCACTTCTTCAGAATGCCGTTGAGATAGGGCCACTTCAGTTCCTGACAGCGAAGGATGGTCTTGTCGTAGGCCAGAGCCACGGCCTCCGGCCCAAAGCCCATGTCCTGCCAGGACAGGATGTACTTCTCCTCCGACGGGGAGGCGGGCCGCTCCGGCAGACGGAGCGCCGCCATGTACTGAGGCAGGCTCTCCTGCCGGGCGGCGTACCGCTTCAGATACGCCACCGCCGCCGTCTGGGTATCGATGCCCAGGCGGGCCCAGGTGTAGCCCTCCCGCTCGATCTGCCGCATACCGGGGCGGCGTCCCGGCCCCAGATGACGCTCCGTCTTCTCCACGCAGTGGCACACCAGCAGGTAGATCACATCCGCCGGAAGGCCCAGGTCATCCCACAGCCCCAGCAGCACGCCCATGCCCGGCGTGGTCAGGCGGCGGCCCAGCCGCCGCTCCACCTCGCCGGTGAGGCTCCGGAACTCCGCGCTGTGCTCCAGGCGCTGGGCCACATCGTCGGCGGTATACTCGGGACGGGTCTCCGCCGGCGCGGGGGGCGCTTCCTCCTCCGCCGGAGCCACCAGCCGCAGCTCCCGGAGAATGCCCTCCGCCCGCTCGATGCGTTCCTTCTCCCAGCGCAGCTCGCCCGCCAGAGAGCGGGGCGGCACCGTGCCCTGATGGCGTAGCAGCGCCAGATACAGCAGCGCCGCATCGCCGTCGCCCCGCTGCTCCAGCGCCCGCACCACCGTCACCGACAGCGTGACGCTCTCGTTCCCCGTGGGGAGCAGACAGCCGGCCATATCCCCGCCTCCTCTCATGTTTGTGTCCCCTATTCTACACGAAATCCCACCGGAGGACAACTAAAATTATTGGCCGGAAGTTTTTGAAATTTTTCAGATTTTTGTGGCGTGTCCCCGGAGGATATGGTATACTGATAAATTGTAAAAATGGGTCATTGTGTCCGTTGGATTTTACAAAGGAGGCTTTTCGATATGGAAAACCGCGTCGTCGTCACCATCTGCGACCAGGATTACACCCTTGTCGCGGAGGAATCCGCCACTTATATGCAGAAGGTAGGCTCCTATGTGGGCCAGAAGATGGGCGACATCCTGAACACCGCCCACGTGGGTCGCACCGACGCCGCCGTGCTGACGGCGGTGAATCTGGCCGACGAGCTGTTCAAGGAGCAGGCCGCCTCGGAAAAGCTCCGGGTCCAGATCAAGGAGAGCCTGGACGAGGCCGCCAAGGCCCAGAGTGAGGTCAGCGAATTGAAGCGGGAGGTCTTCCGGCTCCAGCAGCGTCTGGACGGCCGGAACAACAATAATCACGGCGGGAACCGGACATGAGACCGGAACTCCTCTCTCCCGCCGGTTCTCCGGAGGCCCTCCGGGCCGCCGTCCAGAACGGCGCCGGGGCGGTGTATCTGGGCTGGGGCGATTTCAACGCCCGGCGGAACGCCAAAAACTTCTCCGACGAGGAGTTCGCCCAGGCCCTGACCTACTGCCATGAGCGGGGCGTCCGGGTCTTTCTGACCCTCAATACCCTTCTGACAGACCGGGAGCTGCCCCGGGCCCTGGAGACTGCCCGCATCGCCTGCCGCCTTGGCGTGGACGCGGTGCTGGTGCAGGACTGGGGTCTGTACCAGCTTCTGCGGCAGGCCCTGCCGGATCTGCCCCTCCACGCCAGCACCCAGATGAGCCTGTTCACCACCGGCGGCGCCAATGAGATGGCCGCGCTGGGCTGTGAGCGGGTGGTCATCGCCCGTGAGTGTTCCCGGGAAGACACCGCCGCCATCTGCCGGAGCTGTCCGGCGGAGGTGGAGGCCTTCGTTCACGGGGCGCTGTGCATGTGCTACTCCGGCCAGTGCGCCATGAGCGCCCTCATCGGCGGGCGCTCCGGCAACCGGGGCATCTGCGCCCAGCCCTGCCGTCTACCCTACGGTGTGGACGGAAAGTGCTCCGGGGACCATCCCCTCTCCCTGAAGGACAGCTGTCTGGCCAAGGAGCTGGACGCCATGGAGTCCATGGGGCTGGACTGCCTGAAGCTGGAGGGCCGGATGAAGCGGCCGGAGTACGTGGCGGTGATCACCGGTATTTACGCCCGGCTGCTGGAGGAGCATCGGAGGCCCACCGCCCAGGAACAGGCGGCGCTGGAGGCCGCGTTCTCCCGTGAGGGCTTCACCGACTGGTACTGGAAGGGCCGGAAGGGTCCCGGCATGTTCGGCACCCGGCCGGAGAGCGCCGCCGATCCCAAGGAGCTGTTCGCGGCGGCAAAGGCCGCCTATGAAAAAGAGGATCTCCGCACCGTGCCGGTGCGGTTCACCTGCCGCGTCTCTGCCGGAGAGGCCGTATCCCTGACGGCGGCGGACGACGACGGCCGTACCGTCACCGTCACCGGCCCCGTGCCGGAAATTGCCCGGAATCGGGCCATCACGGCGGAGGATCTGGCCGCACGGCTGCAAAAGACCGGCGGCACCGCCTATCGCTGCGTGGATGCCGCTGTATCCGTGGAAGACGGTCTGTCTCTGTCCGCCTCCGCGGTCAATGGGCTGCGGCGGGACGCCCTGGCGGCCCTGTCCGCCGCCCGGACGGCAGTGCCGGAGCGCCGGGAATATCCGGTGGAGCCGCTGCCGGAGAAGGATTGTTCGTCGGACGCGCCGGAATTCACCGTTTCCGTTGCCCGGTGGGAGCAGCTCTCCCGGCCGCTGCTGGACCTCTCTCCCGCCCGGATCTATGTGCCGCTGGAGGAACTGGCGGCCCGGGACGCGCTGCCGGTATTTTCCGGGGAGTGGTGCGCCATCCTGCCCCGGGTCTGGCGGGACCGGGACGAGCCGCTGCTGAAAACCTGGCTGGAACAGGCGCAGACATTGGGCGTCACCGGCGTGCTGGCAGGCAATCTGGGCCACCTGTCCCTGGTGCGGAGCATGGGGTTCTCCGTTTACGGAGACTATGGCCTGAATGTGTTCAACAGCCGGTCCCTGGCTTTTCTCCGGGACCGGGGACTTGCCTCCGCCGCGGTATCCTTTGAGCTGCGGTTCGCCCAGATCCGGGACCTGCGGAAAATTCTGCCCGCGGAGGCCATCGTCTACGGGCGGCTGCCGCTGATGATCACGGAGAACTGTCTGGTGAAGAACGGGACCGGCTGCGCCCTGGACCGTCAGGGTCCGGCGGTGCCGGACTGCGGCGCCTGCCGCGGCGCCCACTTCCTCCAGGACCGCACCGGGGCCAGATTCCCCATGCTCCCCGCCTTCGGCCACCGGACGGAGCTGCAGAACTGCAGGCCTCTGTATCTCGGGGACCGTCCGGAGTGGAAGAAGCTGGGCCTCGCTTACGGGCGGCTGCGGTTCACCACAGAGACGGCAGAGGAATGCGTGCGGGTGTTCCAGGACTACCGGAACGGCACGCCTGCGCCAGGCCAGTTCACCCGCGGACTGTACGAACGGGGCGTTGAGTAATTCCGTTTTGTATAATTTTGTTTATATATTACAAATCGTTCTATTTCAGGAGTCAAATATGGAGACCATCAAAGTCAAATACTTCTCTGATGATATGGAGCCGCTGTGCTATGTGGACGGAAAATCCGACTGGATCGACCTGCACACGGCGGAGGAGGTCACGCTGAAAGCCGGGGAGTTCCGGCTCATTCCCCTGGGCGTGGCCATCGCCCTGCCGGAGGGCTACGAGGCCCACATCGTGCCCCGCAGCTCCACCTTCAAGAACTACGGCATTTTGCAGACCAATTCCATGGGCGTGGTGGACTGCTCCTACTGCGGTGACAACGACCAGTGGCGGATGCCGGTCTATGCCACCCGGGACGTGACCATTGAGAAGGGCGCCCGGATCTGTCAGTTCCGCATCATGAAAAACCAGCCTCAGCTGGAATTCCTGACCGTGGACCATCTGGACGGCCCCGACCGGGGCGGCTTCGGCTCCACGGGAAAATAAATTCTGCATATTAAAGGACGCGAATCATGGCTAAAATCGTATTGTGTTCCGGCTCCCCCCGGCGGCAGGAGCTGCTGCGCCGTATCGGCATCGAACAGTTCGACATCCGGGTCCCCCAGGTGGAGGAGACCTATCCCGCCGGGCTGAACCCCCGGGAGACGGTGGAGTATATTTCCCGGGAAAAAGCGGAGGCCGCCCGGCGGCTGTGCGCGGAGGATGAGATCTTCATCACCGCCGACACCATGGTCTTTCTGGACGACGCCCGGCTGGGCAAGCCCCACGACGAGGCCGACGCCCTGCGGATGCTGACGGCCCTCCAGGGCCGCCGACACACCGTCTGCACCGGCGTGTCGGTGGGACTTGGTAACCATCTGGAGACGGAGAGCGAGGCCACGGAGGTGGTCTTCCGGCCCGCCACGGAGGCGGAGCTGCGGGGCTATATCCGCACCGGCGAGCCCATGGACAAGGCGGGCGCCTACGGCGTCCAGGGCAAGGGTGCGCTGCTGGTAGAGGGCCTTCACGGCGATTTCTTCAACGTCATGGGCCTGCCGGTGCTGCGGCTGTCCCGGATGCTGGAGCGGTTCGGCGTATCTTTTTTTGATTAAGGCAACACCGCATCATGCAGCAAGAGCGGTTTGCGAGCAAATTTTGCGTCAGACAAAGGCGCAATTTTGCAGGAATACCGGGTGTATTTCAAAAAATTGCAACGCATGGATGGCGCAAAATTTCCGCAAGGCGCCGCCGATGCATTTGTGCAGTGCTGCCTTAAATACCGGCTGTCCGCCCCGGGGCGGACGGCGGCAAAACCTCCATGGGAGAGAGGTTTCCATTTGTTTTCGCGCCATGGGGCGCATGGAGGTCCGACTTGAAGAATTTTCTGAAACAACACGGCCTTTGGGTGCTGTTCGCCGTCGCGGTCATCGCGGTGGCGCTGGCCGTTATGTCCCTGTTCAGCACCACCTCCTCCCCGCTGATGAATCTGGCGGGCATCGTCACGTCCCCCTTCCGGGCGGCCTATACGGCGGTGGCCAACTGGTTCAATGAGAAACAGGACTATTTTGCCGACGTGCAGGCCCTGCGGGAGGAAAACCAGGCGCTGAAAAATCAGATCGCCAGCATGGAGGAGGATCTGCGGCAGGCCAAATCCGACAGCGAGGAGAACCAGCGGTTCCGGAAGCTGATGAACCTGCGGGAGAAGAAACGGGATCTGGGCGATCTGGAGCCCGCCCACATTCTGGAGCATTCCAGCACCAACTGGACCTCCTCCCTGACGCTGAATCAGGGCACGGAACACGACGTGGAGATCAACGACTGCGTCATCACCGAGGAGGGCTATCTGGTAGGCGTGGTATCCGCCGTGGGACTGAACTGGTGTACCGTCCTGACCCTCATTGACACGGACACCTCCCTGGGCGCCCAGGTCTTCCGGACGGAGGACATCGGTCTGGCGGAGGGAGATTTCTCCCTGATGGGCCAGGGCCTTCTGAAGCTGTCCCATCTTCCGGCGGGGACGGAGCTGCTGGGGGGCGACCTGGTGGTGACCTCCGGCCTTGGCGGCTACTATCCCTCCGGGCTGGTCATCGGCTCCGTGAAGGAAGTGCGGCTGGACGACTCCGGCGCCACCCAGTACGCCGTACTGGAGCCCTCCGCCAGGTTTGACGAGCTGGTGGAGGTCTTCGTGGTGAAGTCCTTCGAGATCGTCAGCTGACCATTTCCCCGAAAGGAGGCGGCCGCCTTGATCGGCAGGTCCGAGTTCTATATCAAATGGCTGCTCTACGGCGCGGCCACCTTCCTGATGCTGCTGCTCCAGGGCTTTCTGCTGCAATATCTGCGGGTCTTCGGCGTCATGCCCTTTCTCTATCCCGCCCTGGCGGCGGTGCTGTCCATGTACGAGGGCGCCTTCGGCGGCACGGTGTACAGTCTGGTGCTGGGCATCCTGTGCGACCTGACGCTGCCGGGACCCATCCCCTGCTTTTACACGCTGGTTTTCCCCGCGGCGGGTCTCTGCGCCGGGCTCCTCTCCAAGAGCTGGCTGCCCGCCGGACTGCCCTGCGCCCTGGCCGTCTCCGTGGTGGCCTTCGCCCTGACGGGGAGCTTTCACGCCCTGCTGCTGGCCGTCTCCGGCAAGGCCGCCTGGGCCGCCGCGGCGTCCACCGCTCTGCGGGAGACCGGCGCCACGCTGCTGTTCGTCCCTGTGGTGTTTCTGCTGTTCCGGAAGGTCTACCGGAAGTGCCACATTGACGACTGAGTTGATACAAGGAGTATCCCCATGCCTGAAAACGACAACAGACAAACCAATCCCCGCCGGCTCTATATTCTGGGCGGATTCCTGCTGGCGGTATTGGCCATCTATATCGGCGTTCTGTTTGACATCCAGTACAATCAGGGCGAGGAATATCTGGAGAAGTCCGTCCGCACCATCACCAGGACAGAGACCATTGAGGCCTCCCGGGGCGTCATCACCGACC
Organism: Dysosmobacter sp.; assembly: GCA_022778785.1. Lineage (GTDB taxonomy): Bacteria > Bacillota > Clostridia > Oscillospirales > Oscillospiraceae > Oscillibacter. The sequence goes on along the minus strand of JALFSO010000033.1, from coordinate 71,197 downwards.
GCAACGGGCGGGAGCTGGTGAGCAACCGGCAGACCTATGACCTGACCTTCGACACCAGCATGCTCAGCAAGGGCGACGACAAGAATCAGGCCATTCTGCGGCTCATCCAGCTGTTCCGGGAGCAAGGGCTGACCTGGGAGGACCATCTTCCGGTGAGCCGCACCGCGCCCTATACCTACACAGTGGACGAGGTCTCCGCCACCTACCGCGGCTGGTTCAACAGCTTCCTCCAGAAGAAGATGGAGCTGGTGTCCGCCGATCTCAAGAGTTCTGATCTCACCGCCGACATGCTGAACACCGCAGGCCTCTCCGCCAATCTGCTCGTCAAACTGATGCGGGAGAAATTCGACATCCCCTCCGGATGGTCCGATGCTGACGCACGGGACGTGCTGGGCGTGCTGTACGAGCTGTCCATCCGGGAACTGACCTCCGCCTCCGCCTATGTGATGCTGGCGGATGTGGACACCGCCCTCATCGCCCTGCTCAACGACGGCAAATATCTGGGGGCCAAGGTGGTGGCTGCCACCGCCCGGCAGTATGAGACCACCTATGCCGCCCATATTCTGGGCATTGTAGGCGATCTCTCTCCGGAGGACAAGGAAAATCCGGACTATGCGGACTATCCCGGCGACGCCACTGTGGGCCAGAGCGGCGTGGAGCGGGCCTTTGAGAAGTATCTCCACGGCGTCAACGGCGTCCGCATCGTGTCTACCAACAGCGACGGCAAGATCACCGGCGAATACTACAAGGCCGAGCCTCAACCCGGCAGCACCGTGGAGCTGACCATCGACCTGAATCTCCAGCAGTTCACGGAGGACGCTCTGGCGGCGGCCGTGGCCAGGATGAACGCCGAGGACGGCGATCTGACCCGGGGTGCCGCCGCCGCCGTGGTCCGGGTGGGCACCGGCGAAGTGCTGTCGCTGGCCTCCTATCCCACCTATGATCTGGCCACCTACCGCCGGGATTTCAACACCCTGCTGGCGGATCCCGGCACCCCCATGGTAAACCGGGCCACCCAGGGCCTTTATCCCCCCGGCTCCACGCTGAAGCCCCTGACTGCCGTGGCCGCTCTGGAGACCGGCACCACCACCCTGACGGAGAAGATCCGGGATACCGGCCGGTGGTATTATCCCAACGACACCTCTGGCAGCTATGCCAATTGCTGGTATCGTCCCGGCCACGGTCTGCAGAACCTCACCGAGGCCATCACCAACTCCTGCAACTACTTCTTTGCGGAGATGGGCTACCGCATGGGCATGGATACCCTGAAGGAATACCTCTCCGCCTTCGGTCTGGGCCAGAGCACCGGCATCGAGATCGGCGATAAGGCCGGTACCCTGCCGGAAAACGCCGCCGGTCAGAACCAGGCGCCCTGGGCCGCCTTCGGACAGGCCAACCAGCTCTATACCCCCCTCCAGCTGGCCAACTACATCGCCACACTGGTCTCCGGCGGCCAGCATTGCAGCGCCCATCTGCTGAAGGCCGTCAAATCCTACGACAACAGCGAGGTGCTGGCGGTGGGCGCCGGCGAGCCGGAAAACGTCATTGCCATCAGCGATTCCACCCTTCAGGCCGTGAAGATCGGCATGAAAAATCTGACCACCGGCAGCCTGGCCTCCTCTTTCCAGAACTGCGTGGTGGACGCCGGCGCCAAGACCGGCACCGCCCAGCTGGGCGGAAACAAGGCCAACAACGGCGTCTTCGTGTGCTTTGCCCCCTATGACGAGCCGGAGATCGCGGTGGCCGTGGTGCTGGAGCACGGCGGCTCCGGCTCCGCCCTGGCCTCCACCGCCGTGGAGATCCTCAACGCCTATTTCACCTCCGGCGAAGCCGGGGCCATGATCCTGGGCGAAAACGAGCTGCTGCCCTGATCAAAACATCGCATCCAACCCCGCCGCAGTTCGGGGACAACTGCGGCGGCTGTTTTTCATCGCCTTTTTCCCGACGCCTTTCCGGAAAATCGCGCTCCGTTCCCCAGCCATCCCAATCCGAAAGGACTTTTGCAGATGAGTGAACCGTTTGTCTTTGATTCCCGCTGTGACCAGTGCAAGACGCCCTACGGCGCCGTGACAGCGGGAACCCCCGTGACCCTCCATGTCCGCCCCCTGGAACGGGAGAATTTCGACCTCTGCGCGTTGATCTGCATCCATGAATTCGCCGGAAAGACCGTGGAGACCCAGCTGACCCGGTCCGGCATGGACGGCGACCGTGTCCGCTTTTCCCTGACCTTTTCCGCCCCGGACCAGCCGGAGCTGATCTGGTACTACTTCCGCTTCTGGAGAAAGGATGGCTCCGGCTGCTTCCTGGACAAGACCGGCTACCGTAGCGAGGGCAATCCGGTGTGCTGGCAGCTGACGGTCTACAGCGATCGTCTGGAGACGCCCTCCTGGTTCGGCGAAGGGATTACATACCAAATATTTCCAGATCGTTTCTGCCGCCTGTCCATTCCCGATCCCAGGGGAATGGTGGGAAACCGGCGGGTCCACCGGCGGTGGTCCGATCATCCCCAGTGGCGGCCGGACCCGGACGGTGAGATCCGAAACCGGGATTTCTTCGGCGGCAGCCTGAAGGGCATCTGTTCCAAGCTGGATCTGCTGGAGTCCCTGTCGGTGTCCACGCTGTATCTGTGCCCCATTTTTGAGTCCGCCTCCAATCACCGGTACAACACGGCGGATTATCTCCATGTGGACCCCATGCTGGGCACGGAGGAGGACTTTACGGAGCTGTGCCGGGAGGCCCACAAGCGGGGCATCCGGGTGATTCTGGATGGCGTCTTCAACCACACCGGCTCCCAGAGCATCTATTTCAATGACGACGGCTTCTATCCCACGGTGGGCGCCGCCCAGAGCCAGGACTCCCCCTGGTATGATTGGTATCACTTCCATCCCTGGCCGAAGGACTACGACTCCTGGTGGGGCATCAAGACTCTGCCCGCCGTGGAGGAAAGTGCGCTCTCCTATGTGGACTACATTATCGAGAATCCCGACTCTGTGGTGCGGCACTGGCTCCGGGCCGGGGCCGACGGCTGGCGGCTGGACGTGGCAGACGAGCTGCCGGACTGGTTCATCGAAAAGGTCCGGGCCGTCATGGACGAGACGAAGCCCGGCTCCTTCCTGCTGGGCGAGGTCTGGGAGGACGGCTCCAACAAGATCGCCTACAGCCAGCGCCGGAAATATCTGCTGGGCAGCGAGACTCACGGTCTCATGAACTATCCCTTCCGCACCGCCGCGCTGGCCTGGCTTCAGGGCGGCGACGCCGGGAGCTTCCGGGACGCCATGGAGACGCTACGGGAGAACTATCCCCCGGCGGCGTTCTTCTCCGCCATGAACTTCCTGGGCACCCACGACACCGGCCGCATCCTGACGGTGTTGGGCGCGCGGACCACTCCCGGCAGCAAGGCTGCCCGGGCCTCCTACCATCTGGATCCGGAGGAATACGCCCGGGGCGCCGCGCTGGTGAAGCTGGCTGCGCTGCTGCTGTTCACCTTTCCTGGCTCCCCCACCATCTACTACGGCGACGAAGCCGGCATGCAGGGCTTTGAGGACCCGCTGAACCGCGGCACCTATCCCTGGGGTAAGGAGGACGCGGTCCTGAAGGACTGGTACATTCTGCTGGGCCGGCTGCGCCGGGACCACGCTTCCCTGCGGCGGGGCGATCTGCAGTGGCTCCATGCTGAGGGCCGCTGCATGGCTTTCCGCCGTCAGGCGGACGGCAAGACGCTGACGGCGGTGCTGAACGCCGGGGATGAGTCCGTCTCCCTCTCCCTGCCCTGGGAGGGCCGGTCCTGCCGGGATCTCCTCTCTGGTGAGACATTCCATGCGCAAAGCGGCGCATTGTCCCTGACAGTGCCACCCCGCAGCGGATATCTTCTGTTCTGAGAAGTTTTCTTCGGATGTTTCACGTGAAACAGGTTCATAAGCTGCCGGGGCACGCTGCGGCGTGTTCCCCGGCGGTTTTTTTATACAGCTGCTCCTGTTTTTCACGCGGTGGAATCTCCTCCGCTGCCATCGCTTTTCCGGAAAACGGCATTGTTTCACGTGAAACAAATCATTCGATTTTTTTAGATTTTTTGTGCATTCATTCTTGCATATGCTCTGTACTGTTGCTATAATGTTACATTGTGAGCAATATAACTAATCTGGAAAGCAGGTGCCCTTGTGGCAAAAACCGTAGCAATCGTCAATCAAAAAGGGGGCGTCGGAAAGACGACCACCTGTGTCAATCTGGCAGCAGGACTACAGGAGCTGGGCAAGCGTGTCCTGCTCTGCGATTTCGATCCACAGGCCAACTCCACCTCCGGCATGGGCGTGGACAAGACCGTCTCGCTGGGCGTCTACGACGTGATGATCGGCGAGGCCGAGACCCGGGACGCCGTGGTCCATACGAAGTTTGGCGATGTGCTTCCCTCCAACAAGGCTCTGGCCGGAGCCGGCATTGAACTGGTGGGCATGGAAAACCGGGAATTTCTCCTGCGGGACGCGCTGGCGAAGGTGAAGGATCAGTACGACTTCATTTTCATCGACTGCCCCCCCTCCCTGGAGCTGCTGACTCTCAACGCCCTATGCGCCGCGGACTCCATTCTGGTGCCGGTGCAGGGAGAGTATTACGCACTGGAGGGCCTCAGTGACCTCATGAACACCGTCCGCATCGTGCGGCGGTCCCTGAACCCCAGACTGGAGCTGGAAGGCGTCCTGCTGACCATGTTCGATGGACGGACCAATCTGGCCCTCCAGGTGGCGGAGGAGGTCAAGCACTACTTCCCCGGCAAGGTCTACGCCACTGTGATTCCCCGGAACGTGCGTCTTTCCGAAGCTCCCAGCCATGGAAAGCCCATTTTCTCCTACGACCGGTCTTCCCGGGGTGCCGAGGCTTACGGCGCATTCGCAAAAGAGTTTTTGAAAAAGAACCCATCCTGATATCCGAAAGGAGCTCTGTCGACGATGGCAAGCAAAAAGCCCTCTGGCCTGGGCCGCGGCCTGGGCGCCCTGCTGGGTGACGACGTTTTGAAAACGGAGACCACCGGTGCCCTGTCGGTGCCCATCTCCCAGGTGGAAAGCTGTTCCTCCCAGCCCCGGAAGTATTTCGATGAAGCGGCGCTGGCGGATCTGGCGGCCTCTATCCGGGAACACGGCATTATTCAGCCGCTGACGGTGCGGAAGCTGTCCTCCGGATATTATCAGATCATCGCGGGTGAGCGGCGCTGGCGTGCCGCCCGGATCGCAGGGCTCAGCGAGGTGCCGGTCATCGTCATGGAGGCCGACGACCGAAAGGCCGCTGAGCTGGCCATGATCGAAAACCTCCAGCGGGAGGATCTGAATCCCATGGAGGAGGCCGCCGGTTATCAGACGCTGGTGGAGACCTATCACATGACTCAGGAAGAGGCCGCCAAGCGGGTGGGCAAATCCCGCAGCGCTGTGGCCAATTCCATGCGCCTCCTCTCCCTCTCCCCCGCTGTGCGGAAGCTGGTGGAGGACGGCTCCCTGTCCGCGGGCCATGCCCGGGCGCTGCTGACGCTGAATCCCTCCATGCAGGAGAGTACCGCCCGGTCCATTATTGCAGGCGGATTGTCCGTCCGACAGACGGAGGCGCTGGTAAAGCGGCTCACCGCGGAGAAGAAACCCGTCAGGACGCCGGATCCCCATGAGGTGGATTATGTGGCGGAGGCCCAGCGGGAACTGACCGCCCAGATGGGCCGCGGCGTGAAGATCGTCACCGGCCGGAAAAAAGGCCGCGTGGAGTTGGAATACTACGGAATGGACGATCTCAACGACCTGCTGGAGGCCCTGGCCCTCATCCGGCTCCGCCGGGAAAATGACGGGCAGTGATCTGGCCCCAATGAGAAAATCAGAAAGGAACTGTTCGGATTGAAATTGGAAAAACGCAGTGCGGGCGCTCCGGCGCAGGAACCCGCGTCTCAGGAACAAGCCCCGTCCGGCGGGAATAAAAAGCCCGTCATTGTCTATATCATGATCCTGTTCATCGTGGCGTTTCTGCTGATGGCCCTGTCTTTTGCCATGCACCAGCGGAGCAATAGCGTGGATATGGATGAACTGAAGGACAAAGTGGACGCCTTACAGGCCACGCAAGCCACGCAGGGGGAGAACATCCAGCTGCAGAACGATCTGAAGGTGGCCTACGAGGAAAAAGCCCAGCTCCAGAAAAACGTGGAGAGTCTGGAGGAGCAGCTGGCAAAAAGCCAGGAGGAGACGGAGTCCGCCAAAAAGCAGTATGAGGCCATGAACGCCTTTTATACGCTTCAGCAGCAATACGCCGCAGAGGACGATGTCGCCTGTCAGGAGACCATTGCCGCCATGGAAAAGGACGGACTGGACAAGCTGCTCCCCGCCGAGACAACGACGGAGGGCATCGAATCTCCCGCTCAGCTGTATTTGGAGATCCGGGAGGACACTGCGGTACAGTGAGTGTTTCACGTGAAACACACTCCTGCCGTCTGTCCCTGTCAAATCAAAACGTATTCTATGAGCCCATTCAAATATATATAAGGAGAAATTCACACCATGCTGGATATCAGATTTGTCCGGGAAAACCCGGACGCCGTCAAAGAAAACATCAAGAAAAAGTTCCAGGACGCCAAGCTGCCCCTGGTAGACGAGGTCATTGAACTGGACGCCAAGCGCCGGGCCGCCATCGTGGAGGCCGATCAGCTGCGCGCGGATCGGAACCGGCTCAGCAAGCAGATCGGCATGCTGATGGGACAGGCCAAAAAGGACCCCTCCAAGCTGGCGGAGGCTGAGGCCGTAAAGAAGCAGGTCACGGACGAGGCTGCCCGTCTGGCGGAGCTGGAGAAGCTGGAGGACGAACTGGAGAAGGAAGTCCACAAGCGGATGATGGTGATCCCCCAGATGATCGATGACTCCGTGCCCCTGGGTCCGGACGACTCCTGCAACGTGGAGGTGGAGCGGTTCGGCGAGGCCGTGGTGCCCGACTTTGAGATCCCCTATCACGTGGACATCATGGAGCGGTTCAACGGCATCGACATGGACGCCGCCGGACGGGTGTCCGGCAACGGCTTCTACTATCTGCTGGGCGACATCGCCCGTCTCCATGAGGCGGTACTGGCCTATGGCCGTGACTTCATGATCGGCAAGGGCTTCACCTACTGCATCCCCCCCTTCATGATCCACGGCAACGTGGTGGAGGGCGTCATGTCCCAGACGGACATGGACGGCATGATGTACAAGATCGAGGGCGAGGACCTGTACCTCATCGGCACCTCTGAGCACTCCATGATTGGCCGGTTCATTGACCAGATCCTGCCGGTGGAGAGCCTGCCCCAGACTCTGACCTCCTACTCCCCCTGCTTCCGCAAGGAGAAGGGCGCCCATGGCATCGAAGAGCGGGGCATCTACCGCATCCACCAGTTCGAGAAGCAGGAGATGATCGTGGTCTGCAAGCCTGAGGAGTCCAAAGAGTGGTACGAGAAGCTGTGGCGCTACTCCGTGGAGCTCTTCCGGAACTTCGATATCCCTGTCCGGCAGCTGGAGTGCTGCTCCGGCGACCTAGCGGATCTGAAGTGCAAGTCCTGCGACATCGAGGCCTGGTCTCCCCGCCAGCAGAAGTATTTCGAGGTCTGCTCCTGCTCCAACCTGGGCGACGCCCAGGCCCGCCGTCTCCGCATCCGCTACAAGGACGAGAACGGCAAGATGCAGCTGTGCCACACGCTGAACAACACCTGCGTGGCGCCTCCCCGGATGCTCATCGCCCTGCTGGAGAACAACCTTCAGGCCGACGGCAGCGTGAAGATCCCCGAGGTGCTGTGGCCCTACATGGGCGGCACTAAGGTGCTGATCCCCAAGAAGTAAGATGCATCCCAACGCCAGCTTCCTGTGATCTTACCATGGTTTTCTGGATCTCTGGCGCTGCCTGCGGACAAACGAGTATCCGGATATCTTCCTGCACAACGTCCTCGGTCTCACCGGTGACAGCGCAGCGGCCCTCCCCCGTTCCCTGACGATCTGGGCAGGAGTTTACCTGCTGTGCGGAGTCCTCACTCTGCTCCTGCGGGGGATCCGGAAGCAGCGGCCTCCGGCGCAGAAGCCGCCGGCATAACGCCTCCCTCCCCTCTCCCTGTGGAAAACTGTGCTGCATTGTTCAATGGCGGCGGATCACCGTCGGCTCTGCAGCGAATAGAGCGGATCAGAACGATACTAGGTCCCATTTTCCCAATTCTATCGGCTCCATTGCTGTCTATAGCCTGTAGCCCTTGCGCTGCAATGGTTACAGAGCTTCCCGAATTGCGGGAACATCACCGGCTCTGCCGGTGGGGCCGCTTTGCCGCAGAACTGGCGCATCTGCCGGACCCGGAACCGGGCCCTGAGCAGGATAATCCTTATCGTATTTATAAATTTAAAAATATACAGAAAGGACTCAATCGTATGGCAAAGGACAAAGGCTTTATCGCGGAATTCAAACAGTTCATCGCGCGGGGTAACGTGATGGACATGGCCGTCGGCGTTATCATCGGCGGCGCGTTTGGCAAGATCTCCACCTCTCTGGTAAACGACGTCATCATGCCCGCCGTCTCCATGCTCACCGGCGGCATCGACTTCAGCAACTGGAAGATCGTCCTGAAGGCGGCCGTGGCTGGCGCCGATGGCGTCATTGATCCCGCTACGGAGGTGGCCATTAAATACGGCTCCTTCCTGGCCACCATCTTGGACTTCCTCATCATCGCCTTCGCCGTGTTCTGCCTGATCAAGTTCCTCAACGGCATGCACCGCAAGAAGGAAGAAGAAGCTCCCGCCGCTCCTCCCGCTCCCCCCGAGCCCTCTGCTGAGGAGAAGCTGCTGACGGAGATCCGGGATCTGCTGAAGAATCAAAAGGACTGATGATCGAAACCTTCCTCACCGACGGACTGGCGGCGCTGGGCCTGACGGACCGCGTTCCGCCGGAGGCCGTCTCCCGCCTGGACCAGTATGCCCAGCTGCTGCTGGAGAAAAATCAGGTGATGAACCTGACCGCCATTACGGAACCGGAGCAGGTAGCGCGGCTCCACATGCTGGACTGCGCGGCTCTGCTGAATCTGGCGGACTTCTCCGGGAAAAGGCTGGCGGACGTGGGCACCGGCGCCGGCTTTCCGGGCCTGCCGCTGAAAATTCTGGTGCCGTCCCTGGATGTGACTTTACTGGACGCCCTGGGCAAGCGGGTGGACTGGCTGTCCGAGACCTGCGGGGCGCTGGGACTTTCCGGCGTCCGGGCCATCCATTGCCGGGCGGAGGAACAGGCCCGCCTGCCCGGCTTCCGGGAGAGTTTTGACCTCGTGACCGCCCGGGCCGTGGCGGCTCTGCCGGTGCTGTGTGAGCTGTGTCTCCCCTTTGTGAAGACCGGCGGATCCTTTCTGCCCATGAAGTCCGTGGACTCCCAGCAGGAACTGGACGGCGCGAAACGGGCACTGGAGCTGCTGGGAGGCCAGGTGTCGGACGTAAAGGATTACGTGATACCCGGCGCAGAGGTCACCCACCGTCTGATCGTGGTGAAAAAAATTTCTTCCACGCCGGTGAAATATCCCCGGATGTATGCTAAAATCAAGAAAAATCCCCTATAATATCCATTGGACCTGAAAGGAGGCGGCACAGTTGAAACAGCGACCTGGAGAATGCGTGGCTGTGGTATCCGGTAAAGGCGGAACCGGCAAGACCTCCTTCACTGCCGGCGTGAGTGCCGCCCTGGCGATTGCCGGAAAGCAGGTCCTCTGTATTGACTGTGATGTGGGTCTCCGGAATCTGGACCTGGCCCTGGGCCTGTCTGATCGGACGCTGATGGATTTCTCCGACGTGGCGCAGCGGCGCTGCGGATTACAGGATGCCATTGTGGAGCATCCCAAGATCCCCGGCCTGTATCTGCTCACCGCGCCGGCCCGCGCCAGAGGGCGTCCTGTGCAGCCGGAGGAGATGGCCGCGCTGCTGCGCAGCGTCCGGAAGGAGTTTGATTTCTGTTTTCTGGACGCGCCCGCCGGACTGGGCTCCGGCTTCTCCCTGGCCACCTGCGCCGCTGACCGGTGCGTTGTGGTCACCACCACGGATACCTCCTCCCTGCGGGACGCCCAGCACACCGTCATGGAGCTGGACCGCTTCCCCCGAGGCAAGCTCCATCTGGTTGTGAACCGGGTCCGGGGAAAGCTGCTGAGGCATATGCATGCCACCATCGACGACGCCATTGACACCGCCGGTCTTCCGCTGCTGGGCGTCATCCCCGAGGATGAGAAACTGCTTTTAGCGCAGAACCGGGGCGTCCCGTTATTACTCTCCGACTCTACCCTGGCAGCCATGGCATACAGAAATATCGCCAACCGCATTTTGGGAAAGCACATTCCTCTGATGCGGATAAAATAGAAAGGAGATCGCTCCCATGAACATTGCTCTGATGGCCCACGACCACAAGAAAGACCTGATGGCCCAGTTCTGCACCGCTTACGCCGGCATCCTGTCCCACCACGAGATCTTCGCCACCAATACCACCGGCCATGTAGTAGCCGAAGCCACTGGCCTGAACATCCACTGCTTCCTCTCCTATGCCCACGGGGGCAGCCAACAGATCGGCGCCCGCATCGCTTACAATGAATTCGATATGGTGCTGTTCTTCCGGGACCCCAACAGCGACGATATGGATGCCGATGTGTCCTATATCTCCCGCCTGTGCGACCAGAACAACATTCCCTTCGCCAGCAACATCGCCACCGCCGAGATGCTGATCCTCGGTCTGGCCCGGGGCGATCTGGATTGGCGTCTGATGACGAATCCCCGCACCAAACCCATCGCCTGAAAGGCTGTCCACCCGTTTTCCGGCCTTGACTTTTGACCGAAATCTGCATACAATGGACTTACCGTGCAGAAGCCGCAGCAGTAACCCACAGCCTGCCGTACAGAGAGGGACGCACCGCTGAAAGCGTCCCCGGAGGGGCTTGGGTGAAGGACAGCGGCGGAGCGGGGGCGGAAACGCTCACGGCACCCTCCCCGTAACAGGATGGCCGAAAGGAGAGGACCAGGTCCTCTTGAATTTGGGTGGCACCACGAAGCGTCACGCTCTCGTCCCAAAGCAATGGGACGGGAGTGTTTTTTTCTCCCCGCTGCTCTGAAACGCCCGGTTTTAGAATCCTTATTGTATTATTTGTCCTATATTATACGTAAAGGACTTGATTTTGTGATGAAAAGACGTCTGATCACAGCCCTGCTGGCGCTGACACTGGCACTGCCCCTCTCCGCCCCCGCCCTGGCGAGCCAGATTGGCGGGCGGCTGCTCCCCGCCATCCGGAGCGGTTCCGGCTTCCCGGATACTGACGGCACCGTCTGGGCGGAGGCCGTGGAGCCGGTGTATGAAACCGGCCTGATGGACGGCTGGTATCAGGGGGACTTCCGCCCCCACGACAGCATGACCAACGCCCAGGCCGTGGCTGTGGCGTCCCGGCTCCATGCCCGGCTCACCGGCAACGGGTATATTTCCCTGATCTACGACGACGCCCCCTGGTGGGTGGGCTATTACCAGTATTTCCGTCGTGCCATAGAGGGCAGCGGCCTGGACATGCCCATCTATCTGCGGGAGGACGTCATGGCCCGGATGGCGGGCGAGCCCTGCACCCGGGAGGAATTCGTCCGTCTGACGGCCTACGCCCTGGAACTGGCAGGCGTTACTCTGCCGGAGATCAATCAGGTGGTGCTGCCGGACGTGCTGCCGGGAAATTACATGGAAACGCTGGAGCCCTGTATCTATCGGTTCTACAACGCGGGTATCCTCACCGGCAGTGACCGGTACGGCACCTTCCACGGGAAACGGGCCGTGATCCGCGGCGAGGCGGCCATGATCCTCAGCCGCATCGTGGATCCGGAAAAGCGGGTCCCGCTGTCCCTGGACACCTTTGACCTGTGCCGGGACGTGCTGGACACGGAGCCGGAGACCACGGCCCTCACCGCCGGTGAAACGGTCATCACCATGGAGCAGGCCGCCCAGACTCTGGGCATGGCGCTGCGTCAGGAGGGCTGGGAGGCGCTGGACGGCGACATCCCCCGGGACGATCTGACCCAGGGCCTGAACATTGCCGTGGAGGAGCTGGCGGACGACGCGGCCATCGGCGTGCTGGCGGACCGGGAGGGCGTCTCCTGGACGGCGTCGGAGCTGGAGGCCATCTACGGCCCCATTCCGGGAGACGGCTGCTATGGCCTGACCTGGGAGGGCTGGCTGTGGGCTTACAGCCACAGCTATCTCCGCCAGCGGCTGCTGGAGCGATACGCCGTTCGATACCGGAACGATGCCGAGGTCCATCTGGAGGCCGCGCTGAACGAGGTGCGCAGTGAGATGACCGTCACCCGTTCCGCTGCTCTGGAAAATCTGGATCTGGCCTCCATCCAGCAGCGGCTGCTGAAAGCGTTCCTGTAAATACCGCAGATGGACGCGCACTCCCCTTCCCTGTTTCTCTCCGTACTCCGGCGGCCCATTGGACCGCGTCTACCAGCGGACATATGAATTGAGAGGTGTATGATGAAGAAGTCCCGTCTTTCCGCTCTGCTCCTGGCACTGACGATGACCCTTTCCCTGACCGCTCCCGCCGCCGCCTACCGCGCGGGCAATCTGCTGCCCCAGGTGAAACCCTATGAGAGGCCCTTCGCCGACACACAGGGCCGGTGGTGCGCCGACGCCGTCCAGACCGTCTACGAGACGGGACTGATGGAGGGCAAGTCCGCCCAGAGCTTCGACCCCAACGGCACCCTGACCTGCGCCCAGATCACCGTCATCACGGCCCGGCTCCATGAGCTGCTGAACGGCGGCGACGGCAAATTCGACGCCCCCGGCGATGGCGAGGCCTGGTATCAGCCGGCGGCGGACTATCTGGTGGACCTGTGGATGCAGGATACCACCGGAGAGTACGATCTGCTGGGAGATCTGGATTTTCTCGAGGACACGGCCAATACCCCCTGTGACCGGTACGACTTCGTCTGGCTGCTGTCCGCCGTTCTGCCGGACAGCGCCCTGACGCCCATCAACGCCATTCAGGCGCTGCCGGACTGCGGCGACGAGGACGTTCTGGCCTTCTACAACGCCGGCATCCTCACCGGCACCGATTCCCTCGGCACCTTCCACGGCTTTGACTCCCTGACCCGTGGACAGGCGGCGGCCATGCTGGCCCGCATCGTGGACCCCAGCCAGCGGGTGCGGTTCACACCGGAGGAGTTCTGCTTCACCCGGGAACTGCTGGGCCTGGAGCCGGAGACCACGGTGCTGACCATTGACGGCTATGACGTCTCCGCTGAGCTGTACGCCTACACAGTATCCGGCAACATCCAGAGCCAGATGCTGGCGGCGTCCTTTAAATACTACGACGTCTACGCCCAGTATTTGGACGAGTATTTTGACGACGAGGTCTTCTATGAATACGACGACTTCGCCGCCTATCTGCTGGAGAAATACGGCATCGACGTGGAGCAGGAGTTCGCCGTTCAGTGGGATAAGCCGGACGAGGGCGGCATGTCCCCCGCCCAGAAGGTGACGGAGGACACTCTGGATGCCCTGACAGAGGTGGCTATGCTGTTCACCCACGCCAGCGCCTATCCCCTGACCGCGGCCCAGAAGGCGGACATTGCCGCCGGTGTGGCGGAGGACCGTGCGGATTATTACGGCTTCACGGAAGAATTCATCATCGCCGGGCGCACCAGCGAGGCCCTTCTGGAGAACGCCGGAAAGAAGTACGCCCCCTCCAGGTCCCAGCTCAGCGGATATCTGGCGGACAACGGCTGCTTCTATGGCCGGTGCATCTCCATCGGCTATGACACGGAGGACAGTGAGGACGGCTGGTATGGCCGCACGGAGGCGGAGGCCCGTCAGCTGGCCCTGACGGTCCGGCGGGAGGCCGCGGCCCATTTACAGGATGACGACTACTTCGGCTATCTGGGCTGGAAGTATGATGATGGCTATCATGATGCGTATGAGGAGCCGGATCTGCTCTCTGTGGACAGTCTCTCCCAGGCGGACCAGACGGCTCTGCGGAACCTGCCCGTGGGCAGTCTGTCCAATCCCATCAACGAAAAGGCGTGGGCCGATGATTACGGCACCGTCAACCTCTACCTGAAGGACGATCCCGCGGAGAGCGAGGACTTCATCAGCTCTCTGGGCAGCGTGGCCGTGGAGGTCCAGCTGTCCCAGTGGGCGGAAAAGGCGAATGTCACCGCCACGGCGGCCTATGACGGCCTGTGCATCCCGGATATCGCCGCCCGGGTGCAGGCGCTCTCTGCCTGATTGCCTGCCGCGCGAAGCCCTGCGGAAGCGCGGCACTTCCCCCATCGTGATGAAAGGACGGGAAACGGGCCATCCTGTTGAAGACCGGCCCGCCGCCCCTCCTGTTGTCAGATAGAACGCTTACCACTTCACATACAGAAAGGAACAACCAACTATGATGCAGAATCGAACTCACACCTGCGGGGAGCTGCGGCTCTCTGACGCAGGCAAGCACGTCCAGCTGTCCGGCTGGATGGAGAACGTCCGAGTGGTGTCCGCCAGCCTGGCCTTTGTGGTGCTGCGGGACTTCTACGGCACCACCCAGATCGTGGCGGACACCGAGGAGATGGTAGCCAAGTTCAAGGCCATCACCAAGGAGTCCACCATTGCCGTCACCGGCACCGTCCGGGAGCGGGACAGCAAGAACCCCAAGCTCCCCACCGGCGACATCGAGGTGGTCCCCGAGACCGTGGAGATCCTGGGCCGCTGCCAGCACAATGAGCTGCCCTTCCAGATCAACCGCAGCCGGGAGGCCGACGAGGCCCAACGTCTGAAGTACCGCTATCTGGACCTGCGGAATCCCGCCGTCAAGAAGAACATCATTCTGCGGTGCAACGTGGTCTCCGCCCTGCGGCAGGCCATGACGGAGCACGGCTTCCTGGAGATCACCACTCCCATCCTGACCGCCTCCTCCCCCGAGGGCGCCCGGGACTATCTGGTGCCCGCCCGGAACCATCCCGGCAAGTTCTACGCCCTGCCCCAGGCGCCCCAGCAGTTCAAGCAGCTGCTGATGACCTCCGGCTTCGACCGCTACTTCCAGATCGCCCCCTGCTTCCGGGACGAGGACGCCCGAGCCGACCGCTCTCCCGGCGAGTTCTACCAGCTGGATATGGAGATGGCCTTTGCCACCCAGGAGGACGTGTTCGCCGTTCTGGAGGACGTGCTGCCTCCCATCTTCGCCAAGTACGGCACCTATGACCGGGCCAGCGAAGCCCCCTTCCAGCGCATCCCTTACACCGTGGCCATGGAGAAATATGGCTCCGACAAGCCGGACCTGCGCATCGATCTGACGGTGCAGGACGTAACGGAGGTCCTGGGCGGCTGCGGCTTCGGTCCCTTCGAGGGCAATGTGGTGAAGGCCGTTGTGGTCAGCGATTTCCATGAGACCCGGAAGTTCATCGACAAGACCCTGGCGGACGTGGAGGTCGTCTCCGGCGGCAAGCCCTACTGGTTCCGCCTGGACGAGAAGGGCGAGATCGTGGGCGGCATCGCCAAGTTCGTCTCCCCCACCAAGGACGCCGTGGTCTCCGCCCTGGGCCTGAAGCCCAACGATTTCGTGGCCCTGTCCGCCGGAAAGCTGCCCGCCGCTCAGAAGACCGCCGGTGTGCTGGTGAAGACCCTGGGCGCCGCTGTCCCCGGCCACATGGACAAGGAGCAGTACGCCTTCTGCTGGATCGTGGACTTCCCCATGTATGAGATCGGCGACGAGTCTGGTGAGCTGGAGTTCTGCCACAACCCGTTCTCCATGCCCGCGGGCGGCCTGGACGTGCTGCTGAAGGCGGAGCGGGGCGAGATCGATCCCCTGAGCATCACCGCCGACCAGTACGATCTGGTGTGCAACGGCGTGGAGCTCAGCTCCGGCGCCGTCCGGAACCACGATCCGGAGATCATGATCAAGGCCTTTGAGCTGGTCCGTCTGGGTGAGGACGACGTGAAGGCAAAGTTCCCCGCCATGTACAACGCCTTCACCTACGGTGCGCCCCCCCATGCCGGTATCGCCCCGGGCGTGGACCGCATGGTGATGCTGCTGGCCGGCGAGGACTCCATCCGGGAGATCATTCCCTTCCCCATGAACAAGAACGCCCAGGACGTGATGATGGGCGCCCCCAGCGAGGTCACACAAAAACAGCTGGACGAACTGCACATCGCCCTGGTGAAGCCCGAGGAATAAAGTTTATACCCGTTTCCACGGTGACCTCGCGCGAGCCTTTGGTGAGCCGCGCCGTCCGGCGCGTCCAAGCGTTTTGCTGTCAGGCAAAACCTTGGCGGAGGCGGAATTCATTTCCGCCGAGCAATTTTAATCATCAGGGTTCCCCAAAAGGCCCGCCTTTTGGGGAACACCCAGAAGCAGTTGGACGAGCTGCACATTGCCCTGGTGAAGCCCGAGGAATCAGCCATACGGAAAACCAGACGCGGCGCGTTGATGCGCCGCGTCTTTTCTTTTTCCACACCCTATGGTAAACTATACCCATCAAGCTTGAAAACGGAGGGTACTATGAGACATTTTTCCGCGGCGCTGGCCGCTCTATGTCTGTTTGTCCTCACCGCCTGCGGTACCCCGGATAGCGCGCCCGCATCGTCCGCCTCCGCCCCGGCGCCTGCCGCCTCCTCTGCCGCGGTATCCCCGGCGGAGCCGGACATCGCCGTTCCGGAAAAATCGGAGGCGGACGCCCTGCAATCCCTTTTGGATGGCATGACCCTGCCGGAGAAGGTGGGGCAGCTGTTCTTCGTCCGCTGTCCAGCGGAAAACGCCGTGGAGGACGTGGAGACCTATCATCTGGGGGGCTATCTTCTCTTTGGCCGGGATTTCAAGGACAAAACCGCCAACGACGTCATCCAGACCATCGCCGCCTATCAGGACACCGCCGCCATCCCCCTGCTCATCGGCGTGGACGAGGAAGGCGGCACCGTGGTGCGGGTCAGCTCCAATCCCCATCTGCGGGCGTCGAAATTCCGCTCTCCCCAGGCCCTTTTCGCCGACGGCGGACTGGACGCCATCCGGCGGGACACCGGGGAGAAGGACCGCCTCCTCTCGGCCCTGGGCATCAACGTGAACTTCGCGCCGGTGGCGGACGTGTCCACCAGCTCCAGTGACTTCATTCACCGCCGGGCCTTCGGCCAGGACGCCGCCGCCACAGCGGAGTACGTCCGCGCCGTGGTGGACGTGATGAACGGCGACGGCATGGGCAGCGTCCTGAAGCACTTTCCCGGCTACGGGAACAACGCGGACACCCACACCGGCATCGCCGTGGACCAGCGGCCCATGGAGACCTTTGCAGCCTCGGACCTCCTGCCCTTTCAACTGGGGGACAGCGACGCGGGAAAGACCGCCGTGCTGGTGTCCCACAACATTGTGGAGTGCATGGACCCGGATCTGCCCGCCTCCCTGTCCCCCGCCGTCCACGACCTCCTGCGGGAGCTGGGCTTTGACGGCGTGGCCATGACCGACGATCTGGCCATGGACGCGGTGGCGGCCTACGCCGCCGACGGTGCCGTGGCGGTGATGGCCATTCAGGCCGGAAACGACATGGTGGTCACCACGGACTACCGCACCCAGATCCCCAAGGTCATTGAAGCGGTGGAAAGCGGTACCCTGGACGAGGCGGTCATCGACACCGCCTGCCGCCGGGTGCTGGCGTGGAAGCAGGCCCTGGGTCTGTTGGAGGGATTGATATGATCTGCCGTCTGAACCAGCCCGGCCTGGCCGCGCCCCTGTTCGGGGACTGGCCGGAGACCATCCTCTGGTCCTGTCTGGAGGGCGTCATGGGGGAGGTCTGGGGCGACGACCATGACCGGCCCCGAAGCGCCATGGCCCATCTGGGGGACTTCTGCTTCTTCGCCGGTGCGCCGGACCGAGAGCTGGCGGGCTTCCGTCCGCCGGAACACCGGAAGCCCTACGCCCTACTGATCCCCCAAAATGACGCATGGGCCGCATGTATGGAAGAGATCTATGGAACCCGGGTCCGGCGATTCACCCGGTACGCCACGAAAAAAGAGCCGTCCTTTTCCCCGGAGCGGCTGCGGGTCCTGGCGGATTCCCTGCCGAATCCTTATACGATCCGCAATATTGACCGCAAATTATACGATCAGTGTAGTAAAATGGAGTGGAGTCGGGACCTGCTGGGGCAGTTTAGCAGTTGGGAGCAGTTCTGTCACCTTGGGCTGGGCTTTTGCGTCTTATTGGGTGAGGAGCCTGTTTCCGGGGCCTCCTCCTTTTCCCGTTACCGGGAGGGCATTGAGATTGAGATCGACACCCGTCCGGATCATCAGCGCCGTGGGCTGGCCCGGGCCTGCGGGGCACGGCTGATCCTGGAGTGTCTGGACCGGGGGCTGTATCCCAGCTGGGACGCCCACACGGCGGCGTCCCTGGCGCTGGCGGAGCAGCTGGGCTACCGGCTGGACCACCCCTACACGGCCTTTGAGATCACGGACTGGTGAAGCTCTGCTGCCGGACGCCGCGGAACAGGAATGGATATCACCTGCGGATCAACAGGATCCGGAAAGGAGTCTGCAATGAAGAACTCTCTGCGCGTCTTTGTCCTGCTCACTCTCTCCTGCGCGGTATTGACGGTATTCGCCTCCGCCGACATGGGGCCGAAGCCCCAGCTCACCGTCCGGGTGGAACACGCTCCGGAGGAGCTGTACTATCTGGACCTGCTGGCAGAGGGTGAGTACGAGGACTACACCTACGGCGATGGCAATTCCCCCTACAGCGGTCTGGACTGGAGCTATTCTGACGAGGAGGCCGCCGCTCTGAATGAAGACCTGCTGGACGCCCTGCGGGCGGCGGTGCCGGACGGCTGGCACGCCTGCACGGCGGAGGGCACCGGCGGCGCGCCTATGTGGGGCCAGCTCTATCCGGAGGACGTGGACGCCGGCGGCGATCCGCTCCACACCTTCGGCTATGTAGGCGTCCCCCGCACCTACCGCATTGTCATCGCCACGGAGAGCGGGGATACCTGGGTCTCCGGCACTTATCTCCGCGCCGCCCTCCAATCCTCCGTCACGGTGGACTGGGAGATCAAGACCGTCTCCGTCCCGCCCGCCTGGATGGGCTATGCGGTGCAGTTTCTGTGTACCTGCCTGCCCACGCTGCTGGCGGAGGGACTGCTCCTGCTGGCCTTCGGCTACTCCTGGAAGCGAAACTGGAAGCCGTTTCTGCTGACGAATCTGGTGACTCAGGGCGGACTCTCCCTGTACTTCAGTATCCAGGCGGTGCAGAACGGCGTGGGCTTCGGGTACTTCCTGCTGTTCGTCCCGGCGGAGATCGCCATTGCCCTTGCGGAGATCCTGCTGTACCGGCGGTATCTCACAGGCCGGTCCAAACGCCGGGCCACGGCCTACGGCCTTACCGCCAACATCTGCTCCGCCCTGATGGGCTGGTATCTCATGGAACCCATCTGGCGCTTTGTGGTGTCGATCTTATAAACGAAAGGAAGTTTTCCACATGGAAACTGAAAAACTCTACTACGCCAACCCGTTTCTGACGGAATTCACCGCCGTGATTCAGTCTTGCGAGGCGGGCAAAAACGGCTTTCTGGTGACGCTGGACCGCACCGCGTTCTATCCGGAGGGCGGCGGACAGCCCGCCGATCACGGCACTCTGGGAGACGCCCGCGTGCTGGACGTCCACGAAAAACAGGGCGTGGTTTTCCACACACTGGATAAAAAAGTGGAGATTGGGGAGACCGTCACCGGCCGCATCGACTGGGCACGGCGGTTCGACCACATGCAGCAGCACTCCGGCGAGCATATCATCTCCGGCATCCTGTGCGCCGACTATCACTGCGACAACGTGGGCTTCCACATGGGCGCCGACACCGTCACCATCGACTACAACACGGACATTTCCTGGGAGCAGGCCATGGACGCGGAGCGGAAGGCCAACGAGATCATCTGGGCGGACCGTCCGGTGGAGATCGCCTATCCCTCCCGGGAGGAGCTGAAGTCCATCGACTACCGCAGCAAGAAGGAGCTGACGGGACAGGTGCGCATCGTCACCTTCCCCGGCGCGGACTGCTGCGCCTGCTGCGGCACCCATGTGCTGCGGGCCGGACAGGTGGGTCTGGTGAAGGTGCTGTCCGTCCAGAAGTTCCGGGAGGGCGTGCGGATGGAGATCCTCTGCGGCCAGCGGGCTCTGCGGTTCCTCTCCACGGTCTACGACCAGAACCGCACCGTGGCCCAGGCCCTGTCGGTGAAGCCGGATCAGACCGCCGCGGCGGTGGAGCGGACCCTGTCGGAGCTGCACGTCGTGAAGCTGCGGATGGCGGAGCTGGAGGAGGCCGCCAATCTGGCGGCGGCAAAAGAATACGCCGGTCAGGGAGACGTGCTGCTGTTCCGCTCTCCCATGTCCTCCGACGCGGTGCGGCGTCTGGCGGACGCCGTGGCAAAGGAGTGCGGCGGTCTGGCGGCGGTATTCGCCGGGGAGGACGGCGGCAAATACAGCTACGCCCTGGTGCGGTCTGACGGCGGAGACATCGCGCCGCTGGTGAAATCCCTCAACGCCGCCCTCCACGGCCGGGGCGGCGGACGGAACGGCTTCGCCCAGGGCAGCGTGGAGGCCGCACGGCAGGAGATCGAGGCGTTCTGGAAAAACCGCTGACCGCCCTGCGCCTTTCCAAAGATCGCAAGCAGGATCAAGCGGCGGTCTCCGGGACCCGGTATACTGTACCCAGAGCAGTTGAAGCGAGGTGAATCGGCGGATGTACGAGTGGCAGAGACAGATCCAGGCCATGGTGGACGAGATCGACCGCTGTATCCGGGAGCACCGGGACGAGGCCCTGACGCTGCGGGCCCTCTCCGGCCGTCTGGGGTATTCCGAATTCCACATGACCCGGAAATTCCGGGAGATCTCCGGCATGTCCTTCCGGGAGTATCTGCGGCGGCGGAAGCTGGCCTTCGCCCTGAAAGAGGTGCGGGACAGCCGACGGAGTTTTCTGGACATCGCCCTGGACTACGGATTTTCCTCCCATGAGGCCTTTACCAGAGCGTTCCGGGACACCTACGGCGTCACCCCCAGCCAGTACCGGAGAGATCCCCGCCCGGTGGTCCTCCGCACCAAGATCAACCCCTTCGACCGCTACTTTTTCGGACTGGGAGAGATCGGCATGGTCAAATCGGCGGACGGCGTGAAAACCTATTTCATCACCATCCCGGCGCACAAATTCCTGCACGTGAAAAACTACGAGAGCAACGGCTACTGGGACTTCTGGCAGAAGCAGAACCAGATCCCCGGCCAGGACTACGAGACGGTCTGCGGACTGCTGGACAGCATCAAGGGCAAGCTGGACGACAGCGGCGGCAGCGAGGCGAACTGCGGCAGCGGGCAGATCATGGCCTATATCAACGACCCCAGGGGAAGGCTCTGTGACTGGGGCATCCCCCGGACGGAGTGCTGGGGCGTGCGGCTTCCCGCCGGTTATCAGGGCGAAGTGCCGCCCCAGATGCTGCTGGCGGATATCCCCGAGGGAGAATATATCGTCTTTGAACACGGCCCCTTTGACTATGAGCAGGAGAACCGCACCGTGGAGGAGAAGATTGAACAGGCCATGGCATCCTTTGACTTCTCCGGAAGCGGCTATTGTCTGGACACCACCCCCGGCCGGATCATGTACTTCTATTTTGATCCCGGACAGTATTTCAAGTATATCCGCCCCGTGCGGAAACGGACGGAAGACGAAAAAGCGTAACAAAACAGACGGGCGAGAGGCGCAGGCCTCTCACCCGTCTGTTTTCATGATCCGATAATATTATTCGCTGAGAAAACCCCGGGAGACCAGGAACTCATGGGCCACGTCGTCCACAGTCCGGCCCTCCACGTCCACCTGATAGGTCATCTCCACCATGTCGTCGTTGGAGATCTGCCCCGCCAGCAGGTTCAGAATTTCCTCCAGATTAGGCGCCGTCTCCGCGAACCGCTCAAAGGTGTCCTCCCGGACTAAGAAGGCGCCGTTGTAGTCCGGGAAGAAGCTGCGGTCGTCCTCCAGCACCTTCAGATTGGCCTTCCGGTTCAGGCCGTCGGTGGCGTAGACCTCGGTGACGTCGAAGCTGCCCTTTTCCGCGGCGGTGTATTTCAGGCTGACGTCCACGGACACCACGTCCTTGAAGCTCAGGCCGTAGAACGCGGTAAAGGGGCCGAATTTCATGCTGCCCTCCTGGGTGAAGAACTCATGCTCCGCGCCGAACACCAGTTCTCCCGCCACAGGGATCAGATCGCTGATGGTCTCCAGCCCATAGCGGTCCGCCACGTCCTGGGGCACCGCGATGGCGTAGGTGTTATCAAAGCCCAGCTTTTCCAGCAGGCGCAGGTCATGGCGCTCTCCGGCCACCTGATTGGCGTAGTCATAGATGGAGGTCCCCTCCGGCACGTCGGCGGTGTCCAGCTGCAAAAACGTGGTCAGCAGGGTACCGTCGTAGCTGATCATCAGGTCGCAGGTGTGGCTGTCGCCGATGAGGGACTTGAAGTTGTTCACCTGAGACATCTGATCCTGAATGGTGACGGTGAGATCCGTCTTGTCCTCCACCAGCATTTTCACCATGTGGTGCATGATCTGGGTCTCGGAGTAATCGCCGTCGTAGAGCAGCAGTTCGTTTTCTCCGCTGCCCTTGCCCATTCCGTAAGGCAGCAGCAGGACGAAGGCCAGCAGGATGGCCGCCACGGGGATCCACATCCCCTTAGACCCTCCTCTGGATTTCCGCATCTGCTTTTCAAACCAGCCCATCAGCAAGTCCAGAAGGACGGCAATGACCATCAACGCACCGGTGCCGGACAGGATCAGCGCCATGTCCTGGATGCGGATGCCCCGGTTGATGATGCTGCCCAGACCGCCGCCGCCCACATAGGCCGCGAACACCGCGGTGCCGATGGCGTTGACCACGGCGATGCGGATGCCGGTGAACACCGTGGGGAACGCCAGGGGGAATTCCACCATCAGCGTGCGGTATGCCTTGCTCATGCCCATGCCCCGGGCCGCCTCCTTCACGCCGGGATCCACCTCCTGGAGGCCCAGACAGGTGTTCCGCACGATGGGAAGGAGCGAGTAGAGGGTGATGCCGATGATGACCGTCAGCTTTCCCGCGCCGATGAACACCATGATGATGCCCAGCAGCGCCAGGGAGGGAATGGTCTGCAGCAGGTCCACCACCCGCAGGGTGACGGCCCGCACTCTGGGATAGACATAGGACAGGATGCCCAACGGCAGGCCGATGGCGATGGAGAGGATGCTGGCCGCCAGTACGATGAACAGATGCTCCCAGATAATGGACCAGTTCATCTGCCCACCTCCTTCCGCATACCGCGGGGCGTGACACGCTTCTGCAAGATGTCGATGAGTGCGCCGATGACGATGGCCAGAATGGCCGCCGGAATGGCGCCCAGCAGGATCAGGGTGTTGTTATTGGAGGAGGTGCCCTGGTAGACGAAGTCGCCCAATCCGCCCAGGCCGATCATGGATGCCAGCACTGCCCAGGAGACAGTGTAGATGGCGGCCATCCGCAATCCCGCGATGATGGTGGGCATGGCCAGGGGCAGTTCCACCTTCATCAGCGTCTGAAACCGGGACATGCCGCAGCCTCTGGCGGCCTCCACGTACCGGTCCTCCACCTCCAGGATGCCGGTGTAGGTGTTTTTCAGCACCGGGAACATGGCGTAGATGGACAAAGCGATGATGACCGTGGCGGGTACCATTCCCAGCCACAGGAACAGCACGCCGATAAACACCAGACCGGGGATGGTCTGGAAAATGGAGATGACGGGCAGGATGACGCCGGACCATTTTGGCACCCTGGACAACAGGGTGCCCAGCACCAGACCCAGGAGAAAGCCGGCCGCCACGGAGACCAGCACGTATCCGGTGTGGATGACGATGGCCTTTCCCAGCATGGCGCCGTATGTATCAAACAGCGCCCTCATTTCGCATCCCCCCACAGGTTCTCGGCCACCGACCGGGCCACGCTGGTCTTGGTGACGATGCCCGCGATGGTGTCGTCCTCATTCAGCACCACCACATAGGGCGCGCCGGAGTCCAGCAGGTAGTCAAAGCTCTCCTTGGCCTCGTCCCCCACCCGGACGGTGCGGGCGGTCTGGCGGACCATGGGCTCAATGCTGTTCAGTTCCCGGCCCCAGTGCCGGATGTCGCCGATGGAGATGGTGCCGGCATAACGCCCCTCCTCATCGGTGACCAGCAGGGTGTCCACGCTGCTGCGGGCCATGCGCTCGGCGCACTCCAGAACGCCCCGGTCCTTCTTGACGGTGATGGGGTTCGTCCGCATGAAATGCTCCACCGTGGAGGGCGCGGGCACGTCCGGGGCGTGCTTGCCCAGGAAGTTCCGCACCAGGTCGTTGGCGGGATGCTCCAGCATCTCCTCGGGAGATGCCATCTGCACGATCTCACCGCCGGACATGAAGATGATGACGTCCGCCAGCTTCAGGGCCTCGCCCATGTCGTGGCTGACGAACACGATGGTCTTGTGCAGCTTCTGCTGGAGATTCTTCACCTCGTCCTGGAGACTCTCCCGGGTCATGGGATCCAGGGCGCTGAAGGGCTCATCCATCAGCACGATGGGCGGAGACGCCGCCAGCGCCCGCAGCACGCCGATGCGCTGCTGCTGTCCGCCGGACAGCTCCGAGGGATACTTGTCCGCGTAGGCCTCCATGTTCACCATTTTCAGCAGGTCCCGGACAATGTCGTCGCAGCGGGCCTTGTCGTATTTCAGCAGCTTTGGCACAACGCAGATATTCTGCGCCACCGTCATGTTGGGGAACAGGCCGATCTGCTGGATGACGTAGCCGATGTGCCGCCGCAGCTCCACGGGGTTCATTTTGGCGATGTCCTCCCCGTCGATGAGGATGCGGCCCTCGTCCGGCTCCAAAAGTCGGTTGATCATCTTCATGGAGGTGGTCTTTCCGCAGCCGGACGGCCCGATCAGCACCAGAAATTGGCCGTCCGGGACCGTAAATGTGAGGTCTTTTAAAACTTTTGTCTGTCCATAGTTTTTCGATACGTGTTCAAATTGGATCATTGACGGCCTCCTTTACAGACACAAATCGCCGGGCAGCCTGAGCGGCCGCGGCATTTCCAACCAATACGATCACATCTCCCTCGTACATCTCCGCGTAAGGACCCGGGGACAGGATCACAGATTGTCCCCGCCGGATGGCCACGATGGTGGCCCCGGTGGACTGCCAGAATTTCAGCGCCCCGATGCTCTTCCCCAGCACGGGAGATTGGGGCGGCACCGTCACCTCATAGTTGGGAAGAGGTTCCTCCGCGGCGGCGAAGGTCTCCCGGCTCTTGATCAGCGCCGCCACCGTCTCCGCCGTCTTTCTGTTCAGCTCCGTGTACTGCTCCAGCAATCCCCGCAGCTGTTCCCGCAATGCCCGGGTATCCGCCGCCTCGGAGAAGTTCTCGATATACCGCCGGGCGTTGTCGGCGGACAGGACTGTGGCGCCGCTCTGGGGCCTGACCTCCACCACCTTCATGTCCGCCAACAGGCGCAGGGCCCGGCGGATGGTCTCCGGCGACACGCTGTACTCCGAGGCCATTACGGACCGGCCGTAGAGACGGCTGCCCTCCGGCAGGTTTCCATTGGCGATGCGCCCCGCGATATCCAGGGCGATCTGCAGATATTGAGACGGTGCAACCGTCGTCCGCATAGACTGTCCCTTCTTTTCATTATAGAATTTCGGATTCCACGATATACTAACAACTTACCACATTTTTTAAAGATGTCAGTTAACAAACTGTGAACAAGCTATAAATTTCTGTTAAGAAATTCATTACTTTCCCTAAATTTCCTATAATCTTCACATTTTCCGGCAAGAAATGACAAAATCCCCGGCGGAGAAAAATTTCTCCGCCGGGGATCGTTTTTTCGGTTGTAAGGGCTCAGTAAGCCAGCTTCTCCGCCAGATACGTTCTCAGTTCGCTGATGGGGATGCGGACCTGCTCCATGGAGTCGCGGTCACGGACGGTGACGCAGTTGTCCGCGGGAGTGTTCTCGTCGCCCACGGTCTGGAAGTCCACGGTGACGCAGAAAGGCGTGCCGATCTCATCCTCACGGCGATACCGCTTGCCGATGGAGCCGGTGTCGTCGAAGTCCACCATCCAGTCCTTGGACAACTCCTGCTGCAGCTCCCGGGCCTTGTCTCCAAGCTTCTTGCTCAGGGGCAGCACCGCCACCTTGAAGGGGGCGATGGCGGGATGGAAGCGCATGACCACGCGGGTGTCGTTCTTCTCGGCGTCCACGACCTCCTCGTCGTAGGCCTCCACCAGCAGGGCCAGGGTCATACGGTCGGCGCCCAGAGAGGGTTCGATGACGTAGGGGATATAGTGCTCGTTCTTCTCCTGGTCGAAGTAGGTCAGATCCTTGCCGGAGTGCTCCTGATGCTGGGTCAGGTCGTAGTCGGTGCGGTCGGCCACGCCCCACAGCTCGCCCCAGCCGAAGGGGAACAGATACTCGAAGTCCGTGGTGGCCTTGGAGTAGAAGGCCAGCTCCTCCGGCTCATGGTCACGCAGGCGCAGGTTCTCGTCCTTGATGTTCAGGCCCAGCAGCCACTGGTGGCAGTAGTTCCGCCAGTAGTTGAACCACTCCAGGTCGGTGTCGGGCTTGCAGAAGAACTCCAGCTCCATCTGCTCAAACTCCCGGATGCGGAAGATGAAGTTGCCCGGGGTGATCTCGTTCCGGAAGGACTTGCCCACCTGGCACACGCCGAAGGGCAGCTTCCGGCGGGTGGAGCGCTGGATGGCCGGGAAGTTGACAAAGATGCCCTGGGCGGTCTCAGGCCGCAGATAGACCTCGTTGGCGGTGTCCTCAGTGACGCCCTGATGGGTCTTGAACATCAGGTTGAACTTCCGGATGTCGGTGAAGTCGCTCTTGCCGCAGCCGGGGCAGGGCACCTGATTGTCCCGGATGAAGTTCACCAGATCCTCCTGGGTCATGGCCTCCACGTTGACGTCCAGGTTGTTCTCCTGAACATAGGCCTCCACCAGCTTGTCGGCCCGGTGACGCATCTTGCAGGCCTTGCAGTCGATGAGGGGATCATTGAAGGTGGACACATGGCCGGAGGCCACCCACACCTCGGGGTTCATAAGGATGGCGGCGTCCAGGCCCACGTTGTAGGGGTTCTCCTGAACGAACTTCTTCCACCATGCCCGCTTGACGTTATTCTTCATCTCCACGCCCAGAGGACCGTAGTCCCAGCTGTTGGCGAGGCCGCCGTAGATCTCGCTGCCGGGGAACACGAAGCCCCGGTTCTTGCACAGCGCCACGACCTTTTCCATGGTCTTCTGTCTGTTGTCCATGCTGTTTTCCTCCTGATGCTCTATCAAAAAATTTTGTCTGCTGTGAGTTGAAAATAAAAACGCCCCGAGCCGTATGGCTCAGGGCGAACTTTCCAGTCCGTGGTTCCACCTGAATTTCCCCATGTTGGAGACACTCTGCCCGGTAACGGCGGGGACCGGCGGCGCCTACTGGTGTTCAGCGCCGCGGCTCAGGGACGCCTTTTCCCCTTCTCCGGCAAGGGCTCGCACCGTCCGCCCTCTCTCTTGGCCTTCTGAAAGAGATACTCTTTCCCGTCATCGCTTTTCACATCTTTGGTCACTGTATCATCTTTTGAAATGCTTGTCAAGTGGGGATTTTGCAGGACACCACTCCCCTTTCCCCCGAAATATCTTCGAAAAAATTCCGTGAGATCAAAAAAGCAATCAGCGGCCCGGAAAATCCGGGCCGCTGACAGTTCATGTATTCACTTCTTGTCCCGGTCGTAAGCCACGATCACACGGCGGTTGGGGTCCACGCCGGTGGAGTAGGTGGTGACGTTGGGGGTGTCCTGCAGAGCGGTGTGGATCACATGGCGCTCGTAGGCGTTCATGGGCTCCAGCGTCACGCTGCGGCGGTAGCGGACCACCTTTCCGGCCACCTTCTGGGCCAGATGCTGCAGGCTCTGCTCCCGCCGCTCCCGGTAATTCTCCGCGTCCAGCTGAATGCGGACCCGTCCGCCGCCGGTGCGGTTGACGGAGTAGCTGGTGAGCTGCTGGATGGCGTCCAGGGTCTCGCCCCGGCGTCCGATGAGGGCGCCCAGGTCCTTCCCTTCCAGGATGACCTTGTAGCGGCCCTTCTCCGGCAGATACACCCGGACGTCCGCCGGGGTCTCCATCTGCTCCAGCAGACCGGAGAGGAACTTCTTGATGGCCTGGGCCTTCTCGTCGTCCACTTCCTCACCCAGCTCCACGGCGGGAGCCGCTTTCTCCACAGGATTCGCCGGCTCGGGCTTCCGCTCCGGACGCTTTTCCGGAGACTTGGCCTTGGCGGGTTTCGCCGCCTTGGGAGCGTACTTCTGTTTCTGCGGCACTTCGGGGGCGACCTTGGGCGTCTCACGGACCGGCAACTCCTCCGGCTCCGCCTTGACGGCGGCAGGCTCCGGAGCGGTGGGGGCCTGCTCCTGCTCCTCAGGCTCCGTCTCGCCGTAGGTCACACGAATCTTGGCGGGCTGACTGCCCAGACCCAGGAAGCCGGACTTTGCCCGCTCCAGGATCTGCACGGAGACATCGTCCCGCTCCAGTCCCAGCTGACGCAGCGCGTTGGCGATGGCCTCGTCCTCAGTCTTGCCCGTTACATCAATATAACTCATAATGCAGCAAGCTCCTTATTTCTCATCAGTGTCATAGCGGTCAGCCTTATAAGAGCGGCCCCTGGCGTAAGGACGGTCGCCGACACGGCCAGCCTCGGTGGTGCTGGGCTTCTTCGCTCTGGCCTCTTTCGCCTCTTGGGCGGCCTTCCGCTTCTCCTTCAGCGTCTGCTTCTGCTCCACCTGCTGACGCTGCTGCTCCTGACGCTTGCGGCCTTCCTCCTGGCGCCGCTTGCGGTCTTCATCGATCTGGCGCTGACGCTCGTTCTCCTGCTCCTCCAGCTTGGTGTTATAGAACCTGCCGAGGATGGCCTCCTGAATGGCGGAGAAAGCGCTCTGGGCGATCCAGTACACACCCAGTGCGGCGGGCAGGGTAAAGCCGATCCACAGGGACATCAGGGGCATCATCCACATCATCATCTTGTTGGAAGAAGCCGCGGCGCCCTCCATAGGCTGACCCTTCATGGTGATCTTCATGGTAAGGACCTGGAAAGCGGCGGAGAGAATGGGAATGAGGATCAGGCCGATGGCGCCCAGCGTGATGCCGGTCTTCAGCATGGCAAAGGCGTCACTGGGGACAGTGGACAGATCCATGCCCAGGAAATGATAATCCACGTTGACCCAGTTGGGGTTCTCCGCGAAGAACTTCTGGACCGCGGGATTGGACGCGTTGTCGGACAGGTGCTTGACGATCTCGATCTGCGCATAGATGCCGTCTCTGACGGTTTCGCCGCTAGTGGTGGTGCTCCAGCTCAGACCAATGCTGGTGACCACTTCCTTGGCGGCCTCCAGCACCTTGAGACCGTTGCCCCGGGTGCCGAAGTTCATGAAGTAGACGATGGGTTCCCGGATGATATAATACAGGGCCATCAGGATGGGCAGGGGCAGGAAGCTCCACAGGCAGCCGGACATGGGATTGACGCCCTGTTCGGCATAGAGCTTCTGCATCTCCTCCTGCATCTTCATCTGGTTATTGGCGTATTTCTTCTGGATCTCCTGCATCTTGCCGGACATCCGGCTCATGCGGACCATGCTCTTTTTGGACTTCATCTGGAAGGGGAGCAGGATCAGCTTGATGACCAGAGTAAACAGGATCAGAGACACGCCATAGGACCCGGTGAGACTGTAGAACAGCCGCACCAGAGCCGCAAACGGATAACAGATCCAGTAACCGATTGTTGCCATAAATGTTCTCCTTACGTGTTTCGTTGGGGATCACAACGAAGCCCCTCAAACCGGAGGGGCCATGAGAAAAAGCCATTTCCCTTTCCCACGATAGAAGAAAAGGGAGGGGCCAGGGAACCGCAGGTTCCCGGTTTGATTTGCCCGCGGCAAATCAAAGAATCATAATCATTTTCGCCGCGGCGTGTACGTGGCGAAAATACCGAGACTCCAGCCGCCTTGGGCGGCGTCACCAGTGACCGATGTCACTGGTGGGGGGAATCCAAAGGGGGGACGCAGTCCCCTCTTTGACTCACGGGACCGGGTCATACCCGCCCTTGTGGAACGGGTTGCAGCGCAGGATGCGGCGGAACGCCAGCCAGCCGCCCTTCAGCGCACCGTATTTTTCCAGCGCCTCCAGCGCATACTGGGAGCAGGTGGGCGTAAACCGGCAGCAGGGCGGACGGTACGGCGAGATGGCCGCGCGATAGAACTTGACCAGAGCGATCAGGATCCGTTTCATGGCGTCTCCTTCAAAAGCGACAGCTTTTTCGCAAGACGGAGATAGGCGGCGGTCAGCTCCTTAAAAGAGGCCGTCACCGTCCTGCCCCGGGCCACCACCAGAATGTCGTAGCCCACGGCCAGCTTGTCCCCGTTGAGACGGCAGACCTCCCGCAGGCGGCGCCGGGCCCGGTTCCGTACCACGGCCCCGCCCAGCTTCACCGATACCGTGAAGCCGTAGCGGTTCCGGCCCAGCTTGTTCTTCCGGCAGTAGACCACCATGCAGCGGTCCACCGCGGAGGCGCCCTTCTGGTACATCCGGCGGAACTCATAATTCTCTTTCAGGGTCACCGCCCGTTTCACCAGCCTCGCCTCCGCAGTTCCAGATTTCCAAAATTGTCCGGTGGTTCAGGAAACTCTTTTAGGGACGGAGGAATCCTTACAAATTCCCGCCGTCCCTGATAGAACGATTCCAGTGTTTCCCGCGCTTTTCCGTAAGCCTTAGTAGGACAGACGGGCACGGCCCTTGGCGCGGCGGCGGGCCAGGACCTTACGGCCGTTGGCGGTAGCCATTCTCTTGCGGAAACCGTGGACCTTCTGACCATGCAGCTTCTTGGGCTGATAGGTACGTTTGGTTGCCATGTTGGAAACACCTCCTACTCATATTACGGCCGCCGGACAAGCGGCGGCTCTGCCCGACGGAGACTCGCTCCGCGGCACACAAAACTCAGGCGTCTTTTGGACGCGCCCTCTAGTATACATACATTTTGAAAATGTGTCAATAAAAACTTGAAAAACCTGAAAAATCACGTTCGGCCTGTCAAAAGGTTTCCCATTTTTCCGATCTTTTCCCGTCGGCCACAAAATCTTGTGCGTTTTTTCTTCATTATGACTAAATACAGCTGTTTTTCCCCTCCAAAAACAGGACAAATAATGGAACTTATTTATTAGAATATGTGTTGTCATTTTTTCTGATTTCTGGTATACTTATTTTGTTATGTTGCGTTCTACCCCACAGATTTTTACGGGAGAGAGGTGTTTCCTTTTGAATTCCGTTGCAGACATCTGGAACAACGTACTGCAGCAGCTGAAGCGCGACCTGTCCGAAACCACCATTAAGACCTGGTTCGATGAACTGGAGGCCGTGGATTTCCGGGACGGTAAACTATATCTGCACTGTGCCAACGATTTCAAGACCGGCTATATACGGGATCTGTTCATGAAAAATATCCAGTCCTCGCTGAAGGATCTGTTCTCCACGGACATCGGCGTGGAGATCCTGGACGATGCGGCACTGGCCGCTTTTTCAGGCGCCGAGCCCGCCATGAAACGCGTCGGCGGCCTGGATCTGAACAAGGACCTGACCTTTGAGACCTTTGTGGTGGGTCCCTCCAACAAGATGGCCTACGCCGCCTCCGTCTCCGTGGCGGAGCATCCGGCGGAGCACTACAATCCTCTGTTCATCTACGGCGACTCCGGTCTGGGCAAGACCCATCTGATCTACGCCATCGCCCACGTCATCCGGAAGCGGGAGAAGACCGCCAAGATCGCCTACGTCAAGGGCGACGATCTGACCAACGAACTGGTGGCCGCCATTCAGGCCGGTCCCGCCAAAACCGCCGAAATGCGGGAGAAATACCGCCAGGCGGACCTGCTTCTGGTGGACGACGTGCAGTTCATCGCCGGCAAGAAGCAGACACAGGAGGAGTTCTTCCACACCTTCAACACCCTGTACGAGTCCGGCCGGCAGATCGTGCTGACCTCGGACCGTCCCCCCTCTGAGATGACCCAGCTGGAGGACCGTCTCCGCACCCGGTTTGAGTGGGGCCTGCTGGTGGACGTGGAACCCCCGGATTTTGAGACCCGTCTGGCCATCGTCAAGAGCAAGGCCGCGCTGATGGGCCTCAGTCTGCCCGACAAGATCTCCGCCTATGTGGCGGAGAACGTCACCGCCAACGTCCGACAGCTGGAAGGTACCATCAACAAGATCAAGGCTTACAAGGACCTGCTGGGCAGCGAGACCGACGAGGAGACCGCCGCCCGCGCCATTCAGGACATGCTGAAACGCAGCAATGAGTACATCCCCTCCCCCAGCGTCATCATCGAGTACATCTGCAAGTTCTACAATTTGGACGAGAGCGTCATCCGGGGCCAGCAGCGTGTCCGGGACGCGGTGCAGGCCCGGCAGATCGCCATGTACCTCATCCGCTCCATGACCAACCTGTCTCTGGACGACATCGGCAAGGAGTTCGACAACCGGGACCACACCACGGTGTTGTACTCCATCGACAAGGTGGAAAAGCAGATGAAGAAGGACTCCGCCTTCGCTGAGACGGTGAAGGAGATCAAAACCAACATCAATTCCAAGCGCTGATTTTTCCACAACCGCGGTGGAGAAAGAAAAAGTCGGCTGTGGAAAACACGCCGCGAAAAATTGCTGTTGATAAGTCTCGCGATTTTTCAACAGAGGCGGTGGATTGAAAAATGCTGAAAAATCAAGGCTCCACGGTGTTTTCCACAAAAAAAATCCCTAGTGCTGCTTTTTCTAAAAAATATTTGCTTCTTTTCTTTTTAGAACAGAAATCTCCTTCCATCATTTGATACAGAGAGGAAGAACTGACCATGATGAAATTCTCCTGCGAAAAAGCCCTCCTCATGAACGCCATCAATGTGGCATCCCGGACAGCGGCACAGAAAAGCTCCATCCCCGCGCTGGAGGGCCTGCTGCTCCGGGCGGACGAGACGCTGACCATCTCCGGCTATAATATGCAGACAGGCATCCGCACCAGGGTGTCCGCCGATGTTGTACAGGGCGGCGAACTGGTATTGAATGCCCGGCTGTTCGGCGACATCGTCCGGAAAATGCCCGACGATATGGTGACCTTTACCGCCGACGACAAGCAGATGGTCCATCTCAGCTGCGGAGACTCGGATTTCGACATTCTGGGCCTGTCCGCCGCCGACTATCCGGAGTTGCCGGAGGTGGAGGACGACCACGCCGTCTCTTTGCAGCAGCGGACCCTGCGGGATATGATCGAGCAGACCTCCTTCGCCGTGTCCACCAATGAGAGCCGCCCGGTCCACACCGGCGCGCTGTTCGAGGTAACGGATCAGGGTCTGACCATGGTGTCTGTGGACGGCTTCCGTCTGGCCATCCGGAAGGAGCCGCTGGACAAGGCCGACGGCGGCGCTTTCTCCTTCGTCACCCCCGGCAGCGCCCTGAACGAGGTGCAGAAGATCTGCGAGGACACCGACGATCCGGCAAAAATTACCTTGGGTAAGCGCCACATTCTGTTTGAAGTGGGCGATACCCAGCTGATCTGCCGCCGTCTGGAGGGTGAATTCCTGGATTACAAGAACGCCATTCCCCGGAAAAACCCCATTAAAATCACGGTGGACACCAAGGAGCTGATCAACAGCATCGACCGCGTATCCGTGGTGATCTCCGATAAGCTGAAGAGTCCGGTGAGGTGCATCTTTGACCATGACAAGGTGCTGCTGTCCGCCAAGACAGCCAACGGCGAAGCCAAGGACATCTGCCGCATCGCCGGCGAAGGCAATGGGCTGGAGATCGGCTTCAACAACCGCTATCTTATGGAGGCCCTGCGCTATGCCCCGGCGGACACGGTGACCATTGAGCTGAACACCAGCGTCTCCCCTGCCATCATTGTTCCCACAGAGGGTGTGGAAAACTTCCTCTACATGGTGCTGCCCGTCCGTCTGAAGGCCGGGGAGTGAGATGAGCGGCGGCTGGAAAGCACGCCTGCGCACGGCCGCAAAGGCCCTGCTGGCGCTGGGCGGCATCCTGCTGGGCGTTTGCTGGATCTATGCTTCTAACAGGTATCCCGCGTATTTTGGATCGATCAGGGGGCGCCGGTCTCTCCTGGACGACGCGCTCACGCTGCTGAATCTCGTGAAAAACGAGCCATCCAGCGCGGTGCTGCTGGGGATCGCCCTGTCTCTCCTGCTTTTGGGCCTGCTATTCTATTGGATCGGCAGAGAGCAGTAACTCTCTGCCAGGGAGCGGAATATGAAAACCATTACCATTCATACGGAATTTATCAAATTACAGGATCTTCTGAAGCTGGCAAACGCCGTCGGCTCCGGCGGCGAGGCCAAGGAGCGCATCCAGGCAGGCGAGGCCGCCGTCAACGGCGAGGTCTGCGCCATGCGGGGAAAGAAGCTCCGGCCCGGCGACGTGGTGTCCTTCGACGGCCAGCAGTACGCCATCGCCTATGCGGGTCAATGAGCTGACGCTGCGGGACTTCCGGAATTACCAGGAGCAGACGGTGTCCTTTGATCCGCGCTGCAACGTCATCTTCGGCGAGAACGCCGAGGGAAAGACCAATCTGCTGGAGGCCGTGGTCTATCTGGCCTGCGGAAAATCCCCCCGGGCCCGGCGGGATCAGGAGCTGATCCGGTTTGAGGCGGACAGCGCCAGTCTGACGGGGAACGTCTTTTCCAGAGAGCGGGACTTTCAGATCCGGGCGGACCTCTTTCGGGGCCGCCGGCGGAAGCTGACAGTCAACGGCGTGGCGGCCAAAAGCGCCGCGGCGCTGAATCAGGTGTATCAGACGGTGTTTTTCTGCCCCGACGACCTGTACCTCATCCGGGAGGGCGCCGCCGCCCGGCGGAAATTCATGGACACGGCCCTGTGCCAGCTGCGGCCCCGGTATGCGGCGGCGCTGGCGGAGTACAACCGGGCCTATGAGCACAAGACCCGCATTCTCCGGGACTGGGAGGAGCATCCGGCCTTGCTGGACACGCTGCCGGAATTCAATGAACAGATGATCCTCTATGGAGCGGTGCTGATCCACTACCGCGCTCAATATGCCCGGCGGCTGGCGGAGTACGCCGCCGCCAACCATCTGGAGTGTTCCGGAGGCCGGGAGAGACTGGACATCGCCTATCAGACCGTTTCGGCGGTGACAGACCCCATGGCGGAGCAGGGACAGGTGGCGGAGCAGCTGCGCTCCCATATGAATGCCCACGCCGAGGCGGAACGGGCCTCCCGTCTTTGTCTCTCCGGACCCCACAAGGATGATCTGCTGGTGCGGATCAACGATCAGGAGGCCAAGACCTACTCCTCCCAGGGGCAGACCCGGACGGCGGCGCTGTCCATGAAACTGGCGGAGCGGGAAATATTGAAAAATACCTCCGGAGAATATCCGGTGTTGCTGTTGGACGACGTCCTCAGCGAGCTGGACCCCCGCCGCCAGGAATTCGTCCTGAACCGCATTGCGGGCGGGCAGGTGTTTATTACGTGCTGCGAGGATGACCGGCTGCCGCAGCTTTTGGGCGGAAAAGTGTTTCACGTGAAGCAGGGCGCCATTGGATGATTACCGGTGGCGGCTGCTTACGAAAAGGAGAAAATCGATGTTTCATGTCTTACTGGGCCTGCCGGTGCTGGCGGCGTTCGGCGCCGTGGCAGGCGTTGTGCTGTTCCTGATGGGCCTGATCCTGGCGTTTGCCTTCTTCGGCCAGCTGCTGCTGGGACTGTTCTGCAGGACCATCCGCTGGCTGCTGTACATCCCTGTCATTCTGGGCGCGGCGGGACTTGTCCTGTGTCTGGTGGCGGGACTGCCACTGTCGCTGACGGTGATTTTGCTGTTCTGGGCGGTGTACGGCGTTCTGGCTCTGTGCGGCTGGGGAATCTCCCGGCTGCTGCTGGGACTGTGGCATCTCATTATGGGAAAGTGAGGATCGCTCATGTACCTGCACCTGGGCCAAAACGAGATCGTGCCGGACCGGCGGATCATCGGCATCTTTGATCTGGACAAATGCAGCTACGGCAAGCGCACCCGGGAGTATCTGGCCGCCGCCGAGAAAGAGGGCGTGGTGCTGGATATCTCCGGCGACATTCCCAAGTCCTTCGTGGTGTGCGATCACCCCTACCATCCCCAGATCGTATATCTGTCCCAGCTGAACACGGCCACGCTCCAGAAGCGGGCGGAGAGCCGGAAGCTGGAATTGTAAAGAGAAATCGGCATTTCAACTGTTTTAGGGCAGGGAGAAGCGGGCCGGAACTGGTTCAGGCCCGGCTCTCTTTGCCCCGGAACCGGAAAGGAGTACTTTCATGGCAGAAATCGAAAATCGGAATCCAACCGCCGTGGACGCGGAGAACGAATACGACGCGTCGGAAATTCAGGTCCTGGAGGGCCTGGAGGCCGTCCGCAAGCGTCCCGGAATGTATATTGGTTCCACCTCCGTCTCAGGTCTCCACCATCTGGTGTATGAGATCGTGGACAACTCCATCGACGAGGCCCTGGCGGGCTACTGCACGGAGATCACGGTGGAGATCAACGAGGAGGACACCATTACCGTCACCGACAACGGCCGCGGCATCCCTGTGGACATCCAGGCCCAGACGGGCCGCCCTGCCCTGGAGGTGGTGTACACCGTGCTTCACGCCGGCGGAAAATTCGGTGGAGGCGGCTACAAGGTCTCCGGCGGCCTCCACGGCGTGGGCGCCAGCGTGGTGAACGCATTGTCCGAGTGGCTGGTGGTGCAGGTCCATAAGGACGGGAACATCTATGAGATGCGCTTCGCCCGGGGCAACATCACCCAGGAGATGAAGATCGTCGGCACCACGGACCGCACCGGTACCACCGTCACCTTCAAGCCGGACCCGGAGATGTTTGAGGATACGGTCTACAGCTACGATACCCTCCATACCCGGATGCGGGAGGAGGCGTTCCTGAACGCAGGATTGAAGATCCGTATCCAGGACCACCGTCCCGGTCAGGAGCAGGAGGACGAAATGTGCTATGCCGGCGGCATCAACGAGTTCGTCACCTGGCTGAACACCAACAAGGACCCCCTTCATGAACAGGTCATCTACATGCGGGGCGTGAAGGACGACTCCATGGCGGAGGTGGCCTTGCAGTACAACTCCAGCTATAACGAGACCATCCTCTCCTTCGCCAATAACGTCCACACTCCGGAGGGCGGCATGCATGAGGAGGGTTTCAAGCGGGCTCTCACCAGCGTACTGAACGCCTACGGCCACAAGATCAAAATGCTGAAGGACGACGAAAAGGTCTCCGGCGACGACTGCCGGGAGGGTCTCACCGCTGTCATCTCCGTGAAGCTGACGGACGCCCAGTTCGAGGGCCAGACCAAGACCAAGCTGGGAAACAGCGAGATACGGACGCTGGTGAACAACATCGTGTCCAGCAAGCTGGAGATTTTTCTGGAGGAGAATCCCCAGGTGGGCCGGATGATCCTGGACAAGGCCCTGATGGCCAACCGTGCCAGAGAGGCGGCCCGGAAGGCCCGGGAGAATATCCGCCGGAAGACGGCTCTAGGCGGAGCCGCCATGCCGGACAAGCTGCGGGACTGCAACGAGAACAATCCGGAGCTGACGGAGATCTATATCGTCGAGGGCGACTCCGCAGGTGGCTCCGCCACCCAGGGCCGGGACTCCCGGTTCCAGGCCATCCTGCCGCTGTGGGGCAAGATGCTGAACGTGGAGAAGGTCCGGGAGGAAAAGGTCTACGGCAACGACAAGCTCCAGCCTGTCATCACGGCGCTGGGCGCCGGTCTGGGTGAGGACTTCGACGTCAACAAGCTCCGGTATCACAAGATCATCATCATGGCCGATGCCGATGTGGACGGCGCCCATATCCGCACGCTGCTGCTGACCTTCTTCTTCCGGTATATGCGGCCCCTCATCGAGCACGGCTACGTCTACTCCGCCGTGCCGCCGCTGTACAAGCTGACCCGGGGCAAGACCACCCGCGTGGCCTTCTCCGACGAGGAGCGGGACGCCGTGTCCGCGGAGATGCGGGGCGGCAATCCCAATGTGAAGATCGACATCAGCCGGTTCAAGGGCCTGGGCGAGATGAACCCCCACGAGCTGTGGGAGA
Source organism: Dysosmobacter sp. (assembly GCA_022778785.1). Lineage (GTDB taxonomy): Bacteria > Bacillota > Clostridia > Oscillospirales > Oscillospiraceae > Oscillibacter. Next base: position 33,037 of record JALFSO010000033.1, on the reverse strand, counting down.
CCACCATGGACCCGGAGAAGCGGACCCTGCGGCGCATCACTCTGGACGACGCCGTGGCCGCCGACGCCACCTTCACCGTCCTCATGGGCGAAAAGGTGGAGCCGCGAAAAGCGTTCATCGAGAAGAATGCCAAGTACGCCGTGAACCTGGATTACTGACAAAAATCGACCTCTAAAGAGGAGGAAAACTACCAATGTCTAAAAAACCCCAATACGACCCCGAGGAGATCCGGTATCCGGACCAGAAGATCGTCAACTCTCCTCTGGTGCCGGAGATGGAGAAATCCTATATTGAATACGCCATGAGCGTCATCGTGGGCCGGGCCCTGCCGGATGTGCGGGACGGCCTGAAGCCCGTCCACCGGCGCATCCTCTACGCCATGTACGAGGACAACCTGACCTCTGACCGGCCTTTCAAAAAGTCCGCCACCTGCGTGGGCGACGTGCTGGGCCGGTACCACCCCCACGGCGACGCCTCCGTCTACGACGCCCTGGTCCGTCTGGCCCAGGACTTCTCCATGCGCTATCCCCTGGTGGACGGCCACGGCAACTTCGGCTCCGTGGATGGCGATCCCCCCGCGGCCTACCGGTACACCGAGGCCCGCATGTCCAAAATCTCCGACGAGCTGCTGCGGGACATCGATAAGGAGACGGTGGACTGGGACCCCAACTTCGACGAGACCCGAAAGGAGCCCCGTGTTCTTCCCTGCCGGTTCCCCAACCTGCTGGTGAACGGCTCCAGCGGCATCGCCGTCGGCATGGCCACCAACATCCCACCCCACAATCTGGGGGAGGTCATCGACGCCTGCATCCATGTGCTGGACGATCCCAACGCCACCCTGGCGGACCTGATGCAGTACGTCAAGGGTCCTGACTTCCCCACCAAAGGCATCATCATGGGCCGCAGCGGCATCCGGGCGGCCTACGCCACCGGCCGGGGCAAGATCGTGGTCCGGGCCCGGACGGAGTTTGAGGACTTCGGCAAGGACCGCGTCCGCATCGTGGTGACGGAGATCCCCTACCAGGTCAACAAGCGGATGCTCATCAAGAGCATGGCCGATCAGGTGGAGGACAAGCGCCTGGAGGGCATCAGCGACATCCGGGACGAGACGGACCGCAACGGTATGCGCATCGTCATCGAACTGAAGAAGGACGCCAATCCCCAGGTGGTGCTGAACCGCCTGTTCGCTCAGACCCAGCTGCAGACCAGCTTTGCCATCAATATGCTGGCTCTGGTCCAGAATCAGACCCAGCCGAAGATCCTGTCCCTGCGGCACATCATCGACGAGTATCTGGCCTTCCAGGAGGAGATCATCGTCCGGCGGACGAAGTACGACCTGAAGAAGGCCCAGGAGCGGGCCCATCTGCTGGAGGGCCTGCTCATCGCCCAGGACAACATCGACGAGGTCATCCGCATTATCCGCACCAGCTACGACAATGCCAAGGAAAACCTGATGTCCCGCTTCGGACTGGATGACATTCAGGCCCAGGCCATTCTGGACATGCGTCTGAAAGCCCTCCAGGGCCTGGACCGGGAGAAGCTGGAGAACGAGTATAAGGAGCTGGAGGACCGCATCGCCTACTTCCAGAAGCTGCTGGCCTCCGATGAGATGATCCGCGCCGTCCTGAAGGAGGAGCTGACGGCCATCCGGGAAAAGTACGGCGACGAGCGGAAAACAGAGATCCAGGACGTGGAGGACGAGATCGACATCGAGGACCTCATCGAGGAGGAGCAGTGCGTCTTCACCCTGACCCAGGCGGGCTACATCAAGCGCACCCCCGTCAGCGAGTACAGCGCCCAGTCCAAGGGCGGCATGGGCAAGAAGGGCATCACCACCCGGGAGGAGGACTACGTGGTGGACGTGTTCACCGCCTCCACCCACGACTATATCCTGTTTTTCACCGACACCGGCAAGGTCTACCGGAAGAAGGGCTATCAGATCCCGGAGTCCGGCAAGACCGCCAAAGGCACCAACATCGTCAACATCCTCCAGGTGGAGCAGGGCGAACGGGTCCAGACCATGATCCACACCCGGTCCATTGAGGATGACGGCCGGTTCCTGTTCATGGTGACGAAGCAGGGCACGGTGAAGCGCCTGCCCGCCAACACCCTGAAGAATCTGCGGAACAACGGCATCCGGGCACTGCGGATGGACGAGGGCGACCAGCTCATCACCGTCCGGGAGACGGACGGAAACCAGCATATTCTCATCGCCACCCACGACGGCATGGCGGTGTGCTTCGACGAGAACGATGTGCGTCCCATGGGCCGTGAGGCCGTGGGCGTCCGGGGCATCCGTCTCCGGGAGGGCGACTACGTGGTAGGGGCCGCCCGGGCCAAGCCGGAGCATCAGGTGCTGTCCATCACGGAGAAGGGCTACGGCAAGCGGACCCCCGTGGAGGAGTACCGCATCACCAATCGGGGCGGCATCGGCATCAAGAACTATATGGTCACGGAGAAGACCGGCCCCGTGGTGGGCGTCAAGGTGGTGGACGGGTCCGAGGACCTGCTGCTGGTGACCCAGAGCGGCATCCTGATCCGCACCCCTGTGGAAAACATCAAAGTGACCGCCAACCGGGCCACCCAGGGCGTCATCGTCATGCGCTTCAAGGAGGAGGGCGACCGGGTCATCTCCATGGCGCTGGCGGACCGGGACGAGTCCCAGGAGACGGAGACCGGTACGGAGCCGGAGGTATAAATCCGCCGGAAGAATATGACGACCAGCGGGAGCGGCGGACCGCCGCTCCCGTCTTTTCAAAGGAGAATGCATGAAACAAGTCACCATTTACACCGACGGGGCCTGTTCCGGCAATCCAGGGCCCGGGGGCTGGGGCGCCATCCTGATGTACGGCCCTCACAAAAAGGAGCTGTCCGGCGGAGAGGCCAATACCACCAACAACCGCATGGAGCTGACCGCCGTCATCGAGGCGCTGTCCATGCTGAAGGAGCCCTGCGTGGTGGAGCTGTGGTCCGACTCCAAGTATGTCATCGACGGACTTTCCAAGGGCTGGGCAAAGGGCTGGCGGGCCCGGGGCTGGGTGAAGTCCGACAAGAAACCGGCGCTGAATCCGGATCTGTGGGGCCGATTGCTGGAGCTGGAGGAGATCCACACACTGCACTACCATTGGGTAAAAGGCCACGCGGAGAACGAGTACAACAACCGCTGCGACCAGCTGGCGGTGGCGGAGAGCCAAAAGTACAAGTGAAGTTTTCCACAATATCATCCACTTTTGTGGAAAACGATTGCGCATTTACTTTCGACGAAATGCGAAAAAATGTTCACAATTCGTTTACATTCCCATCATGAATCGGCCACAATTTTGGGGTATTTTAATAATCAAGCAAAGGGTCCTCCCAGCCCGATGCTGAATTTTCTCCCTCCTAAAACACACACAAGAAACGCCGCCCGTCGGGCGGCGTTTCTTGTGTTCGCCCCCGTCATCGAAGCAGTGCGTTTTATTTTTTGCCAGCCTTGTCAAACAGGGTCCGGCGGTATAAAATATAGACAGGAAACTATGCCGAATGGAGATGTTTACCATGAAAGACGGTTTTATTTCTGTGGCCTGCGGCACACCGAAGCTGCGGCTGGCGGACTGCCATTACAACGCGGAACAGACCTTTACCATGATGCGTCAGGCGGAGAAGGCCGGCGTCAAGGTGCTGGTGCTACCGGAGCTGGGGCTCACCGGCTATACCTGCGGCGACCTGTTCTATCAGGAATCCCTGTTGCGGGGTGCTGAGGAGGCGCTGGCCACGGTGCTGGAGGCTACCCGGAATCTGGAGGTGGTGACGGCGGTGGGCCTGCCGGTGTGCGTGGACCAGAAGCTGTATAATTGCGCCGCTGTTATCCAGAAGGGAAAGATCCTGGGCGTGGTGCCCAAGACCCATATCCCCAACTACGGGGAATTTTACGAGAAGCGCCAGTTCGCCCCGGCACCCCAGATGTCGGGCACGGTAACACTGTGCGGACAGGAGACCATCCCCTTTACAACGGAGATCCTGTTCTCCTGCCGGGAGATCCCGGACCTGGTGCTGGGCTTTGAGGTTTGCGAGGACCTGTGGGCGCCGGACTCTCCCTCCGTCCGGCTGGCCCAGGCGGGGGCTACTATCATCGGCAATCTGTCGGCCAGCAACGACCTCATCGGAAAGGACAGCTACCGCCGCCAGTTGGTGACCATGCAGTCCGCCAAGCTGCTGTGCGGCTACGTGTACACCAGCGCCGGCGAGGGCGAGTCCACTTCCGACGTGGTGTTCGGCGCCCATCAGATGATCGCGGAAAACGGCACGCTGCTGGCGGAGAACCGGTTCGACGGCGGGCTGCTGATCTCGGAGCTTGACGTGCAGCGACTGGCCTATGAGCGCCGCCGGACCCAGGTGTTCGCGGAGGGACAGCGCCTGCTGGCAGTCCCCTTCTCCCTCACCGTCTCCAAGACCAAGCTGACCCGCTACGTGGCGCCCCAGCCCTTTGTGCCCGAGGGCCGGGAGGACCGGGATGCCCGCTGCCGGGAGATCCTGCTCATCGCCTCCCTGGGCCTGAAGCAGCGGCTGGAGCACACCGGCGCCAAGACCGCCGTGGTGGGCCTCTCCGGCGGACTGGACTCCACCCTAGCGGTTCTGATCACCGGCCTCGCCATGAAGATGCTGGACCGGCCTATGACGGACATTGTGGCCGTCACCATGCCTTGCTTCGGTACCACCGACCGGACGAAGAACAACGCCGTCATCCTGGCGGAGCGCATGGGCGCCACACTGCGGACCGTAAACATCTCCAATACCGTCCGCAGCCATTTCAAGGACATCGGACACGACATGGAGGACCACTCCGTCACCTTTGAAAACGGACAGGCCCGGGAGCGGACCCAGGTGCTCATGGACATTGCCAACCAGACCGGCGGTATCGTCATCGGCACCGGCGATCTCTCGGAGCTGGCGCTGGGTTGGTGCACCTACAACGGAGACCACATGAGCATGTATGCCGTCAACACCTCCATCCCCAAGACGCTGGTGCGGCATCTGGTGGCATATCTGGCCCGGGACAACGCCAAGAAGGACGAGGAGCTGAAGGACGTGCTGGAGGACATTCTGGACACGCCTGTCTCTCCGGAGCTGTTGCCCGCCGTGCAGGGAGAGATCAGCCAGAAGACGGAGGACCTGGTGGGTCCCTATGAGCTCCACGACTTCTTCCTGTATTATATCGTCCGGTGGGGCTTCGGTCCCCGGAAGGTATTCCGTCTGGCGGAGTACGCCCTGGGCGATACCTACAGCCGGGATGTGATCCTGAAGTGGCTGAAGACCTTCTACCGACGGTTCTTCTCCCAGCAGTTCAAGCGGAACTGCCTCCCCGACGGCCCCAAGGTAGGCTCCGTGGCCTTCTCCCCCCGCGGCGACTGGCGGATGCCCAGCGACGCGAAAGCCAGTCTGTGGCAGGCAGAAGTGGAGACGCTGGAGTAACCTGGATCAGAGGAGCCAGTCGCCATTCCGGGGCCCCCGCCGGAGCCCAGCGAAGCGGGTCCGGTGGGGAGAGGAGCTGCAGCGGAATGAGTGAGCCCCGGCGGAAAGCCGGGGCGAGGGATATGGAGCTTGCAGCGACGAGGCGGATGCCCAGCGACGCGAAAGCCAGTCTGTGGCAGGCAGAAGTGGAGACGCCGGAGTAACAAAATACCATGAGAAACGACCGGACTTTTGTCCGGCCGCTTCTTTTTTGCATTTTTCAGCAGCGTGTGCTATGATAGCTGAAAATACACAACAGTTGATTGTGAAAGGAAGAATGTCCTTTGAAAATGACCCCAACCATTGAGAGAACGCCGGCGCCGGATATACCCGGAAAACGCCCTCTCACCCAGACCATGGCCTGGACGCTGTTCTGGACGGCGGCCTCCGGCGTTGGGCTGGGCCTGCTGTCTCTGCTGTACGCCTTCGGCCTCTATGACCGGCGGCTGTTCGGCACCTATCTGCGGCATCCGCTGATCCTGCTGCTGAACGTGCTGCCGGTGGTGCTGCTGGTGTTCCTGTTTTACTGCCTGTACGGCGCGGTCCGGCCCGCCTTCATCACGGCGGCGGTCATCGTCATGGGCTTCACCCTGGGAGACTATTACCTGCTGAAATTCCGGGACGATCCTCTGATGTTCGCCGATGTCCTGAACATCAAGGAGGCGCTTTCCATCACCACAAAACAGAAATACGACCTGACGCCGGACAAGCGGATGCTGTTCGGCATCGCCTGTCTCCTGTTGGGCGTCCTGTTCCTCTCCTTCTTTGTAAAGCGGCGGCTGGCCCTCCCCTTCCGGCGACGGCTGGCGCTGGCGCTGATCCCGGCGGCGGCGCTGGGCGTGACGTACCACTTCTGCGCGGACGATGCCATTTATAACAGCAGGACGGAGAACTTCGATGTCATCAACCGGTGGTCCGCCACGCAGGTTTACATCTCCAAGGGCTTTGTCTATCCCTTCCTCCACAGCATCTCCGCGGACAAGATGGAAAAGCCGGAGGGCTACCGGGCCGCCGACGCGAAAGAGATCCTCGGCGGCTATGTCAGCGAGGATGTCCCGGCGGAGAAGCAGATCAGCGTCATCACCCTCCAGCTGGAGGCCTTCGCCGACTTCTCCGACTGCGGCGTCCCCGGCGTGGACTGGGAGCGGGCGTATGAGACGTATCACGGCATCCTGGAGGAGAGCTTCCATGGCCGGCTTGTGGATAACATCTTTGCCGGCGGCACCATCAACACGGAGCGGACCTTCCTCACCGGCTTCGCGGAGCTGGAGAACTTCCGGAAGCCCGTCAACTCCTACGCCTGGTATTTCGGGGAGCAGGGCTACACCGTGCTGGGCAGCCATCCCTGCTACGAGTGGTTCTACAACCGGGAGAATGTGAACAGCTATCTGGGCATTCCCACGTATTACTATCTGGAGAACCGCTATCAGGATCTGGCTGGCGGCATCGCCTACGACGATATCCTGTTGCCGGACATCTTCCAGCTCTATCAGGAGGCCGCGGCGGAGGGCGCTCCGGTGTTCTCCTTCAACGTCACCTATCAGGGCCATGGGCCCTATGAAACGGCGGAAAACATTTGGGGCGAGGTCTATACCGACGGCAGGTTTTCCACAGAGACCACCAATATTGTGGATAACTACCTCGCATCGCTTCGGAACACGGCGGAGAACCTGCGGACGCTGCTGGATCAGTTCGCTGCCCTGAACGAGCCGGTGGCAGTGGTGATCTACGGCGATCACCGGCCCTGGATGGGCAACGGAAACTCCGCCTACACGGAGCTGGGCATCGATCTGGATACCTCCGGCACCGCCGGACTGTACAACAAATATTCCACAGACTATGTCATCTGGGCCAACGACGCTGCGAAAGCCGTCACTGGAAACGACTTCAGGGGACAGGGGCCGGACCTCTCCCCCAACTTCCTGATGAACCAGCTGTTCGCCCTGTGCGGCTGGAAGGGAAACGCCTACATGCAGGCCACCGAGGAGATCCGGCAGCAGATGCCGGTGATCACCACCATCGGCCGGTTCTGGTGGGATGGGGAATACTACCGGGAGGCGGACCTGCCGGAGGAGGCCCGGGCGCTCTTACAGCGCTTCCGGTACATTCAGTACTATCAGGAGAACAATTTTCAGGGATAAAGGAACAGACGCCGGAGAGTTTTCTCTCCGGCGTCTGCTTTTGGGCAGCAAAAAAGGACATCCGTGGATGTCCTTTGCTTTTGCGCGAAATCAGCCGAGCTGGTTCAGCTTCAGGGTCATGGCGCTCTTGCGGTGAGCAGCCGTGTTCTTGTGCAGAACGCCCTTCGCGACCGCCTGATCGACCTTCTTGACTGCAACCTTGTATGCGCCATCGGCCTCGGTGCGATTGCCTTCTGCGGCAGCGGCCTCGAACTTCTTGATGGCGGTCTTCAGCGCGGACTTTTCAGCCTTGTTACGGGCGTTTCTGGCCTCAGCGATGAGAACGCGCTTTTTGGCAGACTTGATATTCGGCAAACCAAACACCTCCCTTAGGCAAAATCGATGGGAGAAAACACACTCCTCCCGTGCAGAATGATATTTTAACAGCTATCTTCTCAAAAAGCAAGGGTTTTTTTACGATTTTCGGACAAAAATTGCATATTGTGTTCAGAACCGCAAAACCTAACCAGCGAACACAAGATTTTGTGGCCGAAAGGAGCACCTTTTGCATGATTACCAAGCGGACGGACCTGGCGCTGGAGGCCAGGGAGCTTTGGCAGGAGTCGGCGGAGAAGACCACCCGCCTCTCCGGCGTCAAGGCGGAGAAGACAAAGCGGGAGGGCTATCCCGTGACGACGGTGAAGATCCTGGACCAGGAGGGGGCCAAGGCCCTGGGAAAGCCGGTGGGCAATTACCGCACGGTGGATCTGACGTCCTACTGGCAGCGGAAGCCGGAGTTCTTCGAGCGGGCGGTGCGGACGCTGGGCGGTGAGCTGCGGGAGCTGCTGCCCGGCGAGGGCACGGTTCTGGTGGTGGGGCTGGGCAACCGGGCCATGACGCCGGACGCCATCGGGCCGGAGGTGCTGAGCCATCTGCTGGTGACCCGGCACCTCATCTCCGCCATGCCGAAGCAGTTCGCCGGATTCCGGCCGGTGGCGGCCTTTGGCGCCGGGGTACTGGGCACCACCGGCGTGGAGTCGGCGGAGGCTGTCCGGGCGCTGGTGCGGGAGACGAAGCCGGATGTGGTCATCGCCGTGGACGCCCTGGCCGCCCGGCGGATGGGCCGGGTGTGCAACACCGTCCAGCTCAGCGACACCGGCATCATTCCCGGCTCCGGCGTAGGGAATCACCGGGAGGCTTTGGACCGGCGGACGCTGGGCGTGCCGGTCATCGCTGTCGGCGTGCCCACGGTGGTGGACGGCGCCACATTGGCCGCGGATCTGCTGGAGGAGGCGGGCATCACCGACATCGACGAAAAGAAGCTCCGGAGCCACGGGAAAAACGTCACCGTCACGCCCCGGGACATTGACGCCCAGGTGCGGGATCTCAGCAAGGTGGTGGGCTACGCCGTCAACTGGGCGCTGCAGGACCTGGAGATCGAGGAGATCAACGCGCTGCTGTCGTAAGATGCGCAGGCCTGACAGTGGGGATCTGGGAGGTCCTCACACGTCGATATCCAGCACCACGGGACAGTGGTCGCTGCCGGTGATCTCACTCCAGATGTCCGCTTTGGTGACCTTGTCCATCAGCCGCTCGGAGACGATGAAATAGTCGATGCGCCATCCGGCGTTGTTCTGCCGGGCGTGGAACCGGTAGCTCCACCAGCTGTAGGCCCCGGTGGTGTCGGGATGGAGGCGGCGGAAGGTGTCTGCGAAGCCGGAGGACAGGAGCTTCGTCATTTTCTCCCGCTCCTCGTCGGTGAAGCCGGCGTTCCGGCGGTTGGTCTTGGGGTTTTTGATGTCGATCTCCTCATGGGCCACGTTGAGGTCGCCGCAGTAGATGACGGGCTTCACCCGGTCCAGGTCCATGAGATACTCCCGGATGTCGTCCTCCCAGGCCATGCGGTAGTCCAGCCGCAGAAGCTGGTCCTTGGAGTTGGGGGTGTAGCAGCAGACCAGATAGAAGTCCTCGAATTCCGCCGTGATGACCCGGCCCTCATGGCGGTGCTCGTCGATTCCGAAATCATAGGTGACGTTCAGCGGCGCCTTTCTGGTAAAGACGGCGGTGCCGGAGTAGCCCGCCTTGTCGGCGCTGTTCCAGTAGCGCTCATAGCCCGGCAGGTCGAATTGGGCCTGTTCGGGCTTCATCTTTGTCTCCTGTAGGCAGATGACGTCCGCGTCGGCGAAGACGCAGAAGTCCAGAAAGCCCTTGCCCAGACAGGAGCGCAGGCCGTTGACGTTCCAGGATACCAGTCTCATAAGCGATTTCCTTTCCACTTGTGGTGTTTTCCCCATTTTATCCGATGTTGTGGAAGAAAACAACCTTGCCGCCCATAAAAAAAGAGAGTAGAATGATAAAATACGACAGATTCAGACGGAGGGTTCCTATGGCAAGATCAGAGCGCGGACTGCGGAATATGACCGATGGAAGCCCAGCGGAACATATTTTCTATTTCGCTCTGCCGCTGCTGGCGGGCAGCTTTCTCCAGCAGCTGTACAATATGGTGGATTCCTGGGTGGTGGGCAACTACGTGGGAGACGCGGCCCTGGCCGCGGTGGGCGTGGGCTTCCCGGTGATCTTCATGTTCACCTCCCTGTTCATGGGCATCTCCAACGGCGGCACCGTGGTCATCGCCCAGTATTACGGCGCGGGGAAGCTGGACCGGGTGCGCGATGCGGTGGACACCATCTATACGGCTTTCATGGCCGCCGCCCTTCCGGTGACGGTGCTGGCCCTGCTGCTGGTAAAGCCGCTGCTGTTTGTGCTGCGGGTGGAGAGCGGCGCCTATCACGAGGCGTGGGTCTATCTGATGATCGTCTGCGCCGGGCTCGTGGGCACCATCGGCTACAACATCAACGCGGGCATTTTGGGTGGCCTGGGCAACAGCCGGACAACGCTGCTGTTTCTGGCTATCTCGTCGCTGATGAATATCGCGCTGGACCTGGCGCTGGTGCTGGCCGCCGGAATGGGCGTGGCCGGCGTGGCGCTGGGGACCATCCTCTCCCAGGCTTTCTCCTGGCTGTTCGGCCTGTTCTACATCAATCGCCGCTATCCCGATATTGCCATCCGGCCCTTCTGCCGCCGGTTTGACAGGACGCTTTTCCGGCAGATCATGGAGATCGGCCTGCCGGCTGGCATTCAGATGTCCCTGGTATCGGTGGGGGCCATGGTGGTGATGAGCAAGATCAACTCCTACGGTAAGGAATTCACCGCCGGTTATAACGTGGGCTACCGGCTGGATCAGCTGGCCTTTCTGCCGGTACAGGGTCTCAGCAGTGCCGTTACCGCCTTTGTGGGGCAGAATATCGGTGCCAGACGGCTGGACCGGGTCCGCCGGGGTATCCGCGTCACCCTGATCGCCGCCGTGATCTGGTCGGCGGTGATGCTGGTATTGATCCCTCTGGGACCGGCGCTGGTGAGCGTTTTCTCTGACACGCCCGCGGTCATCCAGGCGGGAACGGTATATCTGAAGTGCATCATGCCGTTCTATTTCCTGTTTTCCGTGATGTTTTGCCTCAACAACGCCATGCGGGGCGCCGGAGACAGTCTGTTCGCCATGCTGGACGTGCTTTTCTCCCTGATCCTGGTCCGCGTGCCGGCGGTGTACTGGATCGCCAACCACTATGGCCCTGATTATATGTATTACGGCATCGGCGTGGGCTGGACCGTGGGCTTCACGCTGTCGGTGGCGTACTACCTGTCCGGCCGCTGGAAGCGGATGTCTCTGGCGGACCGGGAATAAGAGCCGGGAGCGGCGCAGGCTGTAAAATCCCGGCGGAATGTTGTAATTTCAGGAAGATACCGTTATAATACATGTGCATGCGTGATTACCGGCCCTCTTCCATTCGGAGCGGCCGTTGAAAAGGAGAAAACCCATGGAAAAGAAAAAGTTCTATATCACCACCCCCATCTACTATCCCTCGGACAAGCTCCATATCGGCCACACCTACTGCACCGTGGCCACGGATACCCTCGCCCGGTACAAGCGGCTCCAGGGATATGACGTGCTGTTCCTCACCGGCACCGACGAGCACGGCCAGAAGATCGAGAACAAGGCCAAGGAGGCCGGCGTCACCCCCAAGGAGTTCGTGGACAACATCGTGGAGGGCCCCCGGGGCGTCAAGGACCTGTGGAAGCTGATGGACATCTCCAACGACCGCTTTATCCGCACCACCGACGACTATCATGTGGCGGCCATTCAGAAGATCTTCCGGAAGATGTACGACAACGGCGACATCTACAAGGGAACCTACAAGGGCAAGTACTGCACTCCCTGCGAGTCCTTCTGGACCGAGAGCCAGCTGAAGGACGGCTGCTGCCCCGACTGCGGCCGGCCTGTGGTGGACGCTGAGGAGGAGGCCTACTTCTTCCGTCTGAGCAAGTATGCCGACCGGGTCCGGGATCTGCTGGAGAACACGGATTTCCTCCAGCCCCGCAGCCGCGTCAACGAGATGGTGAAGAACTTCATTGACCCCGGTCTGGAGGACCTGTGCGTCTCCCGCACCTCCTTCACCTGGGGCATCCCCGTGGACTTCGACCCCAAGCACGTGGTCTACGTCTGGCTGGACGCCCTGTTCAACTACGTCACCGCCCTGGGCTATGAGAACGACAGGTACAATGACTATGCGGACTACTGGCCCGGCATCAACATCGTGGGCAAGGAGATTGTCCGGTTCCACTCCATCATCTGGCCCGCCTTCTGTATGAGCCTGGGCATGCCCCTGCCCAAGCACGTCTTCGGCCACGGCTGGCTGCTGCTGGACGGCGGCAAGATGTCCAAGTCCAAGGGCAACGTGGTGGACCCCTACGTGCTGGCGGAGCAGTTCGGCGTGGACGCCCTGCGGTTCTTCCTGATGCGCACCTTCCCCTTTGGCTCCGACGGCAACTTCTCCAACGAGCTGCTGATCCAGACCATCAACACCGACCTGGCCAACGACCTGGGAAATCTGCTGTCCCGCACCACCGCCATGGCGGGCAAGTACTTCGGCGGCACCCTGCCCCAGGGCTGCGGCACCTGGGACGATCCTCAGGACTGCGACCGGGAGCTCATCGCCATGGCCTCCGGCCTGCGGGAGAAGTACGAGGCGGCCATGGAGTCCTTCGCGCCCCACACCGCCCTGGCGGAGGTGTTCAAGGTCATCCAGCGGGCCAACAAGTATATCGATGAGACGGCGCCCTGGACCCTGGCCAAGGACATGGAGGCCAACAGCAAGCGGCTGGCCAATGTGCTGTACAATCTGCTGGAGGCCACCCGCATCTGCGGCGTCCTGCTGACGCCTTTCATGCCGGAGAGCATGGCCAAGCTGTTCGTCCAGATCGGCGCGCCGGCAGACATCCAGACCTGGGACAGCGCCGCTGTCTGGGGCAGCCTGCCCGAGACCGTCACCGTCACCAAGGGCGAGAACCTATTCCCCCGGGTGGACGCGGAAAAGGCCCTGGAGCAGCTGGAAGCCGCCGAGGCCGCGGCCAAGAAGGCCGCCCTGCCCGCCATCGAGCTGGAGCCTCAGCTCACCGAGAAGGTGGACTTCGACACCTTCTGCAAGTCCGACTTCCGGGCCGTGAAGGTGAAGGCCTGCGAAGCGGTGAAGAAGAGCGCCAAGCTGCTGCGCTTCACCCTGGACGACGGCACCGGCACGGACCGCCAGATCCTGTCCGGCATCCACAAGTGGTATGAGCCGGAGCAGCTGGTGGGCAAGACGCTGGTGGCCATCGTGAACCTGCCGCCCCGGAAGATGATGGGCCTGGAGTCCAACGGCATGCTGCTCTCCGCCGTCCACACCGAAAAGGGCGAGGAGTGCCTGCACCTCATCATGGTGGACGACGCCATTCCTGCCGGCGCCAAGCTGTGCTGAGAGACACGAAATGAATCGACAGGGCCGGACACAGGTTGTCCGGCCCTGTTTATTTTTCCGGAACCTGACGGTTTCCGACAGGTTCTCCGTCTTGCAAAATCCACAGCAGCACACTATAATATGATTTATACGTATATTCCTGAAAACCGGAGGAGAAACCATGATCTTCGACACCCATGCCCATTATGACGCCAGTGCCTTTGAAAAGGACCGGGACGAGCTGCTGTCCTCCCTGCCCCGGCGGGGCGTGGGACTGGTGGTGGACCCCGGCTGCACCGTGGAGAGTTCCCGGGCTGCTGTGGCGCTGGCAGAGCGATATCCCCATGTCTGGGCTGCCGTGGGCATCCATCCTGAGGACTGCGCCGGCGCGTCGGAGACGGATTTCCAGGCCATCCGGGCGCTGGCGGAGCATCCCAGGGTCGTGGCCATCGGGGAGATCGGTCTGGACTACTACTGGGAGCAGAATCCGCCCCGGGAGTTTCAGCAGACGGTGTTCCGGCGGCAGCTGGTGCTGGCCCGGGAACTGGACATGCCCGTCATCGTCCACGACCGGGAGGCCCATGGGGACAGTCTGGCCATCGTGAAAGAGTTTCCGGAGGTCCGGGGCGTGTTCCACTGTTATTCCGGCAGTCCGGAGATGGCGGCGGAACTGGTGAAGCTGGGCTGGTATCTGGGCTTCGATGGGCCTGTAACCTATAAGAACGCCCGGCGGGCGCTGGAGGCGGCGGACGTCACGCCGCTGGACCGGATCGTGGTGGAGACGGACTCCCCTTACATGTCGCCGGTGCCCAACCGGGGAAAGCGGAATGATTCCACCAATCTGCCTTACGTTGTGGAAAAACTGGCGGAGCGGAAGGGCGTGTCCCCGGAGGAGATGGAGCGCATCGTCTGGGAGAACGGCCTGCGGCTGTTCCGCCTGGAGGGCAAGGTGTGACGGACAGAGGTCCGGAGCGTATATTTTGACCGCTTCTGAAAGCGGCCTGAACATAAGGAGCGATACACGATGGAAAAAGGCTTTACCATCACTTACGAATATGGGGACAACCTGTATGTGAACCCCACCAACCGCTGCAACTTCAACTGTGAGTTCTGCCTGCGGCACAACACCAGCTCCGGCGGCAGCATCTATACCCACAATCTCTGGCTGAAGCGGGAGCCCACCAAGGAGGAACTGCTGGAGTCCATCGAGAGCCATGACCTGTCCAAGTACCGGCAGCTGGTATTCGTGGGCTTCGGCGAGCCCAGCTACCGCATGGACGACATCTGCTGGGTCATCGACCGGATGAAGGAGCATGGGACGAAGATCTTCACCCGTATGGACACCAACGGCACCGGCTCCCTCATCAACGGCCGGGACATCGCGCCGGAGTTTGCCGGACGGTTCGACATGGTCTCCGTCTCCCTGAACACCGACACGGCGGAGAAGTACAACGCCCTGTGCCACCCTCAGCAGGAGGGCGCCTATGAGGCCATGAAGGCCTTCACAAAAGAGGTCCGCAAATACGTCCCCACGGTGATGATGACGGTGGTGGACACCATTCCGGCCGAGGAGATCGAAAACTGCCGGAAGATCTGCGAGGACGAGATCGGGGCCACCTATCGCGTCCGGGAGTATATCAAGGACTGATACAAAAGAGGGAGACACAGCGCCGTGTCTCCCCTTTTCCATTCATCTGAGGAGGTCGCTATGAAGCTGACGGTACTGACGGACAACCATACCTACATCGACCAATACTATCTGGGAGAGCCGGCCTTCTCCTGCTGGCTGGAGGCGGACGGAAAACGGGTGCTCTTTGACACCGGTTATTCCGACGTCTTCCTGCGGAACGCCCGGGCCATGGGCATCCCGGCGGAGACGGCGGACTTCGTGGTGCTGTCCCACGGGCACAACGACCACACCGGCGGACTGCGTCCCCTCTGTGATGCCCTGGACGGCCATCGTCCGGCGCTGGTGGCCCATCCGGACGTGTTCCAGATCCGCCGGGACGGCGGATTGGAAGTGGGCTGCCCCGTGGGACGGGAGGAGCTGGAGGCCCGGTTTGATCTGCGGCTGTCCCGGGAGCCCCTGTGGCTGACGGAGCATCTGGTGTTTCTGGGGGAGATCCCGGAGCTGGTGCAGCCCCGGACTGCCGTGGGCACTCTGGCGGACGGAACGCCGGACCGCTGCATGGACGACTCCGCCCTGGCCTACGCCGGGACGGAGGGCGTCTACATCGTCACCGGCTGCTCCCACAGCGGCGTGTGCAACATCGCGGAGTACGCCAAGCAGGTGACGGGCACCCGCCGGGTGGCGGGCATCCTGGGGGGCTTCCATCTCATGAACCGAGACGAGCGGAGCCGCCGGACCATGGACTATCTGGCCGGAGAGGCCATCGGAGAGCTGTGGCCCTGCCACTGCACCAGCTTCAAGGTCCGGGCGGAGATGTGCCGCCGGATGGAGCTGGGCGAAGTGGGCGTGGGACTGACCAGAGAGTGGAGGTAACGGGATATGATCGCAAAGGAGAGAATTTTCAGCACCATCGACCGGGAGGCGGAGACCATCACCGCCCGGGGACGGGCGCTGTTCAACTGCCCGGAACTGGGCTTTCAGGAGACAGAGACGGAGCGGATGATCTGCGACTGTCTGGACGCATGGGGTGTGCCCTATGAGAAGGACGTGTCCCTCACCGGCGTGGTGGCGAGACTGGGCAGGAGCGGCTATCACATTGCGGTGGTGGTGGACATGGACGCCCTGCCCCGGAAGGCGGGAGGCGGCTGTATTCACGCCTGCGGCCACAGCATCCAGACCAACGACGCATTGGCGGCGCTCCAGGCGCTGCTGCCCTTCACACAGGACGGCAGTATAGACGGCCGGGTATCCTTCTTCTTCACCCCGGCGGAGGAGCTGACGGATCCCCAGCGGCGGGAGGAGCTGCTGGCCGCCGGTGTGCTGAAGGGCCGGTCTGGCAAACAGGACATGATCGCCAACGGCTGGTTCGACGATGTGGACTGCGTCCTATCCCTCCACGCCAGCAGCTATCCCGGCCGCCGGTTCGACGTGGACACAGTACTGACGGGCTTCCTCACCAAGCGGGTCATGTTCCGCGGCAAAGCCGCTCACTCCGGCGCGGCGCCCTATCTGGGCCGGAACGCCCTCCACGGCGCGGTGCTGACGGAGACGGCACTGGGGCTGCTGAAGGATCAGTTCCCGCCGGAGTCCTATACCCGCATCTACCCCGTCGTCCGGGACGTCAGCGGCGGCATCAACATCATCCCCGACGAGGCGGTGCTGGAGACCTACGTCCGTGCGGCGGATCAGGCCAGTCTCATGGAGGCCGCCGGACGGTTCGACCGCTGCGTCCGGGGCTGCGCCGAGGCCCTGGGCCTGGGAGCGGATGTGGAGACTCATCCCGGCTATCTGCCGCTGATCCAGTCCCGGCAGATCAATCAGGTGGCGGCGGAGAACATGCTGCTGTTCTGCAATGAGGAGGACATCACCCACGACTACGTCAACGGCGCCTCCGGCGACCTGGGGGACCTGGGCTCCCTGCTGCCCACCATCCAGTTCGGCTTCTCCGGCGTAGACGGGGCCTTCCACAGCGACGAGTTCACCATCCGGGACGAGGAGTTCTGCTATCTCACCGTGTCCAAGGTGCTGGCGGGCACCGCCGCCGACCTGCTGAACCATCCGGAGCTGCGCCCGGAGCGTCCGGCGGATTTCGAGGCGAGAAAGCAGGCCTATCTCCGGGACTGGGTCCACATGGGCTGACCGGGACTGTATCATAAAAGGAGACAGAACGCCGCACACGGTGCTTTCACCGTGCGCGGCGCTGTTATACGAATTCTTAATAAAACGGTTTATCCGTTTTATCGGGGCCACAGAATGTGGCCCGGCGGCGTAGCCGCAAGAATGTTGTCAATACGTTTCTTGGCGCTATGGGCGCAGCGGCGTGTAACGCCGCAATAAAAAGGTTTTTCAAACCTTTTTATCAAGAAACAGTATTATTTGCTCTGGCCCTCCAGAACGTCCACCATGGTCTGGGCGAACAGACGGCCCGCCAGTGCGGCTTCTTCCGGGGAGTTCCCCGCCGCGCCAACCTCCACCAGCAGGGAGCCGGTGGTGGCGTGCTGGTTGTACCGGGAGTTCCGCAGCAGAATGGGCCGCATCAGCGTGGGATACTCCTGCAGCAGTCCCGACTGGATGGCCACCGCCAGCTTCAGATTTTCCATCCATCTGGGATGGCTCAGGCCGGAGCCGTCGCTGCCCACCACAATGGACAGCTGGGCCGCCGTGCCCCTCCCCTCAATGGCGGACACCACCTTGTACTCGTTGCCTTCACTGTCCTCAATGGCGTCCCGGTGGATGTCCAGGATAAACCGCAGGGACGGATACTGGACGAGATAGCTGTTGATGGCCGACAGGGACCGGTCATAGGCCCCGGAATAGGAGGGATAGTCGTACAGCGTCCGGTCGTGGATGACGGAAATGCCGGCGTCGGCGAAGACCTGAGCCATCTCGTCCCCCACATGGACCACATTGTACCGGGAGTCCAGGGTCCGGTGATCGCCGCTGTACTGGATATCCGTCCCCTCCGGCGGGGTGTAGCTCTCGCTGCCGTGGGTGTGGAGGATCAGGATCTGGGGCTCCTCGTCCGTGAGGGCGGCGTCAAAGGACTCCGTCAGCTCCGTATAGCCCAGCTGATGGCTGGTGGAATTGCTGATGTACACCTTCCCGATCACGGTGTAGCCGGAGGGGTCGTTGGGTACCAGCGTCCTGGCGGGGACGCCGTTGTCCGTATGCTCCGTGTCCGGTTCCACAGGGGTCTCCGTCACCGGCGTGGTCACCACCGGCGGCTCCGTTGACTCCGGCTCCGGAGCGGTGTCCGGCGTCTCGCTGGACCAGAGACGGGTCACCTCCTCCCGGGCGGACAGCAGCAGCGGGGATTCCCCAATGGCCAGTACCGCCGCCGGAGACAGCTGGTCGTCGGCCCACAGGTCCCCCAGCTCCCACCGCAGAGCGGACACCGGGGATACCACCGACCCCCGCAAAGCCGCCAGCGCCGAGGAGATGGTCTGGCTCCCCACCGTCACCGTGGCCGTCCAGAGGGTGGCCCCCGCCGCGGCCAGAGCCAGGAGCCGACGCCGGGCCGACAGAAAACGGGATTCCTTTTTTACGTCCATGTCCTTCCGCACCTCCTGCGGACAACCTATGCGGACGGAGGGCAAAATAGAATCGGGACGGAGTCTTCCCGTCCCGATTTCAACGCTCTGTTCAGTTGACGAAGTGATACCCGCCGTCTTCCGTTTCCGGGACGGGAATCACCCCGCCGCTGTAGGTTTCGGTCAGATAGCCGAAATCCAGGCATTTCAGGATGCTATGCAGCTTCTGGAAAGAGGCGGGATTCACCGTGTAGTCCTTCACGCTGTCCAGCGCCGTCCAGGTGGTGCCGTTCAGGGAATTGTACGTCTCCGTCAGCTCCGCCAGCCGGGAATTGGCGTCTTCCAGCGTCAGAACATGGGTGTGTTCGTTCCCCTCCGCGTCGGCGTAGCTCCAGGCCGTTTCATCCATGTTGTCCACCAGGGCCAGCATCTGGAACGCCACATAGGTCATATCCCGGTCCAGGGCGGCCTCCGCGGCTTTGCCGTACCGGCCGGAGAACTCCGCCGTCCACCGGTAG
The DNA here is from genome assembly GCA_022778785.1 of Dysosmobacter sp. Taxonomy (GTDB): domain Bacteria; phylum Bacillota; class Clostridia; order Oscillospirales; family Oscillospiraceae; genus Oscillibacter. The sequence continues at coordinate 13,918 of JALFSO010000033.1, read as the reverse complement.
GGACGGCTGGAGGTGTGCATGCTGACGGTATAGTCTCCGCACAGCGCCTGAAGACGCAGCGCACGGGCAATATCGCCCACCGCCACCTGGTTGCCGATATAGGGCGTCCTGGTGTCAAAGACCCGCAGAGTGGTGCGGTCGATGATGACCCCGTCCTGCCAAACCAGCTTCCCCAGCAGCCACACCTCCCGGACGCCGTCATCCAGCGGCACCTGCACAGTGCCGGAGCCGTCGGGATGGATGGCGGACACCAGAACCTCCCGGGCCGTGATGTTGACGATGCCGCTTTCATCCCGCTCCGTCTTCCAGCCGTAATAGGCGTTGGCGGAGGCGGCGGACATGACGTTCAGGGTCAGGGTGTCCCCACTGACCTCCGTCTCCCAGGCCATGGTGCTGACGTCCGCCGTGCCGCCGATGAGAAAGATGTTGGCGGCCAGGCCGCCGACGATCAGCAGAATCGTACATACCACCGCCAGCACGATCCGCTTGCCGTTCCGGCGCTTCACGGTTTTGAGATAGTCCACCTCCCGGCGCTGCTCCGCCGTCTCCGTCTCCGGCGGCGCGTCCAGCTCCGTCCGCAGGCGTTTGCAATCCGGACAGGACGCCAGATGGGCGTCCACCGCCTGGTTGGTCTCCTCTGAAGTCAGGCCCTCCACGTAAGAGGGCAGCAAATCCCGCACAATGGCGCAGGTCAGTTCAGGTTTCATCAAACGCACCGTCCTTTCGCAGTCGCTCCTTGCCCCGGAAGAAAGTCACCCGGGCCCAGTTCTCCGTCTTTCCCAGCACGTCGCCGATCTCACGGAAGCTGAGACCGCCGAAGGCCCGGAGATACACCACCTCCCGCATGGGGTCCGGCAGGTCGTGGATCTGCCGCAGCAGGTCCAGATGACCCTGCCGGGCCGATGTCTCCTCCTCGGCGGAGGGGACGGCGGGATCGTCCTCCGGCGGCGTCTCCGCCAGGGGGCGGGTCATGGTTCGCTCTGCCCGGTGCTTCTCCAGATGCTGATACCACAGGTGCCGGGCGATCTGGCACAGCCAGGTGGACAATTTGCAGGAGCCGTCGAACCGGCCGATGGACTTCACGGCCTGATAAAAGGTCTCCTGGGTCAGCTCCTCCGCCAAATCCGCGTCATGGCACTGGGAGAGGAGAAACTTATAAACGGTCTGGGCGTGCTGCCGGTAGACCTGGTCCATATCGTTCATGCCCACTCCCCTCCCTTCTGCCTGTTATATCCGATCCAGGCCCTGTTCGTTACAGCTTGCAGAAAAATTTTTTACAGCAGCGACGTGATGCCGGGGACGGTACGCAGTTCCTCATCCAGCAGCTTCAGAAACAAGGACATCGCCGGGGAGAGATCCGTCTGCTTCACCAGATAGTAGATGAACCGCTCCGGCGGCCCCTCCTGAAGACGGCGGATGCGGACGCCGGGAATGGAGCGCATCCGCTCCGCCGCCGACACGGGCAGAAAGGCCCACAGATCCTCCCGGCGGAGAAAGTACTCCAGCAGGGACATCTGATCCAGCAGGACCCTGGGGGACAGGGTGGGCGGGAACCAGAAGTCGTGCCACAGGTCGTATTCCGGATTCCAGGGCAGGCGGATCTCGTCCCTTCCGTTCAGCCCCGTGGGATGGTCCACCGCGCTGTACTTGCTGCCGGGACTGAGGGCCAGCACCATCTCCTCCCGGAACAGGGGGATGGTCTGGACCTCCCGGGAGAACATGTCGTCGGAGATCAGGGCGATGTCCTCGTCGCCCCGGGCCACGTAGTCGTAGGCCTCGAAGGAGTGGTGATGGTGAAACTGGATGCTGTACCCCGGACAGGCGGCCATGAAGGCGGAGAACACCTCCGGCAGCAGATAGGAGCTGACGCTTCCCACCGAGGACAGCCGCAGCAGCTTCTGCTTCTCCTGCTGAGGGATGGCCTGGGCCTCCCGCCACAGGGCGTCGTACTTCTCCGCCAGCGGGATAAAGGCCCGGCCCGCCTCCGTCAGCTCCGCCATCCGGACGCCCTTGCTCCGCTTCAGAAGGGCGTAGCCCAGCTCCGCCTCCAGGGTCTGGAGACGGCGGCTGAGAGCCGGCTGGGTTACAAAGAGCCGTCGGGCCGCCGCCGTGACGCTGCCGGTCTTCGCCACGGCCAAAAACGCCTCGATCTCCAGCTGTGTCATAATTGTTGTCCTCCGATACTTGCTTAAAATATAAATTATACTTTATATTTTAAGCCGAAAACCGGCATTTTACAAGGATTTTCTTTTCTGGTATCATGTGTGCGGCAGCTGAAAAGAGAGAGGATGATCGCCTTGAGGCACACATTGAATCTCACCAGAGGAAACATTTATCAGGAGCTGTGGCTTCTGACAGCGCCGCTGCTGGTGGGGAATATTTTGCAGCAGTTCTACAATGCCGCCGATGCCTGGATCATCGGCCGGTTCGTGGGGCAGGCCGCCTTTGCCGCCGTGGGCGTGGGAGGAACGGTGATGAATCTGTTCATCTTCATCCTCTCCGGCTGCTGCGCCGGATTTTCTGTCCTGTTCGCCCAGTTCTACGGGGCGGAGGACCTGCCCTCCTTCCGGAAGGAGAGTTATCTCTCCATCGTGTACGGGGGCGGGGCCACGGTGGGCTTCTCCCTGCTGGCACTGGCGTTTCTGACACCGCTGCTGCGGCTGATTCAGACGCCGCCGGAGGTGGAGGCGGAGTGCCGGATGTATCTGGCCATCGTCTGCTGCGGACTCATCGCCACGTATTATTACAATCTCTGCGCCTCCATCCTCCGGTCGGTGGGAAACACCGCGGCGGCGCTGGTGATCCTGTTCATCGCCATGGCGCTGAATATCGTGCTGGATCTGTGGTTCGTGGCGGGATTGGGCTGGGGCATCCGGGGCGCGGCGGCGGCCACGGTCATCGCCCAAGGCCTCTCTGCCGTACTGTGCTTCCGGTATCTGCGGCGGATGCTGCCGGAGCTTCTGTTCCGGAGGGAGGACGCACGTCTGAACCGGGCGCTGCTGAAAAAGAGCCTGTCCTTCGGCCTGCTGTCGGCGCTGCACCAGTCCAGTCTGTACATCGGCAAGCTGCTGGTGCAGGGGGCGGTGAACTCCATGGGCACCGGCATGATCGCGGCCTACACCGCCACCACTCGGATCGAGGGCTTCGCCAACTCCTTCGGAGACAGCGGAGCGGCGGCGGTGTCCCTCTTCGTGGCCCAGAACGTGGGAAACAGGGACGGAAAACGGGCCAGAGAGGGCTTCCGGAAGGGATTTGCCCTGCTGGCTGTCATGGGAGTGGCGCTGTCGGTGATCCTGTACGTCACGGCATATGGCGGCGTGGTGCTGATGACCGGTGAGACCGGCGGCACCGTTGTGGAAAACGGCGCGGCGTACATGCGGCTCATCGCCTGGTTCTATGTGCTGTGCTTCGTGGGCAACGCCTTCGTAGGCTGGTTCCGGGGCCTGGGCATGGTGAACATCCCGGTCATCGGCACCTGCCTCCACATCTCCATCCGGGTAGTGCTGTCCTGGCTGCTCATCGGCCGGATGGGACTGGCCGGCGTGGCGCTGGCCACGGGCGTGGGCTGGGTCTGCGTGGTGACCTTCCAGATCCTGACCTGGCGGTCCTCCCGGCGGCAGAAGGCGATTTTGGACCATGTCTGATCCATTCGGGCATCCGCACAGTCTGGCTGTGCGGATGCCTGTTTTTTTGAGCCGGTCACGACCGGAAAAATGGTCCCTGCCCCGGAAAATGCGGTTGCCTCCCTGCTCCTGCCGCGGTATACTGAACGGAGAGACAAACCGCCGGAATGACCGCCATCACAAGACCGAAGGAGGGTCCCCATGCGTCCACCCAGACGATTTATCAGAAATACCGTTGTTCTTGCGGGAATCCTGTCCGCCCTCCTCTGCGCCGGATGCGGCGCACCCCCGGCGGACAAGGGAACGCCCTGGGATCTGCGCGCGGAGCAGATCCGGCAGGACACGGAATACCTCTGCGATACCATCGGCGTCCGCATCACGGGAACCGCCGGGGAGATCGCCGCCTGCGACTGGATCATGGAGACGCTGGAGGACGCGGGCTTCTCCGCTGACACGGAGGACCCCACCCTGCGGCGGGTCCCCTTTGAGGGCCTGATGGGGAAAACCAGTGAAAACGTGATCGCCGTCTGCAATCCCGGCTCCGGCGGTCCGCTGTTCTCCATCACCGCCCACTATGACAGCGTGGAGACGACGCCGGGGGCCAGGGACAATGCCGCCGCGGCGGCGGTTTTGCTGGAGATCGCCCGCTGTCTGGGGCCGGAAAACGACGGCTTCCCCTGTGAGATCAGGATGGTGTTTCCCGGCTCTGAGGAAAACGGCTACCACGGCTCCGCCGCTTACGTCGCGTCGCTGTCGGAGGCGGAAAAGGCCCGCCATCTGGGGGCCTTCAACATGGACATCTCCGCCGCCTCGCCGGAGGACCAGGCGGTGCTGGTCTGCTATACCCTGGGGAAAACGGAGGACGGCGTCTATCAGGAGGGGGACTTTCTGGAGCCGGCGGAGGGACGGCTCTCCGCCGCCGTGACGGCGGCGTATGAGACGCTCTACGGAAAGAACATCGGCGGCGTCTTCCACATGGGTGAAAGCGACCACATCAGCTTCCACAACGCGGGGCTGGAGGCCGTCAACGTCTGCTGGCGCAGGCTGGAGAACGGCGAGCCCCGTCTTCCGGACAGCTATCACTGCCCGGAGGACACTCCGGCGGAGCTGGACTATGAGACAGCCCGTGCCAGCGGGCGCTGCATCCTGGAGGCCATCCACACCCTGGCTGCCGCCGGGGAAGCCGGACAGCGGTGAGGTCCGGCACTGGAAAAGTGCATGCAGAGAACAGACAGCCGCCCGGAGCATTGCTCCGGGCGGCTGGTGCGTTGTTGAAAGAGTCCCGCTCATTTTTTCAGCGGCATGGTGAAGATGAACCGGGTGCCCGCCAGATCGCTCTCCGCTTTCAGAGCGCCCTTATGTTCCTGGGCGATGGAGGCGGCGATGGGCAGGCCCAGGCCGAAGCCGGACTTCTCCCCCCGGGAGGCGTCCGCCCGGTAGAACCGCTCGAACAGCCGGGGCAGCTGGTCCGGCGGGATGGGGCCGTTCGCGTTCTGGTTGGACACCTGGAGCCGGGCCTGCCGGTCCGTTTTTGCTAGGGTCAGACGGATGGCGCCGCCGTCGGCGCCGTATTTGATGGCGTTGTCCAGCAGAACGGAGATGATCTGCTTCAGCTTCCCGGCGTCGCCGGAGACGAAGACGTTCTCCGGAATGTCGTATTCCAGTGGCTTCCCCGCCTCAAAGGCCACCGGCTCGAACAGGAGGGCGCAGTCCACCGCCGTGTCCGACAGGTTCACGTCGGAGAAGACCACCGTGGGGACCATGTTGTCCGCCCGGGCCAGGGTCAGCATCTCCTCCACCAGTGTCCGCATCTGCCGGGCCTCGGAGTGGATGTTGTCCGCCCAGCGGGCCTGCCGCTCCTCCAGCGGCGAGGCCTCCATCAGCTCCGCGTTGGAGAGGATGACGGTCAGGGGCGTCTTCAGCTCATGGGAGGCGTCGGACAGAAACTGCCGCTGCTGTGCCCAGGCCCGCTCCACCGGCCTTGTGACCCACCAGCTCAGGCCCACGGACACCGCCAGCAGCAGAAGCAGCGCCGCCAGGGAGATTTGAAGATAGGAACTCATCATGGCTTTCAGGGACGCCTGCTCCATGGACGTATCCACGAAGGCGATGCGGGTGAAGATGCCGTTGTCCTGTCGGAGATACCGCAGGTGATAGGCGGAGATGGTGCCCTCCTGCTGGCCCTGGGTCAGACAGTCCTGCAGGATGGCGGACAGCTCATCGGTGTTTTCAATGTCCTTGTAGGTGCCGCCGGTGACGTACACCGTGTCGCCGCCCCAGATCTGAACGGTGAAATAGGGCAGCTGCACCTTTCCGGAGCCCAGGGCCGGTCCCAACGGACCGGCGTGGGAAAAGGCGTTCTCCTCCGCCAGCACCCGCTCCAGCACCGTCCGGCTGGCCCGCTCCGAGCCCCGTTCCGCGGCGGAGTACACCGCCATCAGGACCGCCGCCAGCACGGCGGTGATCAGCAGCATACACACGGCCACGAATTGCAGCCGCAGCCGACGGATCATGGGAAAGCCCTTTTTCTTCCCTGTTTGTTTCAGCATCGGTCTCCCCTCCTCTGTGTCCGGAAGACGCCGCGATCCTTCAGGCGTCGGGCGTCTCCAGACAGTAGCCCACCATGCGGATGGTCCTGATCTTCACCCCGGAGTGCAGATAGTCCAGCTTCTTCCGCAGGAAGGAGATATAGACCTCCACGTTGTTGTCCTCGGCGTCGGATTCATAGCCCCAGACCTTCAGCAGCAGCTTTTCCTTGGTGATGACCATTTTCTGATTCAGCATCAGCAATTCCAGCATATCGTATTCCTTCCGGCTCAGCCGGACGGACCGCTCCCCGCAATACAGGGTGAAGGAGCTCTGCTCCAGCCGCAGGTCTCCGCAGGTGAGGCGGTCGGACTCCCGCAGCTCCGGCTGACGCCGGGTCAGCGCCCGGACGCAGGCCAGCAGCTCCTTGGGGTCGAAGGGCTTGGTGAGATAGTAGTCCGCGCCGCTGTCCAGCCCCGTCACCTTGTCGCTGGTCTCCGACCGGGCGGTGAGCATCAGCACCGGCGTGGCGTTGCCCTCCGCCCGCAGGCGGCGGAGGACCGTAAACCCGTCCAGCTTGGGCAGCATCACGTCCAGCAGGATCACATCGTAGATGGCGGTCAGGGCGTTGTCCAGCCCAGCCTCTCCGTCGTGGCAGACGTCGGCGGTGTAGCCGTTCAGCTCCAGCAGGTCCTGGAGGGTGGCGGCCAGCCGCACCTCGTCCTCAATGACCAAAACACGCATGGTCAGCACCTCGTTCCTGAAAGTTTATGATGGTGGCGCAAAAGCGCCTGTTTGTAAAATCAAGGGGAAATGAGCCGCTCATTCCCCCTTGATTCTATCAGTTTTCCGAGAAAATAGCAATCACGCCGTCAGGCCGCTGTCGGCCGCGGTCAGGACCGCGGAGAGCTTGTCTTCCGCTATGGAATAGATGGTGGTGTCGTCGTTGACGCGGACGTAGCGGCTGCCGCCCTCCAGGGTGGTGCCGCCCACCGCCAGGGTCAGCGTCTGCTCGGCACCGTTGTCGTCCCTGTACAGGGCGGTAACGGTGGCGGCGGGCTCATCGAAGCCGCACAGGGACACCGCCGCGTCAGAGGGCTTGTAGTCCACGCAGCGCTCCAGGGACAGCGTCCGGATGGCGGAGACCAGGCTCCGGACCGTGTCGTTGTCCGTCACGTCGGCGCCGCCGGAGTGCCAGGTGACGGTGATCTCCTCACTCTGCCCGGCGGAGGACGAGGAGCTGTCGCCGCTCTCCGCCGCGGTCTTCTCCGCGGCGGCGGTGAGGACCGTCTCCACGGCGCCCTGCACCGTGATGGTGTCAAAGCTCTCCTCGCTGATGAGGGGCAGCTCCGGCAGGGACATCATGTCGTAGATGCCCTGGCTCAGCTCCGAGGCCAGGGTACCCTCCACCACGTAGATGGTGGTGTCGTCCCCGTCGATATACAGGTAGTAGCTGCCGCTGTCGCCGGAGACCTGATTGCCCAGGTACATCGTCAGGGGCTCGCCCTCCGGCGGCGCGGCGGTGATGGTCATGGCCGGCGCGTCCAGACCGTAGTCCTCCAGGGCGTCTCCGCCGGTGATGGTCTGCTGGGGCTGGAGGCCGGTGATGGTGTTGACCAGCTTAATGATGTAGGTCTCATCCAGGGGGAACTCCGGGTCGTCCACCCAATACCAGCTGCCCTCCTCGTTCAGGGCGAAGGACAACGTGGCGGTGCTGTTGGAGTAGGTCAGGGCGCTGTATTCCGCCTCGCTGTCGGTGACGGTATTCTCCTCGGAGGAGGCGGCGGCCGCCGCTTCCTCCTCCTGGGCCTTGTGCTGCTTCACCGCGGACACCGCGGCCAGCAGGATGGCCAGTGCCGCCACCAGGAGGACCAGGAATTTCAGGGTCTTCTTCTGTCGTCTGTTCATAAGAATAATCCTCCATTTCGCCGCGGTCCGCGGCATAAAGAGAAACAAGATTTTTCCCCGGCAAAGGGGAAAATCGCCGCCGGTAAGGGCTGCCCGTCAAAAGGCGGGAAGCCCTTCCGGCCGCAGCAGCCATTGCTGCCGCAGGTGCGGCAGCAATGGCTGGAAGAGAGGGCGGGACAGGGGTCACAGCTTGCGGCGGCGCATCCAGCGGACAAAGCCGCAGAGAATGGCGCCCAGGGGGATGATGAAGATGAACAGTAGCGCCCACAGTCCGCCGGTGGTGACGGTGTTGTAGGGCTCCTGGAGGCTCACCGGCTCAATGCTGATGGAGGAGACGTCCGGGAAGCCGCAGGTGACGGATTGAAGGAAGAGCCCCGTGTTGTCCAGATTGGTGGCGGTGCCAGTGATGGAGGCGTCGATGGGAGAGATGGAGCCATAGACGGTGAACCGGGCGGTGACGCCGTCATCCGTCTCCTCCGTGGCCACGGCGGCCACGGAATAGGTGCCCGGCGTCTGATCGTTGTTCTCCGTCACGGCCACGCCGCCCTCGGAGGTGTCCAGGAAGGACTTCACAGTGATGGTGTCCCGCTCCGGGTCCGTCAGGGTCATGCCCCGGGTGTTGTAGAACAGGACGGTGGCATCGCTGCCGAAGCCCTGGGCGGCATCCACGCCGGAGTTCAGCACCGGGAAGAACAGGAAGGGCATGTTCTGATAGTAGCGCTGGGTATCGGCGATGACGCCGTCGGCGACGGTCATGCCGTAGCCGGCGCACAGCGCCTCAAAGTTGGGCAGGGACTTCAGCTGGGAGGACATGCAGTAGACTACCTGCCCGCCGCCGGCCAGATACTCCCGGATCATGGTCAGCTCGTCGTCCGCCAGGTCCCGGGTGGGGGCCAGGATCAGCAGCATGTCGCAGTCGTCGGGGATGCCGTTGTTGGTGAGCAGATTCACGGAATCCACGGCCAGATGGGACTTCTTCAGCAGCTCCTCCACATCGGCGGACAGGCTGGTCTCGTCGTGTCCGGTGGTCTGGTAGATGATCCGGGAAGTGCCGGAGAGGACGCCGTCGATGGCGGAGGTCAGCAGGCCCTCGGCGTCGAAGTCCGTTTCGTTTTTGGTGCCGTAGTAATAGTAGGACATGAGGTCAAAGCCGATGACCTCGTCCAGACTGAAGGACTCCTGACGGCCGGTGGCCTCACAGGTCACCACCACGGTATTGCCGTCCACCCCGTACTTGGAGGTCACGGAGGGATGGGCCACCGGGTCCACATACTCCACGGAGAGGTGGCCGCTGAGGTCCTCGTATTTGCTGAGGAACCGGACGATGCGGGAGTCCACATTGTCCTTGGCCGCCAGCACGTGGATCTCCACGTCGTCGGTGACGGCGGACAGATAATCGGTGGTGGTGGCGGTGATGTCGTAGATGCCGGAGTTGGTCATGTCGAACTGGGTGACTCCGTCCGGAAGCTGGGCCACCAGCAGATTGAAGATGATGACGGCGGCCACGGCCAGTGCCGTCACGCCTGCGGAGAAGGCGCCCCGGCGGGAGCTGTGGGCTTTCGAGGTGGCCCGGACCCGTTCCTTCAGAGCGGGCTTCTGTTCCGCCGGCGTCTCACCGGTGGGCTTTTTGGAAAAGAGAGACATCCTTCACACCTCCTCAGTTCCAGCGGCGCTTCTGGAGCACCTGACAGGTCAGGAACAGCAGAAGAGCGATGAGGGACAGATACAGCAGCAGTCCCCGCAGGTCAAATACGTGGTCCATGGCGAAGGCGGTGAACGCGTCCGTCAGGGAGAAGCTGCCCAGCAGATCGGGCATCAAGCTGTCGAACTTGCTGGAATCGTAGAAATAGGTGCCCAGCAGGGCGACGATGCCCACGCCGCCCACGCCGGCGGTGACCTTCCAGTTGCTGGACAGGGCGTCCAGCAGGAAGCAGACCACCACCAGCAGTACCAGCAGTCCCGCCAGGGAGCCGGAGGCACTGGTGGGCAGGAAGGACACCAGTCCGTCCCACAGGTAGAGGACCAGCAGAATGCTGAAGGTGCCCACGGCGGCGATGAGCTGGCTCTCCGTCAGGGCGGAGATCAGCAGCCCCAGGGCGATCTGGACGCCGCCCAGCAGGAAGAAGGCCAGCAGCGTGCCGTAATCCGCCAGCAGGAAGGCGGAGCCGTTGAGCTTGATGATAAGGGGGCACAGGCAGGACACCAGCACCGGTATCAGCAGCACCGTCATCATGGCCAGATACTTGCCCATCACCACAGTGGTGATGGAGGCCGGAGAGGTCAGCAGCAGCTGGTCGGTGCGGCTGTGGCGCTCCTCCGCCATGGACCGCATGGTCAGCAGCGGAACCAGCACCATGAACAGGAACAGCACGGCACTCAGCGCGTAGGAGAAGTAGGCGGAGCCGTTCATCAGGTTGTAGGCCATGAAGTAGATGCCGATGAAGGCCATCAACACGGCGATGAAGATCCAGCCGGTCATGGAGTTGAAATAGGACTGCAGTTCCCGCTTATAGATCGCTTTCATGGCCGGTCCCCTCCTTTCCTTCCGCTGCCGCGGGTCCGGCGGAGCGCTCCTGCTTCAGCAGGGACGCCGCCCTGGCGGCCACGGTATCGTCATCGTCCGTCAGATCCAGGAACACGTCCTCCAGGGACGCCAGCTGGGGCTTCAGCTCCAGCAGCGGCAGTCCGGCCTTGGCAAAGGCGAAGAACAGCGCCTCCCGCCGGTCTCCGGCGGTGGACAGGCGCAGGCGGACGGTATCGCCCGTGCGCTCCGTGACGGTGCGGCTGCGGATGCCCTCCACCCGGTCCAGCACCGCGTCCGCGTCGCTCTCGCCGCCCCGGACCAGCAGTTCCAGCCGGTCGCAGGCGGAGAGCTGCTCCTCCAGATTCTCCGGCGTGTCGCAGGCCACGAACCGGCCCTTGCGGATGATCAGCACATGGTCGCACACTGCCCGGATCTCCGACAGGATGTGGGAGCTGATGAGGACGGTGTGGTCCTTGGCCAGATGCCGGATCAGCTCCCGGATCTCCACCACCTGCTTGGGGTCCAGACCCACGGTGGGTTCGTCCAGAATGATGATCTTCGGGAAGCCCAGAATGGCCTGGGCCAGACCCACCCGCTGGCGGTAGCCCTTGGACAGGTTCCGGATGAGCCGGCCGCCCATGTCCTCCAGATGGGTCAGAGACACCGCCTGGGACACCTGATCCTCCCTCTGGTCTTTGGGGATCTGTTTCAGCTCCGCACAGAAGCGGAGATACTCCAAAACCGTCATGTCCGGATACAGCGGCGGCAGTTCCGGCAGATAGCCGATGCACCGCTTGGCGGCCTCCGGCTCGTCCAGGATGTTGTGGCCCTCAATGATGACCTCGCCCTCCGTGGCGGCCAGATAGCCGGTGATGATGTTCATGGTAGTGGACTTTCCTGCGCCGTTTGGCCCCAGAAAGCCGAAGATCTGGCCGTCGGCCACGGTGAAGCTTAGATGGTCCACCGCGTAGTGGTCCCCGTACCGCTTCACCAGATCCTTTACTTCGATCAAGCAGATAACCTCCTCGCGGGGCCGGTGCGCAGGCCGTCCCCTTTTTCATAGCCCTATTATAACAGTATAGCTTAAAGAAAGCTGAATAAAAAATCAAGAGGCTGACAGGTTTTCCGCCGGACGAACAGAGTGAGACGGAAAACTTTCATAAGATCCGGGAAACCGACACAGAATATTCATAAAATATTTTCGGTTTTTTCAAGTTGTTTTCAGAATGCCCTGTTATAATCAAGCCATCCTCAGGAACGAAACAGCCTGAGGCGCGGCCTTCCCCTCCGGCCGCGAACCGTTTTTCGTTTTTCTTCTTTTTTCTCTCCAGGAAAAGGGGCCATGCTCTGCATGGCCCCTTTTCCGCGCGGAAAGCCGGCGGAAATGGACATGACAATTCAGGCATTGTGAAAAATGACGGAGTCCCTGCGGAATGATCAGGACAGCCTGAGGGAACAGATGACAAGAATGACAAATTTCTGGGAAAATGTCTTTTTGGGGGGAACACATCTTGCAATATTTCGGCGATTTCTATATAATTCAGGCAGAATCGTACCTGCGGAACAGATAGCCGCGGGAGTATAGATGGAGGAGAGAAACTATGCGAGGTGTACACAGCGCGGTGGACGATATCCGCCGCGGCGTATTTACAGAAGTGGCCCGTCTGGCCTATGAGGGCGGGGACCTGAACCGGGTGGACATGATCCCCTACCGGATGATCCCCGGCGAGGTGGCCAAGTACCGCCATGACGTCTTCCAGGAGCGGGCCGTCATTGCCGCCCGGGTCCGGCTGGCCCTGGGCATGAGCCTGACGCCCAACGGTCCCCGGGCGCCCCTCAGCGCCCAGATCCAGGAGGCCGCCACCGACCAGAAGTATTTCGAGGAGCCTCTGGTCAACATCATCCCCTATGCCTGCAACGCCTGCCCGCCCAAGCAGATCCGCATCACCGACAGCTGCCAGGGCTGCATCTCCCACCCCTGCATGAACGTCTGCCCCAAGGACGCCATCTATCTGGACAAGGACAAGCACTGCCACATTGACCAGAGCAAGTGCGTCAAGTGCGGCAAGTGCTATAACCAGTGCCCCTACCGTGCCATCAGCAAGATCGAGCGGCCCTGCGCCGCCGCCTGCGGCATGGACGCCATCGGCTCTGACGAGCTGGGCCGGGCCAAGATCGACTATGACAAGTGCGTCTCCTGCGGCATGTGCCTGGTGAACTGCCCCTTCGGCGCCATCGCCGACAAGAGCCAGATCTTCCAGATCATCAACTCCATCAAGCGTGGCCAGGAGGTCATCGCCTGCGTGGCCCCCGCCTTCGTCAACCAGTTCGGCGAGAATGCCACGCCCGCCCGTCTGAAGGCTGCCATGCGGATCCTGGGCTTTAAGGACGTGGTGGAAGTGGCCATCGGCGCGGACCTGTGCACCATTGAAGAGGCCAATGACTTCCTGAAGAACGTGCCGGAGAACCAGCCGTTCATGGGCACGTCCTGCTGCCCCGCCTGGTCTGTCATGGCAAAGAAGCTGTTCCCGCAGTTCAAGGACTATATCTCCATGGCTCTGACACCCATGGTCATCACCGCCCGCATGGTGAAGAAGGAGCATCCCAATGCCCGCATCTGCTTCATCGGACCCTGCGCTGCCAAGAAGCTGGAGGCCAACCGCCGGTCCGTCCGCTCCGACGTGGACTTCGTGCTGACCTTTGAGGAGCTCCAGGGCATGTTCGATGCCAAGGAAGTGGACTTCTCCAAGATCGAGGAGAATCCGGAGGACGACTTCACCGAGGGCTCTGCCGCGGGTCGCGGCTTTGCCGTGGGCGGCGGTGTGGCCGCCGCCGTGGTGGAGGCTATCCACGAGATCGATCCCGGCCGTGAGATCAAGATCGAATACGGCGACGGTCTCAAGGAGTGCAAAAAGATGCTGCTGATGGCCAAGGCCGGCAAGCGCAACGGCTATTTGCTGGAGGGCATGGGCTGTCCCGGTGGCTGCGTGGCCGGCGCCGGCACCATCACGCCGGTGAAGACCAGCGTGGCCAACGTGGAGAAGTACAAGGCCGCCGCACCGAAGAAGAGCGCCATGGAGAGCAGTTTCAAGTCCAAGCTGGAAGAGGTCGAGGAGTAAACAGCGGCCGGACATGGACATCCGTTAAAAACAGAAGAAGACATATAAAAAGGAGAGGACCGACCAAACGGTCCTCTCCTCAGGCTGTCGAGAAACCCGGTTGCGCAATTAGGCGGCAACCGGGTTTTCAGCACATATTCGGGAAAATAGAATCGAAAATAGGAAATGGGCAGAGTCATTCCATTTCCACCTTGCCATTTTTTTGAGGTTCATGGCAG
>JALFSO010000030.1 GCA_022778785.1 Dysosmobacter sp. | reverse complement strand
CCACCGCCCCCCGCTTGGCGGCGTCCAGGATACGCTTTTGCTCCTTGGCGGGGGTGAAGCGGGAGAGGACCTCGATGTGGACGGGGAAATTCCGGAAGCGGCCCACGGCGGTGGCGTAATGCTGCTGGGCCAGGACGGTGGTGGGCACCAAAATGGCGGCCTGCTTTCCGTCCAGGATGCACTTCATAACGGCCCGCAGGGCCACCTCCGTCTTGCCGTAGCCCACGTCGCCGCACAGCAGGCGGTCCATGGGCCGGGGTTTTTCCATGTCGGCCTTGATCTCCGCGATGCAGCGCAGCTGGTCGTCGGTCTCCGCGTAGTCGAAGGCCTCCTCAAACTCCCGCTGCCAGGTGGAGTCCGGGGAGAAGGCGAAGCCCGGCTGCCGCTGCCGCTGGGCGTACAGGGCGATGAGCCCCTTGGCCAGGTCGCGGGCGGCCTTTTTGGCCTTGGTCTTCTGCTTGGCCCACTCGGTGCCGCCCAGCTTGTTGAGCTTCGTGTGCTCCTGGTCCTCTCCGCCGCCGATGTACTTGGACACCTGGTCCAGCTGGGTGACGGGGACGTACAGACAGTCGCCGCCGGCGTAGTCGATCTTGATATAGTCCTTCTCCACGCCGTCCACCGGCATCTTCTGGATGCCCGCAAACCGGCCGATGCCATGGTGGACGTGGACCACCAGATCCCCGGGAGTCAGGTCCGTGTAGGACTGGAGCTTCTGGCGGTTGGTCTCCTTCCGCAGCTTCTGCTTCTTTTTCGCCGCCGCCAGCAGCTGGCCCTCCGTCAGCACCGCCAGCTTCAGCTGAGGGAACTCGCTGCCGGCGGACAGGGCGCCGATGGTGATGCGGACCTCTCCGGGGACCGGCATGGCCTTCCCCTCCAGGTCCATGGCGGCGGGGATGCCCTTGTCCTCCAGAATGCGGTGGAGGTTTTTGGCCCGGGTCTCGCCGCCGCAGAGCACCAGAATGGCGCTGCCGGTGTCCCGGTAGTGGCTCATGTCCGTGACGGCGGTCTCCAGACTGCCGCCGTAGGAGGACAACTGCTTGGCCCGCATCCCCATGAGCCCTCTGGGCCGCAGGGGCAGACGGGAGGTGGGCAGGGAGTCCTCCATGATGACGGGGAAGTCCGTCAGCCGGTCGTACAGCTCCCGGTCCGACAGGGTCAACCGGGCGTAGTCCCCGGCCATGACCCCCGCCTCAATGAGGGCCTCCGTGTCCTGCTTCACTTGCAGAAGCGTATGCTTCACCCGCTCGTCCACCCGGCCGCTCTCACTGAGAAACACGATGGCGTCCGGCGGCAGATAGTCCACGCCGCAGGTCAAGTCCGGGTGGATGGCCGCCAGATACCGGTCCAGGCCGCCGGGAACGCGTCCGTTCCGGAAGCCCTCCGCGTCGGACCGCAGCGTCGCCGCGATGGTCTCCGTCTTCTGCTTTTTCACCAGCTTTCCGGCCAGGGCCTCCAGCGTGTCCGTCAGGCCGGACAGTCCGCCCTCCGCGCTGTGGGGCAGGACCTCGGCGGCGGGCAGCAGCAGGGCGGTGTCCACGTTCTTCGTCCGCCGCTGGGTGCCGGGGTCGAACAGGCCCAGGGAGTCGATCTCATCGTCGAACAGCTCGCACCGCACCGGCTGCTCCATCAGGGGGGAGAACACGTCCAGGATGCCGCCCCGCAGGGCGAACTGTCCCACGCCCTCCACCTGGTCGCAGCGGGTGTAGCCGCACTCCACCAGCTTGGCGGTAAGAGTCTTCAGATCCAGCTGCCCGCCGGTCTTCAGCGTCACCGCCGCGTCTGTCAGCAGCTGCTTCGGCAGCGTCCGGGCCATGAGGCCGTCCGCCGTGGCCACGGTGATGGGAGCCTCTCCCACAGCCAGGGCGTACAGCGCCGCCAGACGGTTCTGCTCCCACGCCCGGGAGGACACCGTGCCGGGATGGAACTGCCACTCCCGGGCCAGCAGCACCACCGGCGTCCGCCCCGTCAGGGAGCGCAGGTCCACCGCCAGGGTCTGGGCCTCCCGCTCGTCGCCGCAGACGAACACCGCCGGACGCTTGGCGGCCCAGGCCACCGCCGCGCCCACCTCCGCCCGGTGGACGGGCTGGAGGCCCGACACCTCCGCCGGACAGCCGCCCTCCTCCACCCGGCGGACCAGCTCGGCCACCTCCGGGATGGTATTCAGTGTTTTCAAAAATTGTTCCATAGCAGACACTTTCTGTTAAAATTTGGCAATTTCACGCAGTATGGGGCGCACTCCGGCCAAAGGGGACGGGGTGTGCCGCTTCTGTTCCTTATTATATGGCGCGGAACCGGAAAACTGTCCGGCCGGCGACTATTTTGTATGCAGGATCCTGTCCAGTTCCCGGCAGACGCCAGCCACATCGCAGTCCGTCAGCCGGTAACGGATATAGCCCATATCGTACCGGACATCATACAGGGAACCGTCTGACAGCAGCTCGAAGCGGGCATCCTGCACATAGCCGTTTTCGCCCTGATGGCCCAGTGTGACGGAGTAGAGCGTCTGGTCGCCGGTATAGGTGATGACCCGCCGGAATCCCCGCCAGTGGAGCCGCCCATCGTTCAGCAGGCGCAGCACCCGCTCCATCTCCTCAGGCTGAATTTCGGCGCTGTGATACGTCGCGCCTGAGCCGGATACGTGGGTATAAACGAACATATACGATGCCTCCGTCCGGTCCGTGTGGGCGAAGTCGGAGAACTTCTGTGGCCAGAAGATCACCGCGCAGGTGAAAAGCGCCAGAAGCAGTACGCCGGGAAACCGGCCGGACCATCTCGTCTTCACGGGAACACCTCTTTCTCCACGTCTGGCCTTTGCATAAAGTCCGGATCAGTTGAACCGGTTCATGGCCTTCTGGCAGTCGCCGTCGTTTTCGATGATGCTCTCCGCCGCAGCGATGGCCCGGTCAAAGGAGTCCAGCAGGATCTTCTTGTCCGCCTGGGACGGTTCGCCGATGACCCAGTCGATCATGTCGCCGCCCTCGCCGGGGGCGCCGGTACCGATCTTCACCCGGGGGAACCGGTCCGTGCCCAGATGGGCGATGATGTTCTTGATGCCGTTGTGTCCGCCGGCGGAGCCGGAGGGCCGCACCCGGATCTTTCCCACCGGCAGAGAGACGTCATCGTAGATCACCAGCACATGGTCCGCGGGGATCTTGTAGAACTGGGCCGCCTCCCGCACCGCCTCGCCGGAGAGGTTCATATAGGTCTGGGGCTTCATCAGAAGGCACCGGCGTCCGGACAGCGTTGCCTGGGCGGTGGTGGCCTTGAATTTGATGCGGTCGATGCGGATGTGCTCCCGCTCCGCCAGCAGGTCCAGTGTCAGAAAGCCCATGTTATGCCGGGTCCTGGCGTATTTCTCGCCTGGATTCCCCAGGCCCACCACCAGCCACTCCACGCCGGCGGGTCGATTGCCAAACAGCATTGTTCGTTGCTCCTTTATTTGATGCGTTGTGTTTCAGACAGCCCACAAAGGCGGGAAAGAAGCTCTTCCCCGCCTTTGTCTGTTTCTCTGTTCTCTGTCTCCGGATGGCCGGATATCCGCGCTCAGCGGAACAGCTTGGAGATGGAGACCTCCTGATAGATGCGCTCGATGGCCTCGGCAAACATGGGCGCCACGGAGAGGTACTTGATCCGGGGGCACTTTTCCGTGTTGGTGCCGGGGATGGTGTCCAGCAGGGCCAGTTCCTTGATGACGCTGTTGTTGATGCGGTCCAGCGCCGGGCCGGACAGCACGCCGTGGGAGGCGCAGGCGTGGACGCTCTTGGCGCCGCCCACTTCAATGAGGGCCTGGGCGGCGTTGCACAGAGACCCGCCGGTATCCACCATGTCGTCGAAGATGATGCAGTCCTTGTCGCGGACGTCGCCGATGACGTTCATGACCTCGCACTGGTTGGCCTTCTGACGGCGCTTGTCCACGATGGCCAGGTTCATGTGCAGCTTCTGCGCGAAGGCGCGGGCCCGGGCCACGCTGCCCACGTCGGGAGAGACCACCACCATGTCCTCGCAGTCAGCGCCGAACTTCTTGGCGTAGTAGTCCACGAAGATGGGGTTACCCAGCAGGTTGTCCACAGGGATGTCAAAGAAGCCCTGGATCTGCGCGGCGTGGAGGTCCATGGTCAGCACCCGGTCGGCGCCGGCGGCCACCAGCATGTTGGCCACCAGCTTGGCCGTGATGGGATCGCGAGCCTTGGCTTTCCGGTCCTGCCGGGCATAGCCGTAATAAGGCATGACGGCGGTGATGCGGCCCGCAGAGGCCCGCTTCAGCGCGTCGATCATGATGAGCAGCTCCATCAGGTTCCGGTTTACCGGATTGCAGGTGGATTGAATGACAAACACGTCGCTGCCGCGGACGGTCTCATACAGGGAGACGAAGATCTCGCCGTCAGAGAACGTGCCGACCTCGGCCTCGCCCAGCGTGGTGCCCATGAGTCTGCAGATCTCCTCCGCCAGCTTGGGATTCGCGTTGCCAGTAAAAACCTTGATATCCTTCCCGTGAGAAATCATTTTCAGCGCCCTCTTTCTTATTAAAAAATTTTTGGTGATCGTGTTGCTTGAAACGTCTCAGGTATTCTCTTTTTTCTTCTGCTCCTGCTCCGCGTGGAGCGCTCTCCGGCGGGCCGCCCAGCCCTCCAGATTCTTCTGCCGGCTCCGGGCCACCGCCAGAGCGTCCTTGGGGACCTCCTGGGTGATGGTGCTTCCGGCGGCGGTATAGGCGCCTTCACCCACCGTCACCGGCGCGATGAGGTTGGTGTTGCAGCCCAGGAACGCATGGTCCCCGATGGTGCAGCGGTACTTCTTGAAGCCGTCGTAGTTGGTGGTGACGGTGCCGCAGCCGAAGTTCACATGCTGGCCCACGTCGCTGTCGCCCACATAGGTCAGATGGGAGATCTTCGTGCCGTTGCCGATGGTGGAGTTCTTCACCTCCACAAAGTCGCCCACCTTGATGTCGTCCCCGATGTGGGAGTTGGGCCGCACATAGGCGAACGGCCCCACATTGGTGCGGTCTCCCACGGTGCTCTCATTGAGCTGAGAGGCGTTGACCGTGGTGTCGTTTCCGATGACGCAGTCCCGGATCATGGTGTTGGGGCCGATCTCGCAGCCCGTGCCGATGGTGGTGTTCCCCCGCAGGATGGTGCCCGGCAGGACAACGGTCCCCTGGCCGATGTCCACCAGCGGGCCGATATACACCGCGTAGCGGTCCATGAACTCCACGCCCTTGGCCATCAGCCGGTCCACCACGTCATCCCTGCACAGGGACGACAGGTCCTGCACATCCATAAAGTTCTCCACCGTGGCAAAACCGGGCAGCGGCGCGGCGCCGGACACCCGGCTGGAACCGCTGTCCTCCCAGCTCTCCCGCAGGGCTCTGGCGTCGGCGGTGAAAGCGCAGTTCTCCTCCGGCTGGAGATCGTCGCCCACCGGCAGCACCGCGCCGGGGATCACGGACACGGGACCGTCCTCCGCCAGGAAGGCCAGCAGGTCCTCCCGCTCCGCGGACACGGTGACATCATCTTCCTCCCGGAAACAAGCCCGGGCCTCCCGGGCGTATTCCGGCCCACAGGCAACAAAAAACCGCCTCACACCATCGGCCTTCAATTTCTCGCTCACCCAAGTCAAAACTGGGCTGAACAGGACGGCTTTTAGCATCAGCGGTTTTCCATACTCCTCCGGAGAGACCGGATCAGTCAGTAATACAATGGCGCGCTTCTGATCCATTGGGTCCCCCTCCTTTCAAAACCGATCTTCATTTTATACATTTGTAATCTTATTATAGCAAGGTTCCGGCAAAAATCCAGTATGGGGGTAGAAATCCTTGAGAGAATTTTCGCAGGTCTTTTTGGCAGTTTGACCGGATTTTCCGGTATTCTGCCCTGTTTTATCCGATTCTGCCCGCTCTTTTTGCTTTCTTTTTCAGCATTTCACAGAATTCGACCACCTTTTGTAGTGATTTCTTATGAAATTCCTCTCGAATCTTCATTTTATAGTTGAATTTGTCCGCGTAATGGATTACAATAACATCCGTTCGCAGGTCTGGTGCCTTTTGGATAATTTTTGTTTGTTTTCCGTACCCGGGATCACGGGAGGAGGATCTCTATGCTGAATGTGATTTTGGTGGAGCCCGAGATCCCGCAGAACTGCGGCAACATCGCCAGGACCTGCGCCGCCACCGGCAGCCGTCTCCATCTGATCCGTCCTCTGGGGTTCGATATCTCAGACAAGGCGGTGAAGCGGGCCGGTCTGGACTACTGGCATCTGGTGGAGGTCTCTGACTACGAGGATCTGCCGGATTTCTTCGCCCGGCATCCGGAAGCCCGGGAGGATCTGTGGCTCACCACCACCAAGGCGCCCCGCTCTTTTGCGGAGGCCCGGTTCACACCGGACAGCTGGCTGTTTTTTGGTAAGGAGACCGCGGGTCTGCCCCAGTGGTTCCGGGAGGAGTACCGGGATCGCTGCGTCCGCCTGCCCATGATCTCGGAGGCCAGGAGCCTGAACCTCAGCAACACCGTGGCCGTCTGCGTCTACGAGGCCCTGCGGCAGAACGGCTTCCCCGGCCTGCTGGGCGTGGGTGAGATGGGCGACGGCTCCATTTGATACATGATTCTGCGGTAAATCCGCATCCTATATCAGCAACTGAGCGATTCCAGATACATTTCTGAAAACAGGAGGTTTCTATGAACTATAATAAGAAGACGGTTCTCGACGTGGATGTCCACGGGAAGAAAGTCCTGCTCCGCTGCGACTTCAATGTTCCCCAGGACAAGGAGACTGGCGAGATCACCAGCGACAAGCGCATCGTCGCCGCCCTCCCCACCATCCGCTATCTGCTGGACAACGGCGCCGCTGTTATTGCCTGCTCTCACCTGGGCAAGCCCAAGAACGGCCCCGATCCCAAGCTGAGCCTGGCTCCTGTCGCCAAGCGTCTCAGCGAGCTGCTGGGCAAGGACGTCATCTTCGCCCATGACGTGGTGGGCGAGGACGCCAAGGCCAAGGCCGCCGCTCTGCAGCCCGGCCAGATCCTGCTGCTGGAGAACACCCGCTTTGAAAAGGGCGAGACCAAGAACGATCCCGAGCTGGCCAAGGCCATGGCCTCTATGGCGGAGCTGTATGTGTCCGACGCCTTCGGCGCCGTCCACCGCGCTCATGCCTCCACCGCCGGCGTTGCCGCCTATCTGCCCGCCGTCTCCGGTTTCCTGATCCAGAAGGAGCTGGAATTCCTGGGCGGAGCCATCTCCAACCCCAAGCGCCCCCTGGTGGCCATCCTGGGCGGCAGCAAGGTCTCCTCCAAGATCGGCGTCATCAACAACCTGCTGGAGATCGCCGACACCATCATCATCGGCGGCGGCATGGCCTACACCTTCTGCGCCGCCCAGGGCGGCAAGGTGGGCAACAGCCTGCTGGAGGCCGACTGGATGGACTACTCCCGTGAGATGATCGAGAAGGCCAAGGCCAAAGGCGTCAAGCTCCTGCTGCCTGTGGACACCGTCTGCGCCGACGCCTTCGCCGCCGACGCCAACAGCCAGGTCGTGAAGGCCGGCGAGATCCCCGACGGCTGGGAGGGCCTGGACATCGGCCCCGAGACTGTGAAGCTGTACTGCGATGCCGTGGCCGACGCCGGCACCGTCATCTGGAACGGCCCCATGGGCGTGTTTGAGTTCCCCGCCTTCGCCAAGGGCACCGAGGCCGTGGCCGAGGCTCTCAGCAAGACCAGCGCCATCACCATCATCGGCGGCGGCGACAGCGCGGCGGCCGTGGAGCAGCTGGGTTACGCCGACAAGATGACCCACATCTCCACCGGCGGCGGCGCCTCCCTGGAATTCCTGGAGGGCAAGGAGCTCCCCGGCGTTGCCTGCCTGCTGGACCAGTAAAAGTTTTCCGGCCGGGGAGCTCCGGGGACCCTGCCGGAGCCCCAAAAGATCCTTGAGGAGAAAAGAGGAAAATTTTCTTCTTTTCCCTCGAAAGGGTTGACAAATGTTCCGGTTTTTTGTATAAAATAGTAGTTTGCGCATCACAGAGGGCTGGGTCGGGGCAATTTTTCTTCTCCCGCCCCTTTGAACGAAAATATCCCGCACCGTTTGACTATACGATACAGACATAAAGGAGACAGAAGAACATGAATCGCAGATATCGCAAGACCGTCATCGCCGGTAACTGGAAGATGAACATGACTCCCAGCGAAGCGGTCGAGTTAGTTAATACATTAAAACCGTTGGTAGTAAACGACGAAGTAGATGTTGTCTTCTGCGTTCCGGCAATTGATATTATTCCGGTTGTGGAAGCTGCGAAAGGTTCCAATATCCAGGTAGGCGCAGAGAACATGTATTTCGAGGAAAAAGGAGCATTTACCGGTGAGATTTCTCCGAACATGCTGACTGACGCAGGTGTGAA
>JALFSO010000019.1 GCA_022778785.1 Dysosmobacter sp. | reverse complement strand
CCGCTCCAGTCCCGCGATGATCTGGTCCTTCTCCTCCATGGACACGATGCCCTGCTCCCCCAGCATGGTCACATGGGCGATGCTGCCGTCGATGTCCTCGTTATACATTCTCTGGTCAAATCCGATGGAGGCGTTGAACTGTTTCACCAGCTCGTCCATCTCCTTTTCGAACCGGCCTCCCCATAAACTCGCCATTCCGCTGTTCCTCCCGATGTGTTGATCTTTCTGAAAACCCGGACGTCCGTCTCAGGGACGGGACTTCTCGGGGACGTATTCGCATTATTATACACCGGCTGTCCCGTCAGTGCAACTGTTTCCGAATCGTCGGGGGCCTTTGTTTTCAGGCAAAAGAGGAGACAGCCCCCGGCTGCCTCCTCTGCATCAATATTCATGATGACAAAACACGGCGCTCATGGTTCTCCCCGCCGCCCGGCCGCGGATCGCGGCCGGAAGTGCGGAGCAGAAGAATGAGCGCGGATGTGTTTTTGATATGAGGCACAAAAAACTCGTCGCAAGCGATTTGACGCTTGCGACGAGTTGGTGCGCGAGGCGGGACTTGAACCCGCACGTCCGTAATGGACACTAGAACCTGAATCTAGCGAGTCTGCCAATTCCACCACTCGCGCGTATCGATATGTAATTCAGCAGTCCCAAAATGGGACCCACCGGAGACTTCCATCTCCGGTGGGAGATTGGTGCGCGAGGCGGGACTTGAACCCGCACGTCCGTAATGGACACTAGAACCTGAATCTAGCGAGTCTGCCAATTCCACCACTCGCGCGCATATGATTGGGAACCTCTGAAGAGGAAATGGTGCGGCTGACGGGATTTGAACCCACACGTCGATTCGGACACCAGCACCTCAAGCTGGCCTGTCTACCAGTTCCAGCACAGCCGCAAATCTCTGTTCCCTGGGGAAGACTGCTTGATTATTATAGCCAGAACAAGCGGATTTGTCAACCACCTTTTTCCCTTTTTCCAGGAATTTTTTCTTTTGCATCTCACGTCCCCAAAACAAGTCAAAACAGCTCATTTTCTTCAATTTTGAGAACCCGCCAAGGGAGAGACGCGCCTCTCCCCGGCGGGTTTTTCAGCCTTACAGCTGGCTCAGGGTCTCGCCGATGGGGTCGGTGATGACCAGTCCGGCGGCCAGATCCCGGGCCACGGCGGACTTGTTGATCAGCACCAGCTTGTGCCCCCGGTAGTAGTTGATCAGCCCCGCCGCGGGCCAGACATTCAGAGACGTGCCCCCGATGATCAGCATGTCCGCCTCCGCGATGAGCCGGACGGACCGCTCGATCACGTCCTGGTCCAGCCCCTCTTCGTACAGCACCACGTCCGGCTTCACCCGGCCGCCGCAGCTGCACCGGGGCACGCCCTCCGAGTGGAGGATGAAGTCCAGGTCGTGGAACTTTCCGCACTTCTCGCAGTAGTTCCGCAGGACGCTGCCGTGGAGCTCCAGCACGTTTTTGCTGCCGGCGGCCTGGTGAAGTCCGTCGATATTCTGGGTAATGACGCCCTTCAGCTTTCCGGCCCGCTCCCACTCCGCCAGCTTGTAGTGGGCGGCGTTGGGCCTGGCGTCCGGTGCCAGGAGCTTGGCCCGGTAGAACCGGAAAAATTCCTCGGGCTTGCATTCGTAGAAGGTATGGCTTAAAATCGTCTCAGGCGGATACTTCCACTGCTGGTGATACAGCCCGTCGGTGCTGCGGAAATCCGGGATGCCGGACTCCGTGCTGACGCCGGCGCCGCCGAAAAACACGATATTGTCCGATCCGTCCACCAGTTCCTTCAGTTTCGCAACGGCCTCTTTCATGACCGGACCTCCTCCTAATTAATAATGATGTCCTATTTTAGTACGCGGCAAGGAGAATTGCAAATGAATATTCAAATCTTTGGCTCCAGCAAATCCTTCGACTCCAAAAAGGCAGAGCGTTGGTTCAAGGAGCGGCGCATCAAGTACCAGTATATCGACCTGAAGGCCAAAGGCCTGTCCCCCAGGGAGTATCAGGCTGTCCGGAAGGCCGTGGGCTTCGAGGCCCTGGTGGACACGAAATGCCGGGCCTACGAGGACCTGTTCATGGCCTATATCACCCCCGACGCCCGGGAGGAAAAGCTGCTGGAGCATCCGGAGCTGTTCCAGGCCCCCATCGTTCGCAACGGACGGGAGGCCACCGTGGGCTATCACCCGGAGATCTGGGAGAAGTGGGAGTGATACCCTCAGCGGACACCGTCAAAAACAGCGGGCCTTCCTCATCGGGAAAGGCCCGCTGTTTCCGCGTTTTCCGTATACGATCCGTATTGAACGATTTGCTTGATTCCGTTATGTATAGGATTTTTCCACATTCACCACGGCGTAGTAGTTGCCGTCCAGCGCCCGGACGGCGTTTTCGATCTTCACCCGGACCTCGTCGTCCGTCAGGCGGAATTTGTAGGGCACCACGGCGTCGAAGATGACGTTGGTGTGGGTGGGACCCGCCACCATGCGGAAATCGTGAATGCTGATCTGGTCATCGATGCACTTCACCAGCGCCGCCACCCGCTCCCGGGTCTCCCTGGTGACGCCGTCGTCGGTGACCACGGGGTCCATGTGAATCACCGCCTCGCAGCCCAGGACCTCCTTCAGCTCCTTCTCCGTGTTGTCGATCTCGTCGTGGAGCTCCAGCACGTTTTCCGACGCGGAGACCTCCGCGTGGAGGGAGATCATCAGGCGGCCGGGGCCGTAATCGTGGACCACCAGGTCGTGGATGCCGATGATCTTGTCATGTGCCATCACCAGCTCCTTCACCCGCTGGACGAACTCCGGGTCCGCGGGCTGGCCCAGCAGGGGATCCAGGGTCTCCTTTCCGGCGTTGATGCCGGACCAGAGGATGAACACCGCCACCAGGATGCCGCACCAGCCGTCGATCATCAGGCCGGTGAACCGGCCCACCAGGGTGGCGAGAAGCACGGCGGAGGTGGCCGCGCAGTCGGAGAGGCTGTCCATGGCGGTGGCCTCCATGGCCACGGAGTGGACCTTCCGGCCAATGGACCGGTTGTAGAGGAACATGTACAGCTTCACGGTGATGGACGCCGCCAGGATGGCGATGACCAGTCCGCCGGACTGCACCGGCTCCGGATGGAGGATCTTGTCCAGGGAGGACTTGGCCAGCTCGAAGCCCATGAGGACGATGAGCATGGCCACCGCCAGACCGGACAGGTACTCCAGACGGCCATGGCCGAAGGGGTGCTCCCGGTCCGCCTTCTGGCCGCCCAGCTGGAAGCCCAGCAGCGTCACGGCGGAGGAGCCGGCGTCGGACAGGTTGTTGAAGGCGTCCGCCGTGATGGCGATGGAGCCGGAGATCTGTCCGGCGAAGAATTTGCCCAGGAACAGCAGGATGTTCAGACAGATGCCCACCGCGCCGCACAGGACGCCGTAGGCCTTCCGGACGGCGGCGGATTCGGTGTTTCCGCCGTCCCGGATGAAAATACGGGATAACAGTGAGATCATGTCGGTCGGGTCCTTTCCGCGCCCGCCTGAAACGGCGGGCGATACGATTTATTTCTTTCCGGGGATCACCAGCCGCAGGTGGCAGCACAGATCATCCAGATCGCTGTCGGTGGCGGCGGGGATGCGGAGCTTGGCGCCGCAGTCCCGGCACACCAGATCCACCGCGCTGCGGCGGATCTCCATGCCGTACCGGGCGGAGCCGCAGCCGCAGGTGATGCCTTTGTCCCGGGAGGCGATCTCCTTCAGCTCCGACAGCACCTCGTACATGATGACGCTGTCGGCGAAGGCCTCCGGACCGGCGCCGTCCTCGCTCTGCTTCTCCTTTTCCGCCAGGATCGCCATCTCCCGCAGGTTCTTCTCCACAATGCCCTCCGTGCCGATGAAGCAGGAGAACTGCTTGGTCTTGGCACAGGCCAGGCCGATGCCCGGTCCCTCCGTCAGCTGCTCCGGGGTGCAGACCGCCTCATGGGTCTCCCCGCAGATGCCGCAGGGCACGTAGATATGGTACTTCTCCCCGTCGAACTTCACCTCCAGGGCGGAGTCCCCCTCCTCGCAGGCCACCTCGGCGTTGGACGCCTCCAGGGCCTCCAGGCTGCGGCTGGCCATCACCGTCCGTCCGCACTGGGGACAGAGGTAGCCGAAGGTCCGCATATGCTCGCTCATAGTCTTCCTTCCCTTCCCGCGGCGTTCGTCTCTCCGGGCCGCGTCAGATTTCCATTGAAAGGAGATTATACCACTTCCGGAAAATGATGTACAGTCATTTTTTGCGCTTTCTTTGGATAAAAATTGCCGGTTTTCCGGTCTGAGATTTCATATTTTGCCGCCGTGGGGGGAACACTGGATAGCAACATTGAAACATGAGGTGATTTCATTGTCCACAAAGCGAATGGGACGGCAGACCGTGGCGCTGGCCGCGCCGCCCTCCGTGGTGTCCTTCGCCAACATCGGCGGAAAGTTCGAGGGAAACGGCCCTCTGGCGGACAGCTTCGACGAGCTGAACGAGGACTCCTTCTTCGGTCAGAAGACCTGGGAGCAGGGGGAGTCCGTCATGCAGAAGCGGGTGCTGGAGAACGCCCTGAAAAAGGCAGGGCTGGAGAGCAAGCAGCTGGACTATATCCTGGCCGGGGACCTGCTGAACCAGTGCATCGGCTCCTCCTTCGCCCTGCGGGACTTCGGCATCCCCTTCTACGGGCTGTACGGCGCCTGCTCCACCATGGGGGAGTCCCTGTCCCTGGCATCGCTGCTCATCGACGGCGGCTTCGCGGAGCGGTGCGCCGCCCTGACCTCCTCCCACTTCTGCACCGCGGAGCGGCAGTACCGGATGCCGGTGCCCTACGGCAACCAGCGTCCCCCCGCCGCCCAGTGGACCGCCACCGCCGCGGGCTGCACCATCCTGGCGGCGGAGGGGCCGGGACCCTACGTCACCCACGTCACCTGCGGCACCATCGAGGACCTGGGCATCTGCGACGCCAATAACATGGGCGCGGCCATGGCCCCGGCGGCCTACAAGACCCTCACCGCCCTGTTCCGGGAGACCCACACCACCCCCAGGGACTACGACCTGATCCTCACCGGCGACCTGGGAGAGCTGGGCCACGCCATCGTCCTGGACTTCTTCCGCCGGGACGGCCTGGACCTCACCGGCAACTACTTCGACTGCGGCATGCTGCTGTACGACCGGAAGAACCAGGACATGCACGCCGGGGCCTCCGGCTGCGGCTGCTCCGCCGCCGTCCTCAACGGGTACGTTCTCTCCGGCATGCGGGCCGGGCGCTGGAAGCGAGTGGTATTCGCCCCCACCGGCGCCCTGCTGTCCCCCACCTCCAGCTTCCAGGGGGAATCCATCCCGGGCATCTGCCACGCGGTGTGTCTGTCCTGCAAGAAATAGCGCCTCTCATGCAGGCCGCTCGTATAAATATGGAAATTATACAAAGATTTTTGTGGATATTTTCGGATTTTGGAGGGTGCTCCAAAATCCGTCAATTGGCTTTTTGCAAGTCTTGACGTGGATTCCTGCATGGTACTATAATGCAGGAAAGAGGGCAAGGGCGCTTCTCTTTGAGGTGCCCCTGCGCTCTTTTTTCATATCCGGAGGCCGCGCCCATCCGGCGTCCGGCCCTGGTAAACCGATCATACAACAGAAATCCCCGGCCGAAAGGAGACTGTGTATTCATGAGCAAGTATACCAAAGAGGACATCCTCCGCATGGTGGCGGAGGAGGATGTTCAGTTCATCCGGATGCAGTTCACGGATATCTTCGGACAGATGAAGAACGTGGCCATCACCGCGTCCCAGATCGAAAAGGCCGTCAACAACCAGATCATGATGGACGGCAGCTCCATTGAGGGCTTCGTCCGCATTGAGGAGTCGGACCAGTACCTGTGGCCGGATCTGGACACCTTCACGGTGCTGCCCTGGCGGCCCCAGTACGGCAAGGTGGCCCGGCTGATCTGCGACGTCCACAACCCCGACGGCACCCCCTTCGTGGGCGATCCCCGGGGGGTGCTGAAGCGGGTTCTGGCCCGGGCGGAGGCCATGGGCCTGGAGTTCAACGCCGGTCCCGAGTGCGAGTTCTTCCTGTTCCAGACCGACGAGAACGGCGATCCCACCATCCGGACCAGCGACCGGGCGGGCTATTTCGACCTGGGTCCCCTGGATCACGGTGAGGGCACCCGCCGGGAGATCTGCCTGGCCCTGGAGGAGATGGGCTTCGAGATCGAGGCCAGCCACCATGAGGTGGCGGCGGGCCAGCATGAGATCGACTTCAAATACGCCCCGGCCCTCACCGCCGCGGACAACATCATGACGCTGAAGCTGGCGGTCAAGACCCTGGCCCAGCAGAACGGCCTTCACGCCACCTTCATGCCCAAGCCCGTGGCCGGCACCGCCGGGTCCGGGATGCACGTGAACATGTCCCTGTTCCGGGACGGAAAAAACGCCTTCTACGACGAGAGCGGCGATAAGCAGCTGTCCACCCTGGCCTATCAGTTCCTGGCCGGTCTGATGGAGCACGCCCCCGGCTTCGTGGCCCTGACCAACCCCCTGGTGAACTCCTACAAGCGGTTCGTCCCCGGCTTCGAGGCCCCCTGCTTCATCGCCTGGTCCGCCGGGAACCGCTCCGCCCTGATCCGCGTCCCCACCCCCCGGGGACAGGAGACCCGGCTGGAGCTGCGGTGCCCCGATCCGTCCTGCAACCCCTATCTGGCTCTGGCCGCCTGTCTGGCGGCGGGCCTGGACGGCATCGAGCGGGGCCTGACCCCGCCGCCGGAGACCACGGAGAACCTGTTCGCCCTGTCCCAGGCGGAAAAGGACGCCCGGGGCATCCGCCGTCTGCCCTCTACCCTGGAGGAGGCCGTGGAGGCCCTGGAGCGGGACAGCGTCATCACCGGCACCCTGGGCAGCCACATCACTGAGCAGTACATCCAGGGCAAGCAGCGGGAGTGGACCGAGTACCGCAACCAGATCACCCGCTGGGAGCTGGAGCACTATCTCATCACCTACTGATCCCGCCGCCGGAACATACCCGCAGGCGCCGCGCAGACGCCTCCGGGAGAACCGCTTCATCAAAACACCGCCAAAGGAGGTCGATGCCATACGGACAGGATCATCGTTGCGTTCGCCAACGCCGAAGCGCAGCGCCGCATCTCCAAGATCCTGGAGTCCGGCGGCTGCCGTCCCGCGGTGTGCTGTTTCTCCGGCGCCGATGTCATCCGGGCCGTCCGGAAGCTGGGCTCCGCCGTGGTGATCTGCGGCTTCAAGCTCCGGGATATGACCGCCGGAGACCTGGCCGCGTCCCTGCGGGGCACCGCCGCCCTGCTGGTGGTGACCTCCCCGGTGTATCTGGACATGTGCGGCGGAGACAATCTCTACAAGCTGCCCACGCCGGTGGCCCGGGCGGACTTCTTCTCCTCCCTCCGGATGATCCGGGAGCTGGAGGAAAAGCAGCTCCATCCGCCGGTGATCCAGCGCCGGGCCTCGGAACAGCAGGTGGTGGACCGGGCCAAGGAGCTGCTCATCAACGTCAACCGCATGACGGAGAGCGAGGCCCATCGCTTTTTGCAGAAGCGCAGCATGGACACGGGCCTGCGCATGGTGGAGACCGCCCAGTACATCATCAACACCTACGGCCGCTGAGGCGGCCGTTCGTGTCTCACCCGTCAGAATTCCCGGTTCGGGAATTACATAAATCGTTCCCCCCGACCAATGAAACACAAAGGAGAGATTCCCAATGGCCGAGCAGAGAACCCCCGGGCCCTGGAGCCCGGAATTTGAGCATGACGCCTGCGGCATCGGCGCCGTCGTCAGCATCCACGGCATCAAGACCTACGAGACTGTGGACAATGCTCTGAAGATCGTGGAAAAGCTGGAACACCGCGCCGGCAAGGACGCCGCCGGTGAAACCGGCGACGGCGTGGGCCTGATGATCCAGGTCCCCCACAAGCTGATGGTAAAGGCCGCGGCGGCGGAGGGCATCGTTCTGGGCGGCGAGCGCGACTACGGCGTAGGCGTGTTCTTCTTCCCCAACGACGACCTCAAGCGGGCTCAGGCCAAGAAGATGCTGGAGATCATCGTGGCCAAGGGCGGCATGGAATTCCTGGGCTGGCGGAATGTACCCACCCACCCGGAGGTTCTGGGTCAGCGGGCGCTGGACTGCATGCCCACCATCTGCCAGTGCTTCGTGAAGCGTCCGGCGGACTGCGC
This sequence comes from Dysosmobacter sp., assembly GCA_022778785.1. Lineage (GTDB taxonomy): Bacteria > Bacillota > Clostridia > Oscillospirales > Oscillospiraceae > Oscillibacter. Next base: position 22,761 of record JALFSO010000019.1, on the reverse strand, counting down.
GCCGGGCCTGGACTTCGACCGGAAGCTGTATGTGGCCCGCCGGGAGTTCGAGCAGTCCAACAACAACACCTACATCCCCTCCTTCTCCAGCCGGACCATCGTCTACAAGGGCATGTTCCTGGTGGGGCAGCTGCGGAAGTTCTACGCGGACCTGACGGACCCGGACTGCGAGAGCGCCATCGCCCTGGTCCACTCCCGGTTCTCCACCAACACCACTCCCAGCTGGGAGCGGGCCCATCCCAACCGCTACATTCTCCACAACGGCGAGATCAACACCATCCGCGGCAACGTGGACCGGATGCTGGCCCGGGAGGAGACCATGTGCTCCGCCGTCCTGGAGGACGACATGGACAAGATCCTCCCGGTGGTGGACCAGAGCGGCTCCGACTCCGCCATGCTGGACAACACCCTGGAGTTCCTGATGATGAACGGCATCGAGCTGCCCCAGGCGGTGATGATGTGCATTCCCGAGCCCTGGGCCAACGACCGGCAGATCGACCGGGAGAAGCGGGACTTCTACCACTACTACGCCACCATGATGGAGCCCTGGGACGGCCCCGCCGCCATCGTCTTCTCCGACGGCGACACCGTGGGCGCCGTGCTGGACCGCAACGGCCTGCGGCCCTGCCGGTGGTACATCACCGACGACGACTATCTGATCCTCTCCTCCGAGGTGGGCGTGCTGGACATCGATCCCGCCCGCATCGTGAAGAAGTCCCGGCTACGCCCCGGCAAGATGCTGCTGGTGGACACGGTGAAGGAAAAGCTGGTGGACGACGAGGACATCAAGCGGAAGTACTTTCACCAGCGGCCCTACGGCGAGTGGCTGGACGCCCATCTGGTCTATCTGAAGGACCTGAGCATCCCCAACCGCCGGGTGGAGAAGCACTCCCAGGACATGCGGGACCGGCTGTACAAGGCCTTCGGCTACACCTACGAGGAGGTGAAGGACTCCATCCTTCCCATGGCCCGCACCGGCGCGGAGCCCGCCTCCGCCATGGGCGCGGACATCCCCCTGGCGGTACTCAGCGAGGTCCATCAGCCCCTGTTCAACTACTTCAAGCAGCTCTTCGCCCAGGTGACCAATCCCCCCATCGACGCTATCCGGGAGGAGATCGTCACCGACACCACCATCTACGTGGGCTCCAGCGGCAACCTGCTTCAGGAGCAGCCGGAGAACTGCACCATGCTCCAGCTCGCCAGCCCCATCCTCACCTCCGTGGACCTGATGAAGATCCGGTACATGAACAAGCCCGGCTTCAAGGTGGCCACCATCTCCCTGCTGTACTACAAGGGCTCTCCCCTGGAGAACGCCGTGGAGCGGCTGTACGTCACCTGCGACCGGGCCTACCGCAACGGCGCCAACATTCTGATCCTGTCCGACCGGGGCGTGGATGAGAACCACGTGGCCATCCCCTCCCTGCTGGCGGTGTCCGCCCTCCAGAAGTATCTGGTGCGCACCAAGAAGCGCACCGCCGTCTCCCTGATCCTGGAGAGCGCCGAGCCCCGGGACGTCCATCACTTCGCCACCCTGCTGGGCTACGGTGCCACCGCCATCAACCCGTACCTGGCCCAGGAGTGCGTGGAGGAGATGGTGTCCATCGGCCTACTGGACAAGGACCCCGGCGCCGCCATCGACGACTACGACAGCGCCGTCCTCCACGGCATCGTGAAGATCGCCTCCAAAATGGGCATCTCCACCATCCAGTCCTATCAGTCCGCCCAGATCTTCGAGTGCGTGGGCATCAACCACACCGTCATCGACAAGTACTTCACCAACACCGTCAGCCGCGTGGAGGGCATCGGTCTGGAGGAGATCGGCGAGGGCGTGGAGTGGAACCACAACCAGGCCTTTGACCCCCTGGGCCTGGGCTACGACACCACTCTGAACTCCATGGGCGCCCACAAGCTGCGGTCCGGTCCCGACAAGGAGGACCACATGTACTCCCCCAAGACCATTCTGCTCTTGCAGAAGGCCGCCAGGGAGGGCAGCTACGAGACCTTCAAGGAGTACTCCGCCCTGGTGGACTTTGCCGACAAGCCCCACACCCTCCGGGGCCTGCTGGGCTTCAAGTACGATCCCGACGGCGGCATCCCCATCGACGAGGTGGAGCCGGTAGAGTCCATCGTGAAGCGCTTCAAGACCGGCGCCATGAGCTACGGCTCCATCTCCCAGGAGGCCCATGAGTGCATGGCCATCGCCATGAACCGCATCGGCGGCAAGTCCAACTCCGGCGAGGGCGGCGAGGACCCCGCCCGGTTCGGCACGGAGCGGAACTCCGCCATCAAGCAGGTGGCCTCCGGCCGCTTCGGCGTCACCAGCGAGTACCTGAACAGCGCCGACGAGATCCAGATCAAGATGGCCCAGGGCGCCAAGCCCGGCGAGGGCGGCCAGCTGCCCGGCAAGAAGATCTATCCCTGGGTGGCCAAGGCCCGGTACTCCACCCCCGGTGTGGCCCTGATCTCCCCGCCGCCCCATCACGACATCTACTCCATTGAGGACCTGGCCCAGCTGATCTACGACCTGAAGAACGCCAACCGCCACGCCCGCATCAGCGTGAAGCTCTGCTCCGAGTCCGGCGTGGGCACCATCGCCTCCGGCGTGGCCAAGGCCGGCGCCCAGGTGGTGCTGATCTGCGGCTACGACGGCGGCACCGGCTCCGCCCCCAAGAACTCCATCCACGGTGCGGGCCTGCCCTGGGAGCTGGGCGTGGCGGAGACCCACCGTGCCCTCATCGAGAGCGGCCTGCGGAACCAGATCGTCATTGAGGCGGACAGCAAGCTGATGACCGGCCGGGACGTGGCTATCGCCTGTATGCTGGGCGCCGAGGAGTTCAGCTTCGCCACCGCCCCCCTGGTGACCATGGGCTGCTGCATGATGCGGGTCTGCAATCTGGACACCTGCCCCGCCGGTATCGCCACCCAGAACCCCCAGCTGCGGAAGCGGTTCGCCGGAAAGCCGGAGTACGTCATCAACTTCATGTACTTCGTGGCCCAGGAGCTGCGGGAGTACATGGCCAAGCTGGGCATCCGCACCGTGGAGGAGCTGATCGGCCGCAGCGACCTGCTGCAGGTCCGGGAGAAGCTGGTGACCCACCGGGCGGAGACCCTGGATCTCAGCTTCATTCTGGACCATCCCTACGGCGAGAACCCGCCCCACTTCGACCCCTCCGCCGTGTACGACTTCCATCTGGAGAAGACCAAGGACGTCAGCGTCCTGCTGGAGAAGCTGGGCAAGAGCCTCCGGGGCAAGAAGACCGGCAAGCTGGACCTGAACGTGTCCTCCACCGACCGGGCCTTCGGCACCCTGTTCGGCTCCGAGATCACCCGTCAGTGCGGCAATTCCCTGCCGGACGACAGCTACGTGGTCACCTGCCACGGCGGCGGCGGACAGTCCTTCGGCGCCTTCATCCCCAAAGGCCTGACCCTGGTGCTGGAGGGCGACTGCAACGACGGCTTCGGCAAGGGCCTCTCCGGCGGCAAGCTGGTGCTGTATCCGCCGAAGACCAGCAAATTCGAGGCCAGTGAGAACATCATCGTGGGCAACGTGGCCCTGTACGGCGCCACCAGCGGCAAGGTCTTCATCAACGGCTGCGCCGGTGAGCGGTTCTGCGTCCGGAACTCCGGTGCGGTGGCCGTGGTGGAGGGCGTGGGCGACCACGGCTGCGAGTACATGACCGGCGGCCGGGTGGCCATCCTGGGCCCCACGGGCCGGAACTTCGCGGCCGGTATGTCCGGCGGCATCGCCTACGTGCTGGACGAGAACCATGACCTGTACATGCGCCTGAACAAAGACCAGGTCATCATCGACACCCTGACGGAGAACCACGACATCCAGGAGCTGCGGACCCTCATTGAGGAGCACGTGGCCGCCACCGGCTCTCCCAAGGGCAAGCAGATCCTGGCCGCCTTCAAGTCCTACATCCCCTGCTTCAAGAAGATCATGCCCCGGGACTACGACCGGATGATCCGCTCCATCGCGCAGCTGGAGGAGAGGGGCATGAGCCGGGAACAGGCGGAAGTCGAGGCGTTCTACGCCAGCACGAAGGCATAAGGAGGAAGTACGATCATGGGAAAACCCACTGGATTTTTGGAATATACCCGCCGGGACGTCCCGGCCATCCCGCCGGAGGAGCGCGTTCAGAACTGGGACGAGTTCCACCTGCCCCTGCCGGAGCCCACCCGGGCCCAGCAGGGCGCCCGCTGCATGAACTGCGGCGTCCCCTTCTGCCAGTCCGGCATGATCTGGGAGGGCAAGACCTTCGGCTGCCCCCTCCACAATCTGATCCCGGAGTGGAACGATATGATCATGTCCGGCAATCTGGGCCACGCCCTGAGCCGGCTGCTGAAGGTCAACAACTTCCCGGAGTTCACGGGACGGGTCTGCCCCGCCCCCTGCGAGGACGCCTGCGTCTGCGGCATCTACGGCAGCCCCATCACCATCCGGGACAACGAGCTGTGCATCATCGAGGACGGCTTCGCCAACGGCCGCGTCAAGCGGCGGCGTCCGCCCCAGTGGTCCGGCAAGAAGGTGGCCGTCGTCGGCTCCGGCCCCGCCGGTCTGGCCGTGGCGGACCAGCTGAATCACCGGGGCCACTCCGTCACCGTGGTGGAGAAGGAGGCCCATGCCGGCGGTCTGCTGACCTACGGCATCCCCAACATGAAGCTGCCCAAGTCCGTGGTCCGGCGGCGCATCGACCTGATGACCGACGAGGGCGTCAGCTTCGTCACCGGCGTGGACGCCGCCGACCCCAAAACCGCCCGCCGCCTGCTGGAGGAGTACGACGCCGTGGTGCTGTGCTGCGGCGCGGGAAAGCCCCGTCCCCTGGGCCTGGACGCTGAGGGCGTGGCCGGTGTCTGCTACGGCACGGAGTTCCTGAAGGCCGCCGTGGAGCGCCAGCAGTTCGGCGAGACCCCCGCCATCCCCTCCGGCGAAGGGAAAAACGTGGTGATCATCGGCACCGGCGACACCGCCAGCGACTGCGTGGCCACCGCCCTGCGCCAGGGCTGCCGGTCCGTGGTGCAGCTGGTGCGCCGTCCGGAGGCGGATTATCTGGACAAGGACGGCGCTCTGTCCCTGGACTACGCCCATGAGGAGGCTCTGGCCGTCCTGGGAGAGGACCCCCGCCGGTTCGGCGTCCAGGTGCGGGAACTGATCAAAGACGAACAGGGCGCGCTCACCGGCGTGGTCACCACCGCCGGGGACACCCTGCCCTGCGATCTGCTCATCGGCGCCACCGGCTTCGCCGGGTGCGAGGATAACGTCTGCCGCGCCTTCGGCGTGGAGCAGGACCGGACCGTCAAAACGCAGGAGGGGTCCTACCGGACCAGCGTGGAGAAGGTCTTTGCCGCCGGCGACATGCGCCGGGGCCAGTCCCTGGTGGTGTGGGCCATCGCCGAGGGGCGGGCCGCCGCCGCCGAGGTGGACGAGTACCTCATCGGCTACACGAATCTTGTCTGATGCTTCCGTCCATCATCTGCCGTCAGAATATATAATTTTCAGAGAACTTTTTGAGCACAATCACAAGAGTCTTGGCAAATTCGCCGGTTGACGGTGGCGGTCTAATCGTGTTAAAGTGTCTCCAACAAAAAGGCAAGGGCGCCTGAGAGAGTTCTGAACTCTCAGGCGCCCCTGCTTTTTTATTTTTCCAGCGAAACGTGTGTTTTACGAAAGGGGAAAGATCTTATGGACATGTCAGTATGGTTTTTGGTAGGAGCGGTATTGGTGTTTTTCATGCAGTGCGGCTTCGCCATGGTGGAGACCGGCTTCACCCGCGCCAAGAACGCCGGCAACATCATCATGAAAAACCTGATGGACTTCTGCATCGGCACCGTGGTCTTCATGTTCCTGGGCTACGGCATCATGAACAGTGAAAACTACTTCTTCGGCGTCATCGGTATGCCGGACTACCAGCTGTTCACCGACTTCTACGGGTTCAACTGGTCCAACTTCTTCTTCCAGCTGGTGTTCTGCGCCACCGCCGCCACCATCGTCTCCGGCGCCATGGCCGAGCGCACCAAGTTCCTGTCCTACTGCATCTACTCTGCCGTCATCAGCGCCGTGGTGTATCCCATCGAGGCCGGCTGGGTGTGGAACGGACAGGGCTGGCTGGCCAACCTGGGCTTCGTGGACTTCGCCGGTTCCACCGTCATCCACATGGTGGGCGGCATCGCGGCCCTCATCGGTGCCATCATCCTTGGGCCCCGCATCGGCAAGTACACCAAGAAATCCGACGGCACCGTGGAGGTCCACGCCATTCCCGGTCACTCCCTGACCCTGGGCGCTCTGGGCTGCTTCATCCTGTGGTTCTGCTGGTACGGCTTCAACGGCGCCGCCGCCTCCGATCCCGCCCAGATGGCCTGGATCCTGGGCAACACCACCATCGCCCCCGCCGCCGCCACCGTGGCCTGCATGATCTTCACCTGGGTCAAGAGCGGCAAGCCCGACGTGTCCATGTGCCTCAACGCCTCCCTGGCCGGTCTGGTGGCCATCACCGCCCCCTGCGCCACCGTGGACGCCCTGGGTGCCTTCATCATCGGCATCGTGGCCGGTATCCTGGTGGTCCTGGTGGTGGAGCTGCTGGACTTCAAGCTGCACATCGACGATCCCGTAGGCGCCGTGGGCGTTCACTGTGCCAACGGCATCTGGGGCACCGTGGCCGACGGCCTGTTCAACACCGAGAGCGGCCTGTTCTACGGCGGCGGCTTCGCCCACCTGGGCGTCCAGATCCTGGGCTTCGCCTCCGTGGCCCTCTACACCGCCATCGTCATGACCGTCGTCTTCAAGGTCATCAAGGCCACCGTGGGCCTGCGGGTCTCCGCCGAGGAGGAGATCATGGGCCTGGACGTCACCGAGCACGGCCTGACCTCCGCCTACGCCGACTTCCTGCCCTCCGCCCCCGGCGTCCTGGGCAGCGAGACCCTCAGTGGCCCCGTGGACATCTCCGGTCTGGAGCCCACCAAGCTGAGCCCCTCCACCGTCACCGTGGAAGGCGAGGCCCCCAAGATGACCAAGGTCTCCATCATCTGCAACGAGGAGCGCTTCGGCATCCTGCGGGACACCATGGCCGCCATCGGCGTCACCGGCATGACCGTCTCCAACGTCATGGGCTGCGGCGAGCAGCTGGGCAAGACCGGCCAGTACCGCGGCGTCGAGATGAGCATGAACCTGTTCCCCAAGATCCAGGTGGATATCGTGGTCTCCAAGGTGTCTCCCGGTCTGGTGGTGGCCGCCGCCCAGAAGGCGCTGTACACCGGCAACACCGGCGACGGCAAGATCTTCGTCTACAACGTGGAGAACGCCGTGAAGGTCCGCACCGGCGAGATCGACTACGACGCCCTCCAGGATCAGAGAAGATAACCTCTGCCCGGAGCATCAAACAAACGCAACGCCTGAGAGCCGGGCCGTCGGAATGACGGCCCGGCTCTTTGTCCATCCGTATAATCTCTCCTGTTCCGGGCACACTGACCCCAGAAAACCTTGGGAGGCATCTCTATGGAATACGTCAACGCGTTTCTCTGCGGCGGCATCCTCTGCGCCATCGGACAGATCCTCATCGACAAGACAAAGCTGACCCCCGCCCGCATCCTGACGGGCTACGTGGTGGCAGGCGTCCTTCTGGGGGCCGTAGGGGTCTACCAGCCCATCGCCGACTGGGGCGGCGCCGGGGCCACCGTCCCCCTGACGGGCTTCGGCTTCTCCCTGACCAAGGGCGTGCAGAAGGCCGTGGCGGAGAAGGGCTGGCTGGGTGTCTTCACCGGCGGGCTCACCGCCACCGCCGGGGGCATCGCCGCCGCCGTGGTGTTCGGCGTGGTGATGGCCCTGATCTTCAAGCCTGGCGACAAGCGATGAGCCCCGGTGTCCGGAAAATCAAAGACCGTCCCGCCATCAGGCAGGACGGTCCTTGCCGTTTCATGGAGAATGTTTACGCGAACAGGGCGTTGAAGCTGCTGACGATGCCGTCGCAGCCGCCGTTCATGCACACCAGCATCACATAGGTCCCGTTGGAGACGATCTGCGTGCTGTTCTTCCACGCCTCCACCGTGGCAGGGTAGAAGGCCCCCTGTTCGATCTGGTAGTCGATCCGGGACTGGAAGATGTCCTTCACCGTCTGGACGTCGCCGGCGGAGGCCGTCTCCACCAGGGCGATCTCCGCCCCCACGGCGGAGATCATGGGGGTGTACACCAGGCACTGCCTGGGCTTCAGATCGTTCAGGCCGGGATACAGGGCGTCCAGGGTGTCGCCGGTGAGGGCGGCCATGGCCGGGAAGTTGTCCCCGGCGCTGACGGTCTCATAGAACGCCGCCAGATCCACGGACTGGGCCGTCTCCGTACCGCCGGAGGAGGAACTGCCGCCGTTGGAGGAGCCGGACTGGCCGCTGCCATTGTCCGGCTTTTTGTCCGGCGTGGAGGTGGGCTTCTCCGCGGGCTTGCTCTCCGGCTGGGACGGGGCGGCGGGCTGCTGGTCCGCAGGCTGTTGGTCTTCGCTCTGTTCGCCCTCGGGCTGCTGGTCTTCCGGCTCCGCCGTCTCCTCGTCGCTCTCCGCCGGAAGGGATACGTCTCCCGCCGCGGGGACAGAGACGTCCGGGCCGGAGGACGCGGCGCCGTCCTTTTCGCCGCAGGCCGTCAGGGCGGCCGCCAGGGCCAGAGCCAGCATCAGTGTCATCCATCTTTTTTTCATGGGCTTCTCCTTTTGTTTCATGTTCTGGAGATACAGACGGACGGAGAATCAGAAAAGTTCCCGGCGCTGCGGATTTTTTTCCGCCGCCGTCACCACCACCGGCAGGTCCACCACGTTCACCCGCTGCCGCAGGGCGTATTCCACGGTGTACCGGGTGCCCCCCGCCGTGCCGTCGCACACGGCGATGAGCAGAGACGCATGGTCCACCAGATACCGGTTCCGCCGCTGCATACAGTCCCGGGTGTAGTGATCGGACACCATGGTCTCGTAATCGCAGGCCCGCACCAGCGTCCGGTAGCGGACCTGCTCCGCCTCCGGCCACTCCGCCGCCTGGGTGGGGCAGGGGATGGCCGCCTCCACCGTCACGTCCGGATGCCGGGCCCGGAGGGCCAGGACACACTCGCAGAAATAGAGGTCGCAGCCCTGGGCCATGCCGCAGAGGAAATGGCGGTAGCCCTCCTGATAGGCGGTGTCCACGGCGTCCCGGATGCGGCGCTTCAGGTCCACGCACCGGGGGTCCCGCTCATTGTATCTCCAGGGCAGCTTGCCGGGCCGGTGGCCGGTGAAGCTGCACGACGACGGTCTTCCCCGCACGGCGGGTCCCCCCCCTTCCTCCGGGACGGTCCGCCGCGGCGCCGTCCCCCTTTTTGCCTTTTATTATAGAACATCTGTTTCTGCCTGTAAAGGCTTATTTTGGGGGTTGCAATTTCGATGATCCTGTCGTATACTACCGTCAGAAAACAACTGAATTCTTTGTCTTCAGGGCGGGGTGCGACTCCCCACCGGCGGTACAGTCCGCGACCGGCGCGTCCTTCGGCGCGTCCGCTGACCCGGTGAAACTCCGGGACCGACAGTAACGGCCTTCCCAGTGCCGAAGTCTGGATGGAAGAAGATGAGTGCGGCGGAGCCGCGCGCCGTTGGTGCGCTCCTTTGCTGTTGATTCACCTTGGAGATCCCGCAAAGTATCCAGGGTGTTTTCAGACAGTAAAAAGGAGTGTTTTATTATGTCCGATCCCACCGTCCGCGCCGCAAGCCGCACCAGCGCCATGTCCCGCACCCACAAGCTCACCGTCACAGCCATGCTGTCCGCGGTGGCCTTCGCCCTGATGTTCATTGAGTTCCCCATCCCGGCGCTGATCCCGTCCTTCGTGAAGCTGGACATCTCCGATCTGCCGGAGCTGCTGGCGGCCTTCTCCCTGGGCCCCGTCTACGGCGTCACCGTCACGTTCCTGAAGAACCTGCTGCACATCCTCATCAAGGGCACCTCCTCCGCCTATGTGGGCGAGCTGTTCAACTTCCTGATGGGCTCCGTGTTCGCCTTCTCCGCCGGTATGATTTACCAGTGGAAGAAGTCCCGGAAGACCGCCCTCATCGGCTCCGTGGCGGGCGCCGTCCTCATGGCCGTGCTCTCCGTGCCCCTGAACTACTTCCTGGTCTATCCCGCCTATGTGGTGTGCTACGGCCTGCCCCTGGACGCCATCATCGGTATGTACCAGGCCATCCTGCCCTCCGCCGACAGTCTCATCAAGTGCCTCGTCATCTTCAACATGCCCTTCACCTTCTGCAAGGGGCTGCTGGATGTGGCGCTGTGCTTCCTGATCTACAAGCCCCTGTCCCCCCTGCTGCACAAGTAAGAGGAACCATATGTACGGCAGGCGCTGCGGCGTCTGCCGTTTTTTCCCTTTTGATTTTCCAATATCCCCCAGAGAGGAGCTATGAAGTATGGAACCGGAACTGCTGACCACCGGTACTGCCCCCACAATTGAATTCCCGGAGGAGACCGGCGGTGCCGCCGTGCCGGACGCCCCCGTGGCAGAGTCCCCCGTCACAGATACCCCCGTATCGGACGCCCCCGCCGAAGCATCGGAGGGCGTCTCCCAGGAGACGGAGGCGCCCCGTCCGCCCCGGTTCCGGCGGCTGCGGGCCTTCCTGCTGCACCGGGAGACCGCCGCCCGGGCGGTGTTCGTCATCGGCCCCTGGCTCACCTATCTCATGGTGGAGTACCTGAACAACAACGACCCCTTCCACTCCCTGACTACGGAACAGGTGGCCCTGAACCTGATGTGGTACTATCTGATCTTCTGGCTGTTCCGGCTGGTGCTGGGCCGGAAGGGTCTGGCCGCCTGGACCGCCTCCGCGGCCTGCTTCCTGTTTGCCCTGGCCAACCACTACGTGCTGACCTTCCGGGGCCGCATCATCTTCCCCTGCGACCTGTTCAGCATCGGCACCGCGGCCAATGTGGCCGGGAACTTCGACTACACGCCGGACAAAAACGTCTGGATCGCCGCCGGCATCCTGGCGGGGTACTGGGTGCTGCTGCTCTTGGGCCATCTGGTGTTCCACCCCAAGGGACGGCAGAAGCTGCGGCTCCCGGCGGCCATCGCCTCCTGGACGGCCATCGCCGTGTACTTATACGTGTTCTTCTGCACGCCCCTGCTGCCCACCATCGGCATCTACGCCCAGCAGTGGAAGACCCAGGCCAACGGCTTCCTGCTGAACTTCATGACCGCCCTGCGGTACAGCTTCGTCTCCGCCCCGGAGGACTATTCGGCGGAGCGGGCACAGGAGCTGGCGGATGAGATCGATCAGCAGCCCGCTGTCTCCAGCGGACTGGAGCTGCCGGAGAATCTGGTGGTGATCATGAACGAGTCCTTTGCGGACATGGCCGCCGCCTTCCCCAATCTGGAGCTGACGGAGGACCCGCTGCCCTTCTTCCACAGCCTGACGGAGAACACCGTCAAGGGCACCATGATCTCCCCCGTCACCGGCGGCGGCACCGCCAACGTGGAGTTCGAGTTCCTCACCGGGGACTCCCTGGCCTTCCTGCCCTCCTCCACCGTGGCCTATCAACTGTACTGCTACGACGGGATGCCCTCCCTGGTCTCCCAGCTGAAGAAGCTGGACTATCACGCCATCGCCTTCCACCCCTATCTGTCCTCCGGCTGGAACCGGACCTCCGTGTACCCCTGGATGGGCTTTGACCGGCAGTTCTACCAGGAGGACGTGGAGAACCCCCGGCTCATCCGGAAGTACGTCAGCGACTCCAGCGACTATGAGCAGCTCTATCGCTGGACCGACGAGACCGAGGGCCCCGCCTTCCTGTTCAACGTCACCATGCAGAACCACAGCGGCTACGCCCAGGGCTGGAACAATCTGGACCGCTCCGTGGAGGCGGCGGCCCCTGACGGTGCCTCCTCCAGCGCCGTGGCCCAGTACCTGTCCCTGGCGAAGGAGAGCGACAACGCCATCCGGGAGCTGATCGAGCACTACAGTGCCAGCGACGAACGGACCATGGTGGTGTTCTTCGGCGACCATCAGCCGCCTCTGGGCAGCGACTTCTACAAGGCGGTGTACGGCAAGAATCTGGACGACCGCACCACGGAGGAGGTCTTCCAGGAGTACGCGGTGCCCTTCTTCATCTGGGCCAACTACGACATCCCGGAGGCGGAGGACCTGACCATCTCCGCCAACTATCTGGGCACCCTCACCGCCTATCTGGCGGGGCTGGAGCTGACGGACTACCAGAAGCTCCACTGGGAGATGATGTCCCAACTGCCGGTGGCCACCACCATCGGCTTCATGCTGCCGGACGGCACCGTCACCGACAGGGAGGACGATCTGCCGGAGGAGGCCCGGACGCTGTACGAAGCCTACCGCATTCTGGCCTACAACCACCTGTTCGACGAGGACAGCCACCCGGATGGGTTCTACGACTGAGAAAACGCCCGCCGCGTGATCGCGGCGGGCGTTCTGCTTGTCGAAAAACCCTGTCTGAAGGAAAAGAGTCCTTTTTTGCTGGGGGAGTACGAGGGGGCGGGAGCCCCCTCGTGTTCGATTGAATGCCTGCAAAAAGCCTGTGTCAGCAGGCGTTTGCGCCGCGCAGCGGCAGCTTTTCGGCCCGCTGCGCGGGCAGAAAAGCGAGGCATTGTGAAGGCTGTCGAAAAAGTCCATCGGACTTTTTCGGCAGCCTGATGAAGCGGGGACATTTGTCCCCGCTTCATTTTGGATTGGACAAGCCTGAATGACTATGATATAATACATACTGTATGCGTATCATGCGAGGTGATTTCATGCGGATCGACGTTTTGGGCGTTGGATTCGATAATCTGACAATGGAAGAAGCGGTGGACGAGGGCGTCCGCCTGCTCCATGCGGAGGGGACCCACTATGTGGTGACCCCCAATCCGGAGATCGTGGAGGTCTGCCGGGAGGACCCGGCGGCCATGCGGGCCGTCAACGGCGCGGATCTGGTGCTGCCGGACGGCATCGGCGTCATCAAGGGCGCGGCCATGCTGGGCACGCCGCTGAAAGAGAAGACGCCGGGCATTGAATTTGCCGCCCATCTCATGGGCAGAATGGCGGAGGAGGGCTTGTCCCTGTATCTGCTGGGGGCCAAGCCCGGCGTGGCGGAGCAGGCGGCGGAGAATCTGCGCAAGCAGTATCCCGGTCTGCAGATCGCCGGCACCCACGACGGCTATTTTAAGGACGATGGCCCGGTGGCGGAGGAAATCCGCCACAGCGGCGCCGACGCAGTGTTCGTCTGCCTGGGCGCGCCGAAGCAGGAGCTGTGGATGGAGAAGAACGGCGATGCCACCGGCGCGAAGCTCCTGTGCGGCCTGGGCGGCAGTCTGGATGTGTTCGCCGGCGTGGTGGAGCGGGCTCCGAAATTCTGGTCCGACCACGGGCTGGAGTGGTTCTACCGGCTGTGCAAAGAGCCCCGGCGCATCGGAAGGATGATGAAGCTGCCCCTGTTCCTGGTCCACGTGCGCCGGGAGAAAGGGAGACGGAAATGAGCGGAAAACTCATCGTGTTCGAGGGGACGGACGGCTCCGGCAAGGCCACCCAGTCGGAGCTGCTGTGCCGCCGTCTGAAAGAGGAAGGCCATCCCTTTCGGAAGATCACCTTCCCCCGGTACGGCAAGCCCTCCGCCGCCATGGTGGAGGAGTATCTCCACGGAAATCTGGGGAAGCATCCCGGCGACGTCAACGCCTATGCCGCGTCGCTGTTCTACGCCATGGATCGCTACGCCTCCTGGAAGCAGGATTGGGGGACGTTTTACGAGGACGGCGGACTGATCGTAGCCGACCGATACACCACGTCCAACGCCGTCCATCAGGCGTCCAAGCTCCCTGAGGGGGAGCGGAAGGCGTATCTGGACTGGCTGTTCGATCTGGAGTACCGCCTTCTGGGCCTACCGGCCCCGGATATGGTGGTGTATTTGGATATGCCCACGGAGCTGACGGAGAAGATGATGCGGAAGCGGGAAGCCGTCTCCGGCACCCAAGCCGACATCCATGAGCAGGACGAGGCGTATCTCCGCCGCTGCCGGGAGAACGCCAACGAGGTGGCCCGGCTCTGCGGCTGGACGGTGATCCGCTGCGGCCGGGACGGCGCGCCCCGGACCATCGAGGATATCCAGGGCGAGGTCTGGGAACAGGTCCGGACGCTGCTGTGAGCCTGTCCCGGTCCTGGACGGCGGAACAGGGCGCCGAAGCGCCCCGTTCCCGCGGACTATGTGGAACTCAGCAGCAGTTGTTGTTGCAGTCGTTGCCGCAGTTGTTGCCGCCCCAATTGCCGTTGCCGCAGCAGCAGAACAGCAGGACGATGATGATGATCAGCCACAGGCAGGAGCAGTTATTTCCGGAGTTCATGCACATAAATGTCACCTCACTTGTGTTTCTGAACCATTCTATGCGCCTGCGTTCCAGGGGGAACTTGGCCATGAAAAAGTTCTCTCCGCAGGAATGGCTGAGCGGCCATGCGCCTGCGGCCGCAGTTTGATCAAAAATCGCTTGGGTCATTTGAAGATGCCCATTGGAGGTTGAGTATGTCCAATTATCGAAATCAGGATACCGCAAGCTGGGATTCCCGGAGGGTCCGGGAGGGGACGGGAAGTCCCGCGCCCCAGCCGGAGCACCGCCGCCGTCGGCGGAGACGCCGGGTGAACCCGTTTCTCTATATCCTGCTTGTGCTGGTGGTATCCGCCGTGCTGGCCGGTGTGGGCTGGCTGCTGATCAACGACTTCTGCGCGTTCAATAAGACGCCGGTGGAGACCGCCGTAGAAGTGACGTCTGACGACGATCTGGGTTCCATCGCGGACAAGCTCCACGACGCGGGGCTGGTGAACTACAAGTGGTTCTTCAAGCTGTTCGGCAGGGTGGACAAGGCGGAGGAGAAGATCGGCATCGGCACCTACACCCTGAACAGCGACATGGATTACGTGGCCCTGATCACGGCCATGCACAACTCCTCCGGCAACCTGACGGCGGAGACGGTCCGGGTCACCATTCCGGAGGGCTACACGGTGGAGCAGACCATCGCGCTGCTGGCCAGCAAGGGCGTCAACACCGAGGAGGCCCTGACGGAGGCCGCCAAGGAGTATGATTTCTCCTACGACTTCATTGACAACAATTCCCATGAGCTGTCCCGTCTGGAGGGCTATCTGTTCCCGGACACCTACGATTTCTACGTGGGCGAAAAGCCCGGCTCCGCGCTGAACCGCCTGCTGTACAACTTCAGCGGCAAGATGGACGGGGAGCGGATGGAGAAGGTGGAGGCCTCCAAATACAGCCTGAAGCAGATCATCACCATCGCCTCCCTCATTGAGAAGGAGACCGATGGCACCGATCAGGCCAACATCGCCTCGGTGATCTACAACCGTCTGGCGGATACCGGCAGCCACGGCACCTACGGCATGCTGAACATCGACGCGGCCCTGCTGTACGCCCTGCCGGACCACGAGGGCAGCATCACCAACGAGGACAAGAAGATGGACTCCAGGTACAACCTCTACAAGTATGCCGGACTGCCCCCCACGCCCATCGCCAATCCCGGCATCGCGGCCATCGACGCGGCACTGAACCCGGCCACCACGGACTATTACTACTATGCCCTGGGCACGGATGGAAGACATCACTTCTCCACCACCCTCCAGGAGCACAACAACTTCCTGAACAGCGGCAGCTATGGAGGATAAGCGTATGAAACCGGAGCTGCTGGCTCCTGCGGGAGATATGGAGCGGCTGAAAATGGCCGTTCTCTACGGAGCCGACGCCGTCTATCTGGCGGGCACCACCTTTGGGATGCGCTCCTTCGCCGGCAATTTCACGGCGGAGGAGCTGCCTCAGGCGGTGCGGTTCGCCCATGACCACGGCGTCAGGGTCCACTGTACCGTCAACACCATGCCCCGGAACAACGAAGCGGCCCGTCTGCCGGAGCATCTGGAACGTCTCAATGACGCCGGGGTGGACGCCGTCATCTGCGCCGACCTGGGGGTGTTCACGCTGGCGGGGAAGTACGCCCCCAACTGTCAGCGGCACATCTCCACCCAGGCCAGCATCTGTAATTACGAGTGTGCCCGGGCCTGGTACGACCAGGGCGCCAGCCGGGTGATCCTGGCCCGGGAGCTGTCCCTGGAGGAGATCCGGGAGATCCGGGCGAAAACGCCCAAAGAGCTGGAGATCGAGTGCTTCGTCCACGGCGCCATGTGCGTCAGCTACTCCGGCCGGTGCCTGCTGAGCAACTATATGACCGGGCGGGATTCCAGCCGGGGCGCCTGCGCCCAGCCCTGCCGCTACCAGTACGCCCTGATGGAGGAGAAGCGGCCCGGCGAGTATTTCCCCGTGTTTGAGGACGAGATGGGGACGTACATCATGAACTCCCGGGACATGTGCATGATCGACCATCTGGACGATTTGATGGACGCCGGCGTGGCCAGCCTGAAGATCGAGGGCCGGGCCAAATCCGCCTACTACGCGGCCATCGTCACCGGGGCGTACCGCCACTGTCTGGACGCCGTCGCGGCGGGAGAGCCGCTGGATCCGGTGTGGCGGGACGAGGTGGAGCATGTCAGCCACCGCCACTACTCCACAGGCTTCTTCTACGGCCAGCCGGGCCAGTATTATCAGGATTCCCGGTACATCAGAGACTGGCAAGTGGCAGCACTTGTCACCAACTGCGCCCCGGACGGGACGGCCACCCTGTCCCTGCGGAATAAGTTCCGCGCCGGGGACACGGTGGAGGTGGTGGGGCCGGACACCAAGCCCTTTACCATGACCGTGCCGGAGATGCGGGACACCGACGGTCTGACGCTGCTGGAGCCACGGACGCCTCAGATGGTATTCACCATGAAGCTGCCCCGTCCGGTCCCGGCGTATTCCATCGTCCGGCGGGCGGTGGACTTGTCCCCCAAAGAAGTGAGCGAACAGTGAGTGATCCACGAAGAGATATACCGACTAAAGGAGAGTAGACTATGAACGCGGACGTTGTCATCGTTGGCGCCGGCCCCGCCGGTATCTTTACCGCCCTGGAGATGATCCGGAAGGGCAGCAGGCAGAAGATCATCATGGTGGAGAAGGGGCAGAGCGTGGAAAAGCGTCACTGCCCCAAGGACAAGACGAAGAAGTGCATGAACTGCAAGCCCTACTGCCATATCACCACCGGCTTCTCCGGCGCCGGTGCGTTCTCCGACGGCAAGCTGTCCCTCAGCTATGAGGTGGGCGGCGATCTGCCCAACCTCATCGGCGCGGACCTGGCCCAGGAGACCATCCACTACGCCGACCAGATCTATCTGGAGTTCGGCGCGGATGAGCATATCGAAGGCCTGGAGCATGAGGAGGAGCGGAAGGAGATCCGCCGCCGTGCCATCCAGGCGGGCCTGAAGCTGGTGGACTGCCCCATCCGTCACATGGGCACCGAAAAGGCGCAGACCATCTACCTGGGAATCGAGCGGTATCTTCAGGAGCACGGCGTGGAGATGTACTTCGGCTATGAGTGCAGCAACCTGATTTTGGAGCATGACGTGTGCAGGGGCGTGTCCATCTCCAACGGCAAGACGGATCTGGAGATCTACGCCAGGCACACCGTGGTGGCCACCGGCCGCCGCGGCGCCGACTGGCTGGAGAAGCTCTGCGCGGAGCACAACATCGCCCATGCCCCCGGCACCGTGGACATCGGCGTCCGGGTGGAGGTCCGCAACGAGATCATGGAGATGGTGAACCGGGTGCTGTACGAGTCCAAGCTGGTGGGCTATCCGGCGCCCTTCAAGAACAAGGTCCGCACCTTCTGCCAGAATCCCGGCGGCTTCGTCAGCCAGGAGAACTACGACAACAACCTGGCGGTGGTGAACGGCCACTCCTACAAGGAGCTGAAGAGCGACAACACCAACCTGGCCATCCTGTGCTCCCACAACTTCAGCGTCCCCTTCAACCAGCCCATCGCCTACGCCCAGAAGGTGGGCGAGCTGACCAACATGCTGGCCAACGGCCAGATCCTGGTCCAGCGGTTCGGCGACATTCTGGACGGCAAGCGGACGTGGCAGAAGGAGCTGGCCCAGTCCAACATCCGGCCCACCCTGCCGGACGCCGTGGCGGGCGACATCACCGCCGCCATGCCCTACCGGGCCATGATCAACATCATCAACTTCATCAAGGCCATGGACTATGTGGTGCCCGGCTTCGCCTCCTATGAGACGCTGCTGTATTCCCCGGAGCTGAAGTTCTACTCCAACCGGGTGAAGATGGACACGGACTTCAACACCAGCCTCCAGGGCCTCCACTGCCTGGGCGACAGCTCCGGATGGACCCGGGGCCTGATGATGGCCTCCGTCATGGGCACGCTCATGGGCCGCAAGATCGCGGAAGAGGGATAACGAGCGAAAGACCTCCGGCAGACACCGGAGGTCTTTTCATGCCCTGAGCGCCGGGGCTATTCCAGTCTGTCCGCCGCGTTCGGCGTCTCCGTAACGGCCTGTCCGCTCCCTGCATTCCGCTGTGTTGCGCCGCGCGGCCCATGCATTTTGGAGTCTGATATTGATTGAAAAGCCGTTTTGTTGCGGATGCCACTGACTGAAAGGCCCTTTCCGTGGTAAGATCGAAAAAAACACAGGGGGAGATCCGGAATGACATGGACGACTTGGATCATACTGGGACTGGTATTGGGCGGCGCGGGCTGTCTCTGGTATCGGGTCAACAACCATAAGAGCGGAGCGGTCTCCTGCTGCGGCTGCGGGGAGTGTGCCCGCACGGGAGAGTGCGTCATGGTGAAGGGGAAGAAACACGTCAAAAAAGAGCGGCACCCTTCTTGACAAAACGGACAAAAAGGTTATAATATTTCTGGTTCATCAGAAAAACGCCATGACAGAGTCAGCTTTGCGAAACGGACCTCAGCGAGAGGGGAGACGGTGAGAGCCCCTTGCAACGCCGCGAAGCAGCCGCTCTGGAGCAGTCCGCGATGAGCGGAACGGTTCATCCCCGTTACCGGATGGCTAAGATGCCCCTGCAAAAGGGGATAATTAGGGTGGTACCGTGAAGCAAGTCTTCGCCCCTAACCGACAGGGGCGGAGACTTTTTTGATTGCGGGAGACTTGTGCAGGCACCAGAGTGCACCGGGACCCGTGAACGAGTAAAAAGGTAATTCAATTTCAGGAGGAAAAACGACTATGGCACATCCCTATTACGGGCTGAACGAACTTCGTGAGATGTTCCTCAGCTACTTTGAGAGCAAGGGCCACCTGCGGCTGCCCAGCTTCTCCCTGATCCCCCCGGCCAGCGACAAGAGCCTGCTGCTGATCAACTCCGGCATGGCCCCCATGAAGACCTGGTTCACCCGGGAGGAGGAGCCCCCCCGGAACCGCGTCACCACCTGCCAGAAGTGCATCCGCACCGGCGATATTGAGAACATCGGCCACACCGACCGCCATGGCACCTACTTCGAGATGCTGGGCAACTTCTCCTTCGGCGACTACTTCAAGAAGGAGGCCATCCCCTTCTGCTGGGAGTTCCTGACGGAAGTGGTGGGCCTGGAGAAGGACCGTCTCTATCCCTCCATCTACCTGGACGACGATGAGGCCTTCGAGATCTGGAACAAGACCATCGGCATCCCCGCCGATAAGATCTTCCGCTTCGGCAAGGAGGACAACTTCTGGGAGCACGGCGCTGGTCCCTGCGGCCCCTGCTCCGAGGTCTACTATGACCGCGGCCCTGAGCATGGCTGCGGCAAGCCCGGCTGCACCGTGGGCTGCGAGTGCGACCGGTATATCGAGGTCTGGAACAACGTGTTCTCCCAGTTCGTCAACGATGGCGAGGGCAACTACACGGAGATGACCCACAAGAACATCGATACCGGCATGGGCCTGGAGCGTCTGGCCTGCGTGGTCCAGAACGTCAACTCCCTGTTCGACGTGGACACCGTCATGAACATCACCAACAAGGTCTCCGAGATCACCAACGCCCACTACGGCGAGAGCCACAAGACCGACGTGAGCCTGCGGGTCATCACCGACCACATCCGCTCCTCCGTCATGATGATCTGCGACGGCATCCTGCCCTCCAACGAGGGCCGGGGCTACGTGCTGCGCCGTCTGCTGCGCCGGGCCGCCCGCCACGGCAAGCTGCTGGGCGTGGACCGTCCCTTCCTGTATGAAGTGGTGGAGACCGTGATCCATGAGAACGAGTTCGCCTATCCCGACCTGCGGGAGAAGCAGGGCTATATCACCAAGGTGGTCCGCACGGAGGAGGAGAACTTCGCCAAGACCATCGACGGCGGCATGAAGATCTTCGCCGACCTGCTGGCGGCCCACAAGGCCAAGGGCGAGACGGAGTTCTCCGGCGCCGACGCCTTCAAGCTGTACGACACCTATGGCTTCCCCATCGACCTCACCGCCGAGATGGTGGAGGACGAGGACATGACGCTGGACCGCGCCGGTTTCGACAGGGAGATGGAGGAGCAGCGGATCCGCGCCCGGAAGGCCCGGGAGGCCCTAGGCGATCTGGGCTGGGCCGGCATCGAGTTCGGTTCCGACATGCCCGCCACGGAGTTCATCGGCTATGACCACACGGAGGCCGACGGCAAGGTCCTGGCCATCGTGGCGGAGGACGAGCTGCGGGACGAGGTGGTCTCCGGCGCCGACGCCATCCTGGTGCTGGATCAGACGCCCTTCTACGCCGAGATGGGCGGCCAGGTGGCCGACCAGGGCGTCATCACCGGGGAGAACGGCGCCCGGTTTGAAGTGACCAACGTCCAGAAGAATAAGGGCGGCAAGTTCATGCACTACGGCAAGGTGACCGCCGGTCAGTTCCAGGTGGGCGGCACCGTCCGTGCCGCCATCGACACGGAGCGCCGTCAGGCCATCATGCGTGCCCACAGCGCCACCCATCTGCTGGACGCTGCCCTGAAGAAGGTGCTGGGCGACCACGTCCATCAGGCCGGCTCTCTGGTGGAGCCCGACCGTCTGCGGTTCGACTTCACCCACTTCGAGGCCATCACCCCCGAGCAGCTGTCTCAGATCGACGAGCTGGTGAATACCGCCATCCTGACGGGCTATCCCGTGGTGACGGAGGTCCTGCCCATCGAGGAGGCCAAGCAGAAGGGCGCCGTGGCCCTGTTCGGCGAGAAGTACGGCGACACCGTCCGCGTGGTGGAGATGGGCGACTTCTCCATGGAGTTCTGCGGCGGCACCCATCTGGACAACACCGCCAAGGCCGGTCCCTTCCGCATCAAGTCCGAGAGCTCCGTGGCCTCCGGTGTCCGCCGTATCGAGGCCACCGTGGGCAAGGCCACGCTGGAGACCATCCGGCAGAACCACCTGGTGCTGGGCCACATGGCGCAGATGCTGAAGACCACTCCGGGCGATCTGGAGAACCGCATCCAGCAGCAGGTGACGGAGATCAAGGAGCTGCGCCATGAGCTGGATAAGTTCAAGGCCGAGGCGTCTCTGGGCGAGGCCCGGCAGTTCCTGATGTCCGCCAAGGACGTGAAGGGTCAGAAGGTCCTGACCTCCATCCGCAACAACATGGATGCCGCCGCTCTGCGCCAGATGGGCGACTTCCTGCGGGACAAAGAGCCCAATGTGGTGGGCGTCCTGGCCTCCGTCAATGGTGAGAAGATCACGTTCCTGGCCGTCTGCGGCAAAGATGCCGTCAAGAAGGGCATCAAGGCCGGCGATCTGGTGAAGTATGTGTCCGGCATCTGCGGCGGCAAGGGCGGCGGCAAGCCCGACAGCGCCATGGGCGGCGGCAGCGATCTGCTGAAGCTGGACAACGCCCTGGCCTCCGTGGACGACTTCGTCTCCGAGAAGCTGGGCTGAGCAGAAGGGGAGAGGACCCATGCTGCCCAAGGACCCTGTCATTTTACTGAGCTTCGTCAACACGAAGCTGCGGGATGAATACAGCAGTCTGGAGGACCTGTGCGCCGCGCTGGACGCCGATGCCGGTGACATCTCCGGTGCCCTGGCCGCTCTGGACTACCACTACGATCCGGCACAGAACCAATTCATCTGAAACAGCGCCATATTTTCATAAAAGGGAGGTTTGAACCATGTCTGACTGCTTATTCTGCAAGATCGCCGCGGGGGAGATCCCCAGCAACAAGGTGTATGAGGACGGGCTGTGCTATGCCTTCTACGACATTGCCCCCCAGGCTCCGTCACACTTCCTGGTGATTCCCAAGACCCACATCCAGTCCGTCTCCGGGATCGACGAGACCAACAGCGCGGTGGTGGCCCACATTTTTGAGGTCATCGCCAAGATCACCCGGGAGAAGGGGATCGAGAGCTACCGCGTGGTGTCCAACATTGGGGAGCAGGCGGGCCAGAGCGTGCCCCATCTGCACTTCCATGTACTCTCCGGCCGGGATATGACCTGGCCGCCGGGCTGATTGCGCTGACGCGCTTAAAGGGGGGACTTGCGTCCCCCCTTTAGATTCCCCCTCACCAGTGACGTCGGTCACTGGTGCCGCCGCCCAGGGCGGCTGGAGTCAAAGTATTTTTCCGACGTACACGCCGCCGGAAAAATGATTCCGGCGGATTCTTTCGCCGTGGGCGAAAGAACCGGGGGAAACCGCAGGTTTCCCCCTGGCCCCCTTTCCCGGATTGGCGGTTGGGGGGAGCTGTGATGCTTCAATCCATTCTTTGCAAAAAGCCAGCGCCCTGTGGGCGCTGCAGCCTGTCGAGAAACCCGGTTGCGCAATTAGGCGGCAACCGGGTTTTCAGCACATATTCGGGAAAATAGAATCGAAAATAGGAAATGGGCAGAGTCATTCCATTTCCACCTTGCCATTTTTTTGAGGTTCATGGCAGCAAATT
>JALFSO010000008.1 GCA_022778785.1 Dysosmobacter sp. | reverse complement strand
AAAGCTGCCGCTGCGCGGCGCAAACGCCTGCTGACACAGGTTTTTTGCAGGCATTCAATCCAACACGAGGGGGCTCCCGCCCCCTCGTACTCCCCCTGCAAAAAAGGACTCTTTTCCTTCAGACAGGGTTTTTCGACAAGCTGCGCTCCCCGGCCAGCGGCCGGGGAGCGCTTTTCAATGGGGTCTTACAGGTCGATCTTGCCGGACTTGCCGTTGATGACGTAGTAGGCGGCGCCGTCCTCGGGCTTGATATACAGCTTGCAGGACCGGATGGCGCCCTTGTTCTGGGCCTTGAAGTCGGCCTTGGCCTTCTCCACCAGCTCGGCGCAGCCGGCCTCCTGGCCGTTCCACTGAACGAAGACCTCGGGCACCAGGGCGGCGGTGGCCTTGCGGCTGGTCTCCTTGATGGCCTTCTCCGCCTTCTTGACGGCGGGCTCGGTCTTGCGGCGGACCTTCTTGACGGTGGGCTCGGCCATCTTGGCCACGGCGGTGGCGGCGTCGCCCATGGTCTCGGCGGCCTCCTTGACGGCGTCCATGGTGGCGTCGCTGAGATTGGCCAGCGTCTCGGTCAGATCTTTCTTCTTTCTAGGCATAATGATCGATAACTCCTTTCGGGAAAAGACATCCCGGAATCACAGTCCCGGCGGCGGACGCCGGTATGACTGGATCCTATTATAAAGCTCCGCAATGGGAAAAACAACTATTTTCCTGGAAAATTTGTGGTAATAATAGACAAAAAGTGGGACTCCGGGCCATTTTTCCGGGGATTTTCCGGCCCTCACCGGAGGACGGCGGGGAAAAATTCCGGGAGACGCTTGACATTCCGCCTGGGATCTGGTATCGTATCAGTGTAGTTAGAAAACGCTAACCAAACGGGAGACGGGCGATACGCCCGTTTGTTTCCGGGAACGAGCTAGCGACCCCTAACTATTCCGGCATCGTCCGCGGGGGGACCGCGGCCCCGGAGCAGAGACTGATCTCCTTCTTCCCCTCATTTGCCCCGCATGGCGTGCCATCCATGCGGGGCGCATTTTTTGCAAACGGGGAAGCGCGCAAAGATAGGCATTGAACAACCGGGGAAAACCTGCCATAATAGAACAAATAGGACAAGGCGGGGGACGGTCCGGCGGAGCCGGGGCCGTCCCGGACGCGCGACGATACGAAAGTGGTTTGAGATATGAAACGATTGGTCATCGGCATCCTGGCCCATGTGGACGCGGGAAAGACCACCCTGTCAGAGGCCCTGCTGTACCGGGGCGGCTGTCTGCGGAAGCTGGGCAGGGTGGACCATCAGGACGCCTTTCTGGACACCGACGCCCTGGAGCGGGAGCGGGGCATCACCATCTTCTCCAAGCAGGCCCGGCTGATGCTGCCGGACGCCGAGTTCCAGCTGCTGGACACCCCCGGCCACGCGGACTTCTCCGCCGAGATGGAGCGGACGCTCCAGGTGCTGGATTACGCCATCCTGGTCATCAGCGGCACTGACGGCGTCCAGAGCCACACCCGGACGGTGTGGCGTCTGCTGCGGCGGTGGGGCGTGCCGGTGTTCCTGTTCGTCAACAAGATGGATCTGGCGGGAGCCGACGCGGAGACCGTTCTGGCGGGCCTCCGCCGGGATCTGGACGAGGGCTGCGTGGCCTTCCACCCGGCGGGGCCGGACTTCGCCGAGGAGGCCGCCCTCCGGGACGAGACGGTGCTGGAGCGGTATCTGGAGACGGGGACCGTGTCCCGTGACGACCTGACGGACCTGATATGGCGGCGGAGACTGTTCCCGGTGTGGTTCGGCTCCGCGCTGAAGCTGGAGGGCGTGGACGAATTTCTGGAGGGCCTCCGGACCTACACCCGCGCGCCGGACGATCCGGCGGAGTTCGGGGCCCGGGTGTTCAAGATCAGCCGGGACGCCCAGGGAGCCCGTCTGACGTGGCTGAAGGTCACCGGCGGCACCTTAAAAGTGAAAGCCCCCTGTCCGGCGGGACGGGGGAGACGGCCTGGGAGGAGAAGGCGGACCAGCTGCGCCTGTACTCCGGGGCCAAGTTCCAGACCACGGACCAGGCCCCCGCCGGGACGGTGTGCGCCGTCACGGGGCTGAGCCATACCCTGCCGGGCCAGGGCCTGGGCTTCGAGGACGCCGCCGCTCCGGCGGTGCTGGAGCCGGTGCTGACCTATCAGGTACAGCTGCCGGAGGGCTGCGACCCCCACACGGCCTTCGGCAAATTCCGGGAGCTGGAGGAGGAAGACCCCCAGCTCCACATCCTGTGGCAGGAGCAGACCCGGCAGATCCACGTGCAGCTGATGGGGGAGGTGCAGCTGGAGGTCTTGCAGCGGCAGATCCGGGACCGGTTCGGCCTGGGGGTGGCCTTCGGCGCCGGGAGCATCGTCTACCGGGAGACCATCGCGGATACCGTGGAGGGCATCGGCCACTTCGAGCCCCTGCGGCACTACGCGGAGGTCCATCTCCTGCTGGAGCCGGGAGAGCGGGGCAGCGGCTTGCAGTTCGCCACCGCCTGCCCGGAGGACCAGCTGGACCGGAACTGGCAGCGGCTGATCCTGACCCATCTGGAGGAGCGGGAGCATCCCGGCGTCCTCACCGGGTCCCCCATCACGGATATGAAGATCACCCTTCTGGCGGGCCGCGCCCACGTGAAACACACCGAGGGCGGCGACTTCCGTCAGGCCACCTACCGGGCGGTGCGGCAGGGCTTGATGCAGGCGGAGAGCGTCCTGCTGGAGCCATGGTACGGCTTCCGGCTGGAGCTGCCCGCCGCCTGCGTGGGCCGGGCCATCAGCGACATCCAGCAGATGGGCGGCGAGACGGACCCGCCGGAGACCGCCGGGACGGAGACGGTTCTCACCGGCAACGCGCCGGTGGCGGGCCTCCGGGACTACGCCGCCCAGGTCACCGCCTACACCCGCGGCCTGGGACGGCTGCAATGCAGCCTGAAGGGCTACTTCCCCTGCCACGACCAGGCCGCCGTGGTGGCGGCCCTGGGCTACGACCCGGAGCGGGACGTGGACAATCCGGCGGACTCCGTGTTCTGCGCCCACGGCGGCGGGTACAACGTGCCCTGGAACGAGGTCCCGGCCCACGCCCACGTGTCCTCCGGACTGCGGCTGGACGGGGGAGAGGACGAGACGCCGGAGACGGCCACCGTGTCCCGTACCGTTGCATCATTGCCGGGGGGCGGCTTTGACCAGAACAAGGAGCTGCGGGCCATCTTCGAGCGGACCTACGGCCCCATGAAGCGCCGGGACTTCCGCACCCAGGCGGAGGTGCGGCGGCAGGAGGGGACGGCGCCGTCCCGGCCCATCCAGCCCCGGAAGACCGGGCCGGAGTACCTGCTGGTGGACGGCTACAACGTGATCTTCGCCTGGGACGAGCTGAAGGCCGTGGCGAAGGACAATCTGGACGCCGCCCGGAAGATTCTGTGCGACCTCCTCAGCAACTATCAGGGCTTCCGGAAGAACCGGGTGATCCTGGTGTTCGACGCCTACAGGGTGCCCCGGAACACCGGCGAGGTGGTGAAATACCACAACATCCACATCGTCTACACCAAGGAGTCCCAGACCGCCGACGCCTACATCGAGAAGGCCACCTACCAGCTGGGCAGGGACAATCCGGTGCGGGTGGTGACCTCCGACGGGGCGGAGCAGCTGATCATTCTGGGCCACGGGGCGCTGCGGGTGCCCGCCTCCGCCTTCCGGGAGGAAGTGGAGGCGGTGGAGGGGCAGATCGCGGCCATCCTGCAAAAGAACAACCAGGGGCGGAACCAGCCCGTCCGGGCGGCCATGGAAAAGGCCCGGGAGAAGGGGTAAGGGGAGAAAGCCCTTGCATTTTTGGACGGCACGTGTTAGCCTAGAAAGGACACACATGGCCGGAAGGAGAGAGGTCACATGAACATTTACGAGTCCGCGGAGGACTATCTGGAGGCCATCCTGATCCTGAAGGAACGGCTGGGCATGGTGCGGTCCATCGACATCGTGCGGGAGAAGAACTTCTCCAAGCCCAGCGTCAGCGTGGCCATGAAGAAGCTGCGGGAGAACGGCTACATTGAGATGAACGCCGACGGCTTCATCACGCTGCTGCCGCCGGGGGAGGAGATCGCCCAGCGGATCTACACCCGCCACCGGGTGCTGAGCCAGTTCCTGGAGCACCTGGGGGTCAGCCCGGAGAACGCCGCGGCGGACGCCTGCAAGATCGAGCACGATCTCAGCGACGAGTCGTTTCAGAAGATCCGGGAGTTTGCCTCCCGGCAGGGGATGCTGGGGGAGAGTTGACGGTTTCCCCCCCGCCGCGGGAGTTTTGCGGGGTGTCCCCTTGCGGGGGGACTGGAGATGCGCCCCGTTTGGGGCGCGGGGGAGTGCCGGGGAAGCCCGGCGGCTTCAAAACCCCCATTCTCTTTTTCCTGGAGAGGAAAAAGAGAAAGCGCCTTTTGATGGTGTAAGAGAAAAAGGCTTGGCGGCGGCATTCCGGACTTCGTCCGGAACGCTCGCAGCGCCTGTTACGGGGGTTTGGATTGGTGGAAATCTGTGGGCTTTGTCCACTCAACCGCATCTGGCAATCAAAAAAGCTGGGGGTATTTCCGGATACCCTCAGCTTCTCTTTTGCTGCCGCACCTTGGTTGTTGGGGGGGCTTGGCCCCCTCCTGCCGCGACTCCCGCGATTGCCCGGGTAGCGCATAGCGAAGCGGAATGCGCGGGGCAAGGAGGACAGGCCTTGCGGTTTTCCACCCAACGACAACCACCGCAGTTCTGCGAGCTGCGGCGGAGCAGTCCCGACAACAGCCAATGTACTCCGCACTCGGCAGGAGACCGGCAAGTCTGGTCGGAACCGATTCGGAAGACCCCCGCATTTCCGCCAACTGGCCCGCAGGGCCAGTTGTGCGGCCAGCGCCTTTTCTCTTACACCATCAAAAGGCGCATTCTCTTTTCGGCGCAACCGAAAAGAGAATGGGGGTTTTGCCCCGCGGCGGAGCCGCAAGCCAGCGGCCTTCGCCGCACCATCCCCGCGCCCCGAGACGGGGCGCATATCCCCACCCCCGCGAGGGACCCCCCGCAAACCCGCCCATTTTACGGCCAAAACGCCACAGCCCGAATAGGCGCGCCGTCCGAATCCCGATAGTGCAGGGGCAGGGCGAAGAACCAGAACAGCTCGTCTCCGCACAGGTCCAGATTCTTCAGATTCTCAATATTCACGATCTCGTGCTCCCGGAACAGCGCCTTGTGGCGGGGCAGGTCCTCGTCCGGGATGGGGTCCACGCCGATGACGTCGAACCCGATGCCCTTCTTGCCCGTGTCCAGGATGAACTGCACCACATCCCCGTCAATGCAGGGATAGTCCCCGAAGTAGGCGTCCGTGCCCCAGCGCTTGTCCCAGCCCAGGTTGAACAGCAGGAAGTCCGCCTGCCGGGCCCTGTCCCCGTAGGGCCGGACGCGGTCCATGGTGATGGCGGCCCCCTCCGGCAGGTCCCGGCAGTCGATGACCAGCGCCCGTCCCACGAACTGGCTGACGGGGAATTGGTCCAGGGTGGTGCGTCCGGGGAACAGATGGGCCGGCGGGTCCATGTGGGTGCCGGTGTGGGAGTACATGGTGAGGAGCGTCTCCTTGAAGCCGTTGGCCTCGTAGGTGTTGGCGCTCTCCAGCCGGGGCGGCTCCGTGCCGGGATACACCGGCATGTCCGCCGCGATGACGTGGGTCAGATCGATGACTTTCATAAACAGTCGTCCTTTCCCTCGGAAATTTGCTGGCACACTCCGATTTTAGCACGTCCCGTCCCGGGAGACAATTCCTCATTCCTCATTCCTAATTCCGAATCGGTTGAAGCTTTTCCGGAATTGTGGTAAACTGCACCTATCACGCTGCTTGCAGCGAAACAGGAGAGCCGAATCATGCAGGATTATTGGAATATCGAACTGACGGAGGACCAGCTGCGGGGCATCAGCAGCATCGGCCTGGCCCATCTGGGGGACGCGGTGTACGAGCTGCTGGCCCGGACGTGGCTCTGCGCCCACGGAAAGGCCACCGGCAAGGGCCTTCACCGGGCCACCATCGAGCTGGTGCGGGCGGAGTCCCAGGCCCGGCGGGCGGAGGCCATCCTCCCCATGCTGACGGAGGAGGAGCAGGCCGTGTTCCGCCGGGGCCGCAACGCCCAGGTCCACTCCATCCCCGCCCACGCCAGCCGCGCCCAGTACGGCACCGCCACGGCGGTGGAGGCCCTGCTGGGCTGGCTGTATCTCAAGGGCCGGAAGGACCGGGCCAATGAGCTGTTCTGCGCCATGATGGACATGGATATGGAAGGGGAGAAGTCGTAATGCCATTGGACGCCGTATGCCTGCGGGCGGTGCTGGACGAGCTGCGGCCCCAGATCGTGGGCGCCCGCATCGACAAGGTGCAGCAGCCCGCCCGGGATCAGGTGATCTTACTGCTGCGGGGAAACAAGCGGCTGCTGCTGAACGCAGGAGCCGGGTCCCCCCGCATCCAGCTGACGGAGCAGCTGCGGGACAACCCCGCCGAGCCGCCCATGTTCTGCATGCTGCTGCGGAAGCACCTGGTGGGGGGCCGCGTCGCGGAGCTGACCCAGCCGGGGCTGGAGCGGCTGGCGGAGCTGGCCATCGACATCACCGACGACTTCGGCCAGCCGGGCCGCCGGACGCTGGTGCTGGAGGCCATGGGCCGACACTCCAACCTGATTTTGCTGGACGGCGACCGCCGCATCATCGACTGCCTCCGCCGGGTGGACGCGGAGATGTCCCCCCAGCGGCAGGTGCTGCCGGGGCTGTACTACCAGCTGCCCCCCACCCACGGCAAAGCGTTCCTCCCCGACGTGACGGAGGAGGACTTTCTGGCATCGCTGGATGGCGCCAACCCGGACGAGAAGCTGGACGGCTTCCTGCTGGACCGGTACTTCGGCGTCTCGCCCCTCATCGCCCGGGAGATGGTGTTCCGGGCCTGCGGCGAGACGGACGGCCGGGTCTTCGGGCTGGACGGCGCGGGCCGGGCGCGGCTGTGGCAATCGTTCCGCAGCGTGGCGGAGCTGCCGGAGACGGGGGGCTTCACGCCGGTGTGCCTCAAAAAGGACGGCAAGTTCTTCGACTACACCTATCTGCCCATCGCCCAGTACGGGGGGTTGATGGAGCAGACGAAATACCCCACCTTCTCCGCCCTGATGGACGACTACTACGAGTCCCGGGAGCGGCAGGAGCGGGTGCGCCAGCGGGGGGCGGATCTGGTGCGGACGGCCACCTCGGCCCGGGACCGGATGCGCCGGAAGCTGGCCCAGCAGGAGAAGGACTACGCCGAGACCCAGGACCGGGACCGGCTTCGCATCTGCGGCGACCTCATCACGGCCAATCTCTACCGCATGGAGCGGGGCCAGCGGACGCTGACCTGCCAGAACTACTACGATGAGAACTGCGCCGACGTGACCATCCCTCTGGACCCGCTGCTGACGCCCCAGCAGAACGCGGCGAAGTACTACAAGAAGTACGCCAAGGCCAAGACGGCGGAGAAGTATCTCCGGGAGCAGATGGCCATTGCCCGGCGGGACGAAGCGTATCTGGACAGCGTTCTGGAGGAGATCGCCCGGGCGGAGACGGAGCAGGACTTTCTGGACATCCGGAACGAGCTACGGGACGCGGGCTTCCTGCGCCGCAGCGGCAAGGACAAGAAGGAGCTGAAGCGGGCGGCGAAGCCCCGGGAGTTCCGTACCTCCGGCGGCTTTCTGGTGCAGGTGGGCCGGAACAACCGGCAGAACGACAAGCTGACCCTGAAGGACGCGGATTACCGGGACCTGTGGTTCCACACCCAGAAGATCCACGGCACCCACGCGGTCCTGCGGTGCGCCGGACAGCAGCCGTCGGATCAGGACCTGACGGAGGCGGCCATGCTGGCGGCCTACTTCTCCCAGGCGAAGGACAGCGCCAACGTGCCGGTGGACTGTACCCAGGTGCGGAACGTGAAAAAGCCCGCCGGGGCCCGGCCGGGCATGGTGGTCTACACCGATTTCCGGACGCTGTACGTCACACCGGAGGAGGAACTGGTGAAGCGGCTGGCCGCCGGGAAGTGACGGGGGGCGGATTTTTCCCCCTCGCGAGGGGGGGCGGTGGTGCCGGGGAAGCCCGGTAGCTTCGCGGCTCCGCCGCGGGGGCAAAACCCCCTTTCGTCGTCGGGGCAAACTGCGCTATATTCGGGACGCCCTGCGGGGGAGGGCATCCCTCATACCGCTCCGTTGCCCCCTTGCACACCGTCGCGGCATTGCGATTCCCGGCCCCTTCGGGTCCGCCAATCGCGCCGCTTCCTCGAAACCGGCTCGCTTTTTCCGCCGCTGGCGGCGCTTCGCCG
>JALFSO010000080.1 GCA_022778785.1 Dysosmobacter sp. | reverse complement strand
TGGGTGCCGTCTATGAACACTGCTTTCGGGGACAGATATCCTGCTTCCGCTACTTCTTCCAGTATCCAGCCAAAGATCTCGTTCACTGTATCCTCTGTAAACCGATGACGGAAATTATAACTCACTGTGGAAAAATGCGGTGTTTCCTCCTGCAGCGTATATCCCAGGAACCAGCGGTAGCAGATATTTGCGCTGACTTCTTCCGCTGTTCTCCGCAGGGATGGCAGTCCGTACAGATGCTGGATCAGAACCATCTTGAACAGTACAACTGGGTCTACGCTGGGCCGTCCGTTATCTTCGCTGTACAGCAGTTCCACCATTTCGTAGAGTCGGTTAAAATCTACCGCCGCATCTATTTTCCGCAGCAGATGATCTTTCGGCACCAAACTTTCTGTATCCACGATTTCTACGATTCAACGATCCAGCTTCCCTCGTTCAAGCATCTTTCATCACCCATGCTTATTAAACCATATAAATGCGAAAAAGACCAGCTATGCTCGACTTTTTCGACAGCCTGAGGAGAGGACCGACCAAACGGTCCTCTCCTTTTTCGCCTCTCCTGCTTGCGGAAACGGAGAGGGGACATTCGCTGTCTGTCCCGGGTCAAACGCTCCTGTTCTGCCATTGTTCCCAGATGCCCGGCTCTCTGCCCGCCAGCTTCCGCAGGCACCGTTCCGGCAGACTCATGGCCAGGGTGTGGGTCAGCTCTCTGGTCTCGCCGTCCGTCAGTTCCAGGCCCAGGGCCGGGAGCCGCGCTTTCAGCTCCTCCACCGCACGGAACATGTCCTTCGCCAGAAGGAACCCGACGTCCGTCAGATAGATCTTGCCGTATCGCTCCCGCACCAGCAGGCCCATCTCCATCAGCGTGGACATCATGTTGGTGACAGACGCCTTGGAGCAGTCCATCGCCTTTGCGATATCCGCCGTGCCCACATCCGGCTTCGTCTGTCCCAGCTCGTAGATCACCAGCAGATACCGCAGATGAGATACCCGTAATTCCATTCCTCCATCCCCCATCTTCTGAAATGGAAGGAAGCACGGACGGCTTCCCCCGCCCGCGCCTGCTTCTGGATCGTTCACTTGGATCGTTCACTCAATGACAGCCGCCGCATTTGGAGCAGTCTCCGCCGCAGCCCTTTTTGCGGGACTTCCGCAGGGACCGCACCGCCAGCGCCACCACCACGGCCAGCACCGCCAGCACGATCACATCTCCCAAAATACCGGACATTGCAGGTCCTCCTTCTTCATTTCATCTCCGCGGCGGCCACGGAGGTCAGGTGATGGGTCTCGCCATCCGCGCTGTAGCCCTTGCGGAACAGCAGGTACAGGATAGCGGCCAGGGCGGCGATGGCCACCACGGTCCACAGGCCGAACACCGCCTCGCCGGTGATCAGGCCGCCCAGCTGGTAGACGATCATGGACACCACATAGGCGAAGCCGCACATGTAGCCGATGGCGCCCAGAGTCCATTTCGTGTTGTTCATCTCCCGCTTGATGGCGCCCATGGCGGCGAAGCAGGGGGCGCACAGCAGATTGAAGATCATGAAGCTGTAAGCTGTCACGGCGCCGAAGTCCGCGCCGATGGCCGTCCAGATGTCGTGGCTGTCCTCCAGCAGGTCGGCGGTGCCGGCGTACTGATACAGCACGCCGAAGGTGTTGACCACTTCCTCCTTGGCGATGAGGCCGGTGATGGTGGCAACGGTGGCCTTCCAGGCCATGTCGCCCATCCAGCCCAGAGGATAGAAGATCCAGGCGATGGCGCTGCCGATGGCGGCCAGCAGGGAGTCGTTGCTGTCCTCCACGGCGGCGAATCCGGCCTTCGTGAAGCCGTAGCCCTGGAGGAACCACAGGATGATGGAGCTCAGCAGAATGATGGTGCCGGCCCGCTTGATGAAGGACCAGCCCCGCTCCCAGGTGGCCCGCAGTACGTTGCCGGCGGAGGGCGCGTGATAGGTGGGCAGCTCCATGACGAAGGGGGCGGGTTTCCCGGCGAAGGCCCGGAACTTCTTCAGCATAATGCCGGAGAGGATGACGGCAGCAATGCCGATGAAGAAGGCGGAGGTGGCCACCCAGGGGGACTCGCCGAACACGGCGCCGGCGAACAGGCCAATGATGGGCATTTTCGCGCCGCAGGGGATGAAGCCGGTGGTCATAATGGTCATCTTCCGATCCCGGTCCTGCTCGATGGTCCGGGAGGCCATGATGCCGGGGACGCCGCAGCCGGTGGCCACCAGCATGGGGATGAAGCTCTTGCCGGAGAGGCCGAAGCGGCGGAAAATGCGGTCCATGATAAACGCCACGCGGGCCATATAGCCCACATCCTCCAGAATGGCCAGCAGCAGGAACAGCACCAGCATCTGGGGCACGAAACCCAGCACCGCGCCCACGCCGGCCACGATGCCGTCCATGATGAGACCGTACAGCCAGCCGGAGACGCCCAGGGACGTGAGAATGCCGTCAAAGAAGCCGGGGACGATCTCTCCGAACAGCACGTCGTTGGCCCAGTCGGTGCCGAAGGTGCCGATGCCCGCGCCGCCGTCGGCGATGGAGGAGCCCATGGCGATGGAGTAGATGCAGAACATGATCACAGCGAAAATGGGCAGGGCCAGAATCCGGTTGGTGACGATCCGGTCGATCTTGTCGGAGACGGAGAGGCTGCCCTTGGAGGCCTTCTTCCTCACCGCCTTGCTCACCACGCCGTTGATGTAGGCGTACCGCTGGTTGGTGATGATGCTCTCGGCGTCGTCGTCCAGCTCCCGCTCGCAGTCGGCGATGTGGGCCTCCAGATGCTCCGTCAGCTCCTTGTCCAGCTGCAGATCCTCCAGGACCTTGGAATCCCGCTCGAAGATCTTGATGGCGTACCAGCGGAGGTAGCCCTCCTCCACCCTGCCCTGGATGGACTCCTCAATGTGGGCCAGGGCGTGCTCCACGCTGCCAGTAAACACGTGGGGCAGCGAGACCGCCTTCCGGCTTTGGGCCAGGGCCACTGCCTTCTCCGCGGCCTCCATGCCGCCCTCGCCCTTCAGGGCGCTCATCTCCACCACTTCGCAGCCCAGGGCGCTGCCCAGCCTGACTAGGTCGAGGGTGTCACCGTTCTTCCGCACCAGGTCGATCATGTTCACGGCCACCACCACCGGCAGACCCAGTTCGATGAGCTGGGTGGTGAGATACAGATTCCGCTCAATGTTGGTGCCATCCACGATATTCAGGATGGCGTCGGGCTTCTCATTTACCAAATAGCTCCGGGCCACCACTTCCTCCAGCGTGTAGGGGGACAGGGAGTAAATGCCGGGCAAGTCCTGAATGACTACGTCCTTGTGTCCCTTCAGTTTGCCCTCCTTCTTTTCCACTGTGACGCCGGGCCAGTTGCCCACGTACTGATTGGAACCGGTCAGGGCGTTGAACAGCGTGGTTTTGCCGCAGTTCGGATTGCCCGCCAGCGCGATCTTGAGTTCCATAGCGCTCTCCTTTCAAATGTTAGCTCAAACTAACTTTTGTACTGAATCAAAGGCGGCCTTTCACCGCCCCGATATTTTCCGCTTTGCGGCAAATATGTTCAATCATTTTTGCCGCGGCGTGTACGTGGCAAAAATACCCCGGCCTGTGCACCCTTGGGGTGCACGCACCAGTCCGCAGACTGGTGTGGGGAATCTACTGTGCAGCCGTTAGCGGCTTTGCTGCTTTACGGATGCGGCGTGACCCTTGCGTGCAAAGGAGGGATGAAATCCCCTCTTTACCCGACTTCGATCATCTCCGCGTCCGCCTTGCGCACGCTCAGCTCATAGCCCCGGACGTTCAGCTCCATGGGGTCTCCCAGCGGCGCCACCTTGCGGACGAAGATCTCCACGCCCTTGGTGATGCCCATGTCCATGATGCGGCGCTTCACCGGGCCCTCGCCGTGGAGCTTCACCACGGTGACGGTCTCGCCCACCCTGGCGTCCTTCAGTGTTTTCATATTCGCTCTCCTCCTGTATGAATTTTCAGTTCACTTGAACACATCAAACCGTGCCGCACAGCACGGAAGCCCTGTTCCGGCGTTGGGATCAAGGCGCGTCTCAGATCATGATGCGGTTTGCCATGGTCTTGTCCAGGGCGATCCGGCTCTCCTTCACCTGTACGATCAGATTTCCGGCAATCTCGCTGACCACCGTCACGTCACTGTCCACCACGAAGCCCAGCTCCGCCAGGTGCTGGCGCACCTCATCTTTGCCGGAGATCTTGCGGATGGTGACCGTCTCTCCTGCCTTCGCCATTGTCAGCGGCATCATATCCTTGCCTCCCTCGGAAGTTAGATAAAACTAACTTTTCTGCCAAAAACAAGGGTTAGAATCTTCTAACCCTGAAATTGCTATTCAGTTTATCATCACTAACCACTCTTGTCAAGACTGCTTTTTGAAAAAATTGCGCCCGGACATAGGGCGGTGCTCGTAAAACAGTGAATCCTCCGTATGGCTTAGATCATACGGAGGATTTATTTCTGTCTAATCTTCAAACTTGCAGGCGGCGAACGCTTTGTCAAAACCGATTGGCCGCAGCAAGTACACAGGGGATGGCCGCTTTAGCGGCGCAAGGGGGTTGTAGCCACCTTGACGGAACAAAGTGACCCAGCATTTGAGGTCAAGCAGTTTTCTCCTGCTGACGGATAATGAAACTCCGCAGGACGCACTACTCTCGATGGAGAGTATAGAAGTGCGCCCTTTAGTTCCTAAAGGGATTTTTTCTTTTGCTCAACTCCCCGGCAAATATGAATTTATCGTTCCTGTACTTCTTTTCCGCTAAGGTGCTCTATTTCGATTTCAAACATCTGAACGGCCCTTCCAGATGATGCCACTT
>JALFSO010000072.1 GCA_022778785.1 Dysosmobacter sp. | reverse complement strand
CAGGAGGAGACGATCTTGCTGCCGGGCTTGGTCTTGATGATCTGCAGGGCGGGACGGACGGTGTCGGCGGTGGAGTAGGTGGCGCCGCCCAGCAGGGCGTCGGCGTAGCCCATCTTCACCAGCATGGTGCCGAAGTAGTTGGCCTGGCTCAGGGCCTTGCGGCACTGCTCCTCGGTCATCTTGCCCTTGCGGATCTCCACCATCTGGGCAACCATCTTGTCCATGTCGGCGAAGTTCTCGGGGTCAATGATCTCCGCGCCGCGGATATTGAAGCCCTCTTTCTCAGCGGCAGCCTTGATCTCCTCTTCGCCGCCCACCAGAACGGGGGTCAGGAAGGTTCCGGACAGCAGACGGGCGGACGCTTCCAGAATGCGGGGGTCGGTGCCCTCGGTGAATACGATCTTCCGGGGATGTGCCTTCAGTTTCTGGATCAAAAAGTTAAACATATTTCATTCCTCCAAGCTCAGTTTGGATAAAGATTCCGAAGTTATTATACACGCGCCGTTTCCCGCGTTCAATAAAAAACGAAAAAATACGCAACAAAATTTTCTCATTTCGTCCGCTTTTTCTCGGGCATTTTCAGCAGAACGACGGCCAAACCGTCTCTCCGCCCCGTACGGAGGCGGCAGAGCGGCGGCCGGATCCACTTTGCCTGAAAAAACCGGCGCTTTTCAGGAAAAGCCAGTCTTTTCCCGGTTTTCAGAGGCAAAAGGGGCTTGACGGCTCCTTTAAAAAAGGGTATCATACAGAACGGTAACAAATTGTTACAATTTCGTGACAGACTCTCAATACAGCCTGTCCCGGAACGCAGATCTGAACACACTTAAAGGAGCGTCTATGAACGACACGCTGAAAAAAGTGGATCAGGAGGGAAAACGCTCTCCCCGCCGGAGCGACAGGTCCCAGTGGACTCTGAGCCAGCGGCTGGAGCGGATAGAGACGGAGCGCCGTCTTGAAAAACGCCGGAGAGAGCGTCAGGCCGCAGAACAGCAGGCACTTGACGCCGCAAATACAGCCGCGAAGCGGACGGCGGTTCGGGAGACCGCCACCGGAGACCGTCAGGAGCGGAATGCTCCCCGTCCCCGGACCGCGGCGCGGGCGGAGGAGACCGCACGGCGGGAGTCTGTTCGCCGGAGCCGGGATACACGGGAGGCAAAGACAGCGGCAAAGGCCGTCTATCAGCCCCATCCGGAGACCGAGCCCCGTCCGAAAGCCGTTCGCACGGAACGCTCGGAGACAGATGCGGAGCCAGTTTCTCTGTGGCAGCAGGCGACGGATTGGGTCCGCCATGTCCGCCGCCGCTGGCATCACATCCGCCGGGAGCAGCGGGCCAAGCGCTTCCCGGAGTCCAACCGCCTGCTGATCCAGCTGCTCCTGATGCTGGGCGGCCTGCTGCCCATGATCGGCAGCCGCCTGCGGGAGACATTGGTGGGCCGCCACCGCAGGGCAGTCCGCCGCACCAACGGCTTCCACGCCAAATTTGAGGGAAAACGGCGCATCCGGGCCCTTCCCTTTTTGTGCGCCGTGGCGGGCATTGCCGTCCTGGCCCTGTTTTCTTCCTTCTATACCTTCGGCACCACCGTTACCTATGACGGTCAGGAGGTGGCGAAGGTCTCCTCCAAGATGTCGGCCCAGGATGCCGTCCGGGATCTGGAGAAGGTCACTTCCCAGGCTCTGGGCGGGAACTACACCATCGGGGCCAATCTGCTCCGCTATGACAGCGGCCTGATGCTCCGGAAGGAAGTGGTGGACGGCGACACCTTTGAGGAAGAACTGTCCAGCAAGATCGGTCTGGTGACCTATGGCTATTCTCTGTATGTGGACGGCGAGATGATCGGCGCCACACCCTACGAGGGCGCGCTGGAGGAGCTGCTCCACCAGCTGCAGACCCGCGTCAGCAATGAGAACACCATCTCCTGCGGCTTCCAGGAGGATGTAACGGTGAAACCCGGCTATGTCCCCACGGAGAAGATCATGAACCTGGGCTATCTGGCAGAGACACTGTACAGTACCAAGACAGAGGAGGTCACTTACACTGTCAAAAGCGGCGATACCTGGTCTGAGATCGCCAACTCCCACGGCATGACCTCCAAGGAACTGCTGGAGAAGAACCCCGGCTACAACATCAACCGCATCTCCATCGGCGAGGTGCTGACCATGTCCGCCGCCGTCCCCTATCTGACGCTGACGGTGACCCAGCGGGAGAGCTATCTGACGGATATTCCCTACGACGTGGAGTACACCGACGATTCCAGCATCTACAAGGGCGATTACAAAGTCCTGTCCGCCGGTCAGTACGGCAAGGCGGACGTGACGGCCAACGTCACCTACGTCAACGGCGAGGAGACGGAGCGCACGGTGCTGTCTTACGTCACCCTTCGGGAGCCCGTCACGGAACAGCAGGCCCGGGGCACCAAGGAGCGTCCCACCTGGCTGCCCACCGGCAGCTTCCGCTGGCCCTGCTCCGGCAGCATCACCTCCAGGTTCGGCTACCGAAGCTCCATCTTCGGCTCCAGCTATCACGGCGGCCTCGACATCGCCAACCGCTACGGCACACCCATCTACGCCGCCGACGGCGGCACGGTGATCTACGCCGGCTGGATGAGCAGCTACGGCTACCTGGTGCAGATCGACCACGGCAACGGCTACGTGACCTATTACGGCCACAACAGCAGGCTGCTGGTGTCCGTGGGCCAGAAAGTCTACAAGGGCCAGCAGATCGCCAAAATGGGCTCTACCGGCAACTCCACCGGCAACCACTGCCACTTTGAGGTCCGGTACAACGGCGTGCGGAAAAACCCGCTGAACTACCTGTGACCCTCCAGACAGCACAAAACCGCCCGGACAAATGTCCGGGCGGTTCAGGCTGTCGAAAAAGTCCGATGGACTTTTTCGACAGCCTTCACAATGCCTCGCTTTTCTGCCCGCGCAGCGGGCCGAAAAGCTGCCGCTGCGCGGCGCAAACGCCTGCTGACACAGGCTTTTTGCAGGCATTCAATC
>JALFSO010000058.1 GCA_022778785.1 Dysosmobacter sp. | reverse complement strand
AAGGATAAATCAGATTGATACTTTATCCCGGCTGGCGAAGCTTTTTCTCCAGTCTGTTTTGTTATGCCCTTTTTCAGTCGCGCAAATTTTGCGGGACTTTTTTCATTTCAGCTATTGACTTTTGTTTGCAGGACTCCTGTTTAAAATGACTGCCGCGAGAAGGACGGTTGCCAGCGCGGCAACACCCAGTAACATGACAAGCAGCGACATGACGCACCTCCCTTGGCAACTGTACTAACCGTATTAGTACAGTTAGGTTATCATGGACTCAGCCCGTTGTCAAGGGGGGATTCCAGGATTTTTGCTTTTTTCATGCCGACAGCCCCGGCGGTGCGGAATGAAGGGCCGCGGCTCCGGGCAATCTACGTGGGGAGGGCGTTTGCACGTCCTGGACGGTCTTCCGGAGAAACATCCCGGCAAATTAAACAGATTCCGAGGAGATACGCCCGTCCGGCCGGAAAAAAGTTGCGAAACGGCGTATTTTTTCCTTTACAAGCCGGGAATTCTATGCTATATTGACTAGGCACGCGAACGTGCAGAAAACTTTCCCCGAAGCTTCGTACCGCGGATCTTCACCGGCCCGGCGCGCAGTTTCGCGGGGCATCGTATGAAAGGTGGAAATTGATTATGCTGCGCAAAGAACAGAAGACCGAGATCATCAACGCCAACCGCACCCATGAGAACGACACCGGCTCCCCCGAGGTCCAGGTGGCCATTCTCACCGAGCGGATCGCCAACCTCACCGCCCATCTCCAGCAGAATCCCCAGGACAACCACTCCCGCCGGGGCCTGTTCAAGATGGTCGGCCAGCGCCGCCGTCTGCTGGACTACCTGCAGAAGAAGGACATCGAGCGCTATCGTGCCCTGATCGCCAAGCTGGGCATCCGGAAGTGATTTCAAAAAAGTCGTTCAGACTTTTTTGAGCGGGGCTTGCCGGGTTTCTCCGCGCACTTACGCCCCGCCGCAATGCGGCGGGGCGTTCGCACACTCCGGAATCCTGCGGGTCATTTTTTGGGCCGTACACGCCGCTGCAAAAATGATCCCGTCCGTTTCACCGGCTCCGGCCGGTGGAACCGGAGGGCGCAGGCCCTCCGGACGACCCTTTCCCTGCTGAAGAATCGGAATTCCCGCCGGGAGAGA
This sequence comes from Dysosmobacter sp., assembly GCA_022778785.1. GTDB lineage: Bacteria > Bacillota > Clostridia > Oscillospirales > Oscillospiraceae > Oscillibacter. Next base: position 11,315 of record JALFSO010000058.1, on the reverse strand, counting down.
CGGACTTTTTGTGTTTGAAACTGTGCCCGAATTTGAGACTCGGACATGCTTTCAAATACGAAAAGCGTCCCTCCCGAGCAACATCAAATGTAAAGGAGAAACGCAATGTCAACCATCATCACCAAGAGACAGTTCCCCAACTATCACAAGTATGAGATGGAGCTGGCCGGCCGTCCCCTGACCCTGGAGGTGGGCAAGCTGGCCGAACTGGCCAATGCCGCCGTCATGGTGGGCTACGGCGACACCCGCGTGCTGTGTTGCGCCACCGCCGCTCCCCGTCCCCGGGACGGCATCGACTTCTTCCCCCTGAGCGTGGACTTTGAGGAGAAGATGTACGCCGTGGGCCGTATTCCCGGCAGCTTCAACCGCCGTGAGGGCCGTCCCGGCGAGAAGGGCATCCTCACCAGCCGTGTCATCGACCGCCCCATCCGGCCCCTGTTCCCCTATGACTTCCGCAACGACGTGTCCATCATGTGCACCGTCATGAGCGTGGACCACGACTGCTCTCCCGAGATCGCCGCCCTCATCGGCACCTCCGCCGCCCTGGCCATCTCCGACATTCCCTGGAACGGCCCCGTGGGCGCCCTGAAGGTGGGTCTGGTGGACGGCAAGCTGGTGTTCAATCCCACCAGCGAGCAGCGGAAGGTCTCTGACCTGGACGTTACCGTGGTCTCCACCGGCAAGAAGGTGGTCATGATCGAGGCCGGCGCCAACGAGGTGCCCAACGACGTCATGTTCGAGGCCATCCGTCAGGCCCATGAGGAGAACCAGAAGCAGATCGGGCTGATCAACAGGATGGTCGCCGAGATCGGCAAGCCCAAGTTCGACTATCCCCACGCCGCCTTCGATCAGGAGCTGTTCGACGACATCGTGGCCAACTTCATGGACGAGGCCAAGGCCGCCATGGACACCGACGACAAGAACGTCCGGGAGGCCCGCTGGAACGCCATGATCGAGAAGTGGCACGAGAAGTATCTGGATACCCATCCCGATATGGACCAGTATCTGGAGGAGTTCACCTACAAGTTCCAGAAGAAGATCGTCAAGGCCTGGCTGCTGGAGGGCCATCGTGTGGACGGCCGCCAGAAGAACGAGATCCGTCCTCTGGCCGCCGAAGTGGGCGTGCTGCCCCGTGCCCACGGCTCCGGCCTGTTCACCCGCGGCCAGACCCAGGTGCTGTCCGCCTGTACGCTGGACACCCTCTCCGCCAACCAGAAGCTGGACACCATCTGGGAGGAGACGGAGAAGCGGTATATGCACCACTATAACTTCCCCGGCTACTCTGTCGGCGAGGCCAAGCCCGCCCGTTCTCCCGGACGCCGCGAGATCGGCCACGGCGCGCTGGCCGAGCGCGCCCTGCTGCCCGTGATCCCCTCCGTGGAGGAGTTCCCCTACGCCATCCGCGTGGTCAGCGAGGTGGTCAGCTCCAACGGCTCCACCTCTCAGGGCTCCATCTGCGGCTCCACCCTGGCCCTGATGGACGCCGGCGTGCCCATCAAGGCCCCCGTGGCCGGTATCTCCTGCGGCCTGATCCAGGACGACGACGGCTCCTTCACCACCTTCATCGACATCCAGGGCGTGGAGGACTTCCACGGCGAGATGGACTTCAAGGTGGCCGGCACCAAGAAGGGCATCACCGCCATCCAGATGGACCTGAAGAACGACGGCCTGACCATGGAGATCATCAAGAACGCTCTGGACATCACCTATGACGCCCGGTGCCAGATCCTGGACCAGATCATGCTGCCCTGCATCGCGGAGCCCCGGAAGGAAGTCTCCAAGTACGCGCCCAAGATGCTGACCATGCACATCAATCCCGACCGCATCCGCGAGGTCATCGGCTCCGGCGGCAAGGTCATCCAGAAGATCGTGGCCGACACCGGCTGCAAGATCGACATCAACGACGATGGCTCCATCTTCATCTCCGCCCCTAACCCCGAGGCCTGCAACGCCGCCAAGAAGTGCATCGACGACATCGTCTTCGAGCCGGAGGTGGGTGCGCTGTACTATGGCCGCGTGGTACGGCTGATGACCTTCGGCGCCTTCGTGGAGCTGGCTCCCGGCAAGGACGGCCTGGTCCACATCTCCAAGCTGGCCGACCACCGCATTGAGAAGGTGGAGGACGCCTGCCGCATCGGCGACATGATGTGGGTCAAGGTCACGGAGATCGACGAGAAGGGTCGCGTGAACCTGAGCCACAAGGACGCCATGCGCGAGATCAAGGCCAAGGAGGCCGCCGGCGAGCGCATCAAGTAAGAACCGCGTCTCCGGACACAAAACAGCGATTCAGGAAAGTCCGGGAGGGAAGTTCCCTCCCGGACTTTTGTCACACGAACCGGCGGGCAGAAGGGTTTTCTGAAACTTTTTTGCCGCCTCTGTTGACAATTGCTGTCGAACGTAGTAAGGTAATACTTGCTCCGGATTTCCGGGGGAAAATTCAATAACGGCAAACGAAGTTCTTAGGGAAATGGCGGAAGCCTGCCGAAGGAGTAAAACTCTCAGGCGCCCGGAGATCCGGGTGGGGACTAAGAATGGATGTGGCTCTGGAGAAGCTCAATGACGAGTACCGAAGGTGCAAGGCGCGGCGGCCGGCCGCGCTGAATCTCTCAGGTAAAAGGACAGAGTATAGACCGGAAGGGTCTTTCCGCGCGTTCTGCGGAGAGGATTTACCGGATCTGTTGGTTGAGTGGGACCGTGTCACAGTCCCGCTCTTTTTCTTTTTGTCTCGTTTGCCGGGAACAGAGGGGAAATCAACACTATGGAAGCCATCATCACCAAGATCGTTGGCGCAGTCAACGACGTCCTGTGGAACAAGCAGCTGCTGCTGTTGTTCCTGCTGCTGCTCACCGGTATCTATTACTCTATCCGTACCCGGTTTGTCCAGATCCGCAAATTCGGCGAGGGCTGGCGCCGCCTGTTCGGCAGCTTCTCCCTCAGCGGCGAAAAGGCCGGCAAGGAGGGCATGAGCTCCTTCCAGGCTCTGACCACCGCCATCGCCGCCCAGGTGGGCACCGGCAACATCACCGGCTGCGCCACAGCCCTGTACTCCGGCGGCCCCGGCGCCATCTTCTGGATGTGGGTCTCCGCCTTCTTCGGCATGTCCACCATCTACGGCGAGGCCGTGCTGGCACAGAAGTTCAAGACCACAGACAAGGACGGCCATGTCACCGGCGGTCCCATCTACTATATCCAGGCGGCCTTCAAGGGCGGCCTCGGCAAGTTCCTGGCCGGCTTCTTCTCCATCGCCATCATCCTGGCCCTGGGCTTCATGGGCAACATGGTCCAGTCCAACTCCATCGGAGACGCCTTCCACACCGCCTTCGGCATCCCCAAGGCCGTCATGGGCGTCGTTGTGGCCGCCATCGCCGCGTTCATCTTCATCGGCGGCGTGCGGCGCATCGCCTCCTTCACGGAGAAGATCGTGCCCATCATGGCCTGCTTCTACATCCTGGGAAGCCTCGTCATCCTGGTCATCAACCACGCCAACCTTCTCCCCGCCATCAAGTCCATCTTCGTGTGCGCCTTCAATCCCCAGGCCGTCTTCGGCGGCGCACTGGGTCTGGGCGTCAAGGAGGCCATGCGCTTCGGCGTGGCCCGGGGCTTGTTCTCCAATGAGGCCGGCATGGGCTCCACGCCCCACGCCCACGCCCTGGCAAAGGTGGAAAAGCCACAGGATCAGGGCGTCATCGCCATGATGGGCGTGTTCATCGACACCTTCGTGGTGCTGACCATGACGGCGCTGGTGATCCTGTCCTCCGGCCTGCTGGAGCCCATGAAGGAGGGCGGTCTCACCGGCACGGCCCTGGCCCAGGCGGCCTTCACCCAGGCCTTCGGCTCCTTCGGCAACGCCTTCGTGGCCATCTGCATGCTGTTCTTCGCCTTCTCCACCATCATCAGCTGGTACTTCTTCGGTGAGACCAACGTGAAGGCCCTGTTCCACGGCAGCAAGACCGCTCGGGTGGCCTACGCCGTCATCGCCGTGTGCTTCATCTTCGTGGGCTCCTTCCAGAAGGTGAGCCTGGTGTGGGATATGTCCGATATGTTCAACGGCCTCATGGTCATCCCCAACCTGCTGGCGGTGCTGGCGCTCAGCGGCCTGGTGGCCAAGGCCGCCTGCGGCGACGGCGACGAGCTGAAAAAGTAAGTCCGGCCCATCCTAAAGCGCAGACCGTTTCAACAGAAAGCCCCGCGGCATCCGGCAGGATCCGGAGACCGCGGGGCTTTTGCAATGGCTGTTCAGCGCATACAGCCGCTGACGAATTTCAGGGGGACGTCCATCCGTTTCGCCGTTTCCTCCGGCGTCATGCCGCTGTCCAGAAACCGTCTGCACACGTTTTTCATATTTTCGCCCACCTCAATGATGTGGCCGTCGGGATCGTAAAAGCGCACGGCCCGCTGGCCCCACGGGTGTTCCAGTGCCGGATGGACATACCGGATGTCCGGCAGGCCCTCCAGCCGGGACAGAAAGCCGTCGAAGTCGTCCTCCTCAAAGTACAGCTCTCCGTCTTTTCCGCCGAACCGAATGTCCTCCGCCCCAACACGGAGAAGATCTGCCCAGCTGTCCGCGGTCTGTAAGCACACGCCGCCGGTGAGAGTCACGTTGGCGCCGAAGTCCATGATGACCCGCAGGCCCAGCACGGTCCGGTAAAACGCCTTGGACCGCTCCATATCCCGCACTGCCAGCAGGGGATTTTTGAATTTCATCTGCTGCTCCGCCCTTTCCAAAAGAGCAGGCCGTCCGCCTGCTTCACAGGATGCCCTGATTCTAACATGAGCGCTGGGGTTTTTCAACCGGTGTCCGCCGCTGACTTGCAAATTTGCGGCGGCTGTGGTACAGTTTTGATAGGAAAAGACCATTGAAGACCGCCAAAACAGGAGGAACATCATGAGAATCAGTATGCTTCAGATGAATATCAAGCTGAATTCGCCCCGTGAGAATTTCGCTCACGCGGAGGAGCTGGTGCGGAAGGCCGCCCTCCAGCACCCGGATGTCATCACCCTGCCGGAGACCTGGACCACGGGCTTCGCGCCGGAGGGGAACATCGGCGACTTCGCGGATCAGGACTGCGCCCAGGTGCGGGAGACCTTCTCCGCCCTGGCGAAGGAATTGCACGTCAACATCATCGCCGGGTCGGTGGTGAACCGAAAGCCCGACGGACATCTCTACAATACTGCCTGCGTCTTTGACCGGGAGGGGAAGATGATCGCCCAGTATGACAAGGTCCATCTGTATAGCCCCGCCGGGGAGGATAAGACCTTCCGGGCCGGCAACTCTCCCTGCAATTTCACCCTGGACGGCGTGCCATGTAGTCTGGTGATCTGCTACGATATCCGCTTCCCGGAGCTGTTCCGCACGGAGATGCTCCGGGGCTCCCTGGTGCAGTTCCTGGTGGCCGAGTGGACGGAGGAGAAGGTGCTGGTGTGGGATATCATGAACCGCTCCCGGGCCATTGAGAACCTGTGCTACCTCTCCTGCACCAGCCCCGGCGGTGTCATCGACGGCGTCCAGTACAGCGGCCACTCCGCCGTCTACGGACCGCTGGGCGAGTGCCTGGCGCTGGGCGGCCGGGACGAGGAGATCGTCACCGCGGACCTGGATGTTTCCCACATTCTGGCCACCCGGCGGGCCATGGACGTCTACCGTGACCGCCGCCCGGACGTGTACGACCTGTGAGGGCCGGGCGGTGTCAAAGTTTTTCTTGACAACCGGGGAAAAGGCGAGTATGATAACGCCAATAAGTCAAATATTGCTTTAAACCATTGAAGTGAAAGTAAAGGCCGCCATGCGTGCGCAGAGAGTCCGGGGTGCTGGGATCCGGATCGAGATGCAGATGGTCACAATGGGTCACTGAGGGCGCGGTGAAAGCGGTTGTCCGCAAGTATCCCGTGACGCCGGAGGCGGGCGTTATCCTGCCGGGAGTATGTTGGTACTCTGCTGAGGGCACGGCTTTGACCGTGAAACAAGGTGGCACCGCGGTATGGAATTTCTACCGTCCTTGATGGATCATCCATCAGGGACGGTTTTTTTGCGTTTCAACGGAACAGAGATCGACAGGGAGGGGTTTTTATGACACAGAGAAAAGGGCGCTTCGGCATCCACGGCGGACAGTATATCCCCGAGACGCTGATGAACGCCGTCATTGAGCTGGAGGAGGCCTACGACCGCTATCGGGAGGACACGGCGTTTCAGGCGGAGCTGACGCAACTGCTGAATGAGTACGCCGGACGGCCCAGCCGCCTGTACTTCGCCAGAAAAATGACCGAGGACCTGGGCGGGGCGAAGATCTATCTGAAGCGGGAGGACCTGAACCACACCGGCGCCCACAAGATCAACAATGTGCTGGGCCAGGCGCTGCTGGCCAAAAAGATGGGCAAGACCCGCCTCATCGCCGAGACCGGCGCGGGGCAGCACGGCGTGGCCACCGCCACCGCCGCGGCCCTGTTCGGCATGGAGTGCGTGGTGTACATGGGCGAGGAGGACACCAGACGCCAGGCCCTGAACGTGTACCGGATGCGGCTGCTGGGGGCGGAGGTCATCCCCGTGGCCAGCGGCACTGGTACCCTGAAGGACGCCGTCTCCGAGGCCATGCGGGAGTGGACCAACCGCATCAGCGACACCCACTACTGTCTCGGCTCCGTCATGGGCCCCCATCCCTTCCCCACCATCGTCCGGGACTTCCAGGCGGTGATCTCCAAAGAGATCAAACAGCAGCTCATGGAGAAGGAGGGCAGGCTCCCCGACGTGGTGCTGGCCTGCGTGGGCGGCGGTTCCAACGCCATCGGCGCGTTTTACCACTTCATCGACGATCCCTCCGTCCGGCTCATCGGCTGCGAGGCCGCGGGCCGGGGCATCGACACCCCGGAGACCGCCGCTACCATCAATACCGGCCGGGAGGGCATCTTCCACGGCATGAAGTCCTATTTCTGCCAGGACCAGTACGGACAGATCGCGCCGGTGTACTCCATCTCCGCCGGTCTGGACTATCCCGGCATCGGCCCGGAACACGCTTGGCTCCACGACATCGGCCGGGCAGAGTACGTGGGCATCACGGACGAGCAGGCGGTAAACGCCTTTGAGTACCTCAGCCGCACGGAGGGCATCATCCCCGCCATTGAGTCCGCCCACGCCGTGGCCCATGCCATGACTCTGGCGCCCACCATGGGGAAGGATCAGATCATCGTCATCAACATTTCCGGCCGGGGCGACAAGGACTGCGCCGCCATCGCCCGGTACAGAGGGGAGAATCTCCATGAGTAACATTGCAAAGGCCTTTGCCAACGGCAAGGCGTTCATCGCCTTCATCACCTGCGGCGACCCGGACCTGGAGACCACCGTCAGGGTGGTCCGGGAGGCTGTCCGGGCCGGAGCGGATCTCATTGAGCTGGGCATCCCCTTCTCGGACCCCACCGCCGAGGGTCCCGTCATCCAGGCGGCCAACATCCGGGCACTGTCCGGCGGCGTTACCACGGATCAGATCTTCGACATGGTCCGGGAGCTGCGGAAAGATGTCACCGTCCCCATGGTGTTCATGACCTACGCCAACGTGGTGTTCTCCTACGGCTCGGAGCGGTTCATCTCCGCCTGCGCCGGCAGCGGCATCGACGGCCTCATCCTGCCGGACGTGCCCTTTGAGGAGAAGGAGGAGTTCGAGCCCATCTGCAAGCGGTACGGCCTGGATCTGGTCTCCCTGGTGGCCCCCACCTCCGAGGACCGCATCTCCATGATCGCCCGGGAGGCCAGCGGCTTCCTGTATATCGTCTCCTCCATGGGCGTCACCGGCACCCGCAGCGAGATCACCACGGACATCGGGGCCATGGTGAAGCTGGTGCGGGAGGCCAGTTCCATCCCATGCGCCGTGGGCTTCGGCATCTCCACGCCGGAGCAGGCGAAGAAGATGGCCGGTCTCTCCGACGGCGCCATCGTGGGCAGCGCCATCGTCAAGCTGGTGGGGAAGTACGGCCGGGACGCCGCGCCCTACGTGTACGACTACGTGAGATCCATGAAGGACGCCGTGCGTCAGGCGTGAGGTCTCTGCGGAAAAATCCCTCAAAAAAATGCTTGCATTTTTTTCCGATTGCGATTATACTAGCCCCAATTTGTGATTGGAGTCTGTCCGGTCAAAAATCATGACCGCCCTTCTGCCGGAAGGGCCAAGGCTACACGGACGGCCGGGTCAAATGCCGAAAACCCGTCGAGGAGCCGGGGACCGCACCGCGGGTGCGGGTTGGCAACTTTCGTTGCCTTATTGATTGAGTTCAAAGCTCAAATTTTATAAGTTGGAACATGTCAACTTGTGAAACGGTCAATAAGAGTGGTAAAAGTGATTTTTGCTGTATAGACTCTGAACTGCCAGTCGATCCCGGTTCCGCGCGCCATGGGAGGGCGCCGGAATTTCGTAAGACAACAGGTGACACGTTTCAAAACGTGTCACCTGTTTTTTATAGATCAAAATTCCATTTATTAGGAGGAAAAGAGAATTGAAAAGATCCCTGACCGCACTGTTCCTGGGCCTGACGATGCTGCTGACGGCCTGTAGCCAGACGCAGGCGCCCGCCGCATCGGCATCCGCTCCCGCGTCCCCCACGCTTCAGGAGCTGTACGATAGCTACATCAGCGCCGTCTCTCCGGACTTCGCCTATGACGTGGCCCTGGAGCTGACCACCAATCCGTCCTTCTTCAACTCCGACCTGGGCGGCCGGAATTCCGGCAGCGACGCGGAGCACGCCGCCGCGGACTATCTGGCGGGCGTGATGGAGGACATCGGCCTGACCGATGTGGAAAAGGTGGCCGCTCAGTGCGACCGCTGGCAGTTCAACGGCGCCTCCTTCACCGTGGACGGGAAGGACTACGACGTCTACTCCTATGCCGCCGCCTCCACCCCCGCTGAGGGGATCACCGCCGAGGTGGTCTACGCGGGCAAGGGCACCATGTGGGACTATGAGGACCTGGACGTCACCGGCAAGATCGTTCTCATCGACATTGACCAGCGGAACGACTGGTGGATCACCTATCCCATGCTGGAGGCGGAGCATCAGGGCGCGGCGGCGGTACTGGCCGCCAACGTGGGCGGCTACGCCCAGATCGCGGAGGACGCCCTCAACAGCCAGGACATCTGCGGCCCGGCCAATATCCCCACCCTGTCCATCAGTGTGGCGGACTCCCGGGAGATCCGGGAGAAGCTGGCCGCCGGACCGGTCACCGCCACCCTGACGGTGGACAACGAGGTGGACATCGACGCGGGCACCACCTACAACGTCACCGGCGTGCTGAAGGGAAAGTCCTCGGACCATCAGATCCTGGTAGGAGGCCACTATGACGCCCACTTCTGGGGCTTCCAGGACGACAACTGCGCTGTAGGCCTGGTGCTGGCCATGGCCAAGGCCATGATCGACGCGGGCTATCAGCCGGAGAACGACATCGTGTTCTGCCTCCACGGCGCCGAGGAGTGGGGTTCCTCCTACACCCAGTACGACTGGACCGTGGGCGCCTGGGAGATGATCAACCATGTCCACCCGGAGTGGGTGGGAAAGACCCTGTCCTTCATCAACTTCGAGCTGCCTGCCTATGAGTTCGACACCTACACCAGCACCTATTCCGCGCCGGAGATGTTCACCATGCTGGACTATTTCGCCAACGAGTACGACTACTCTCCCGATCCGGTGGGCTGCTTCCCCGACGGCGTGCTGACCGGCGGCTACCAGACCTACACCTACTCCGACGACTTCTCCTACTACGCTGCCGGTGTGCCCTCCACGGTGAACGGCTTCCTGCTGCAGGAGGATATGGAGACGGTGTTCCCTTTCTATGAGAACATCTACCACAGTCAGTATGACAATCCGGACACCTACAACGAGGCAGTCATGAACTTCAACATCCAGTACTACGGTGCCCTGGCCATGTACGTCGACCAGACCCCCGCCCTGTATCTGGACTTCACCTCCCAGTATGACCGGGTGCTGGAGGCCATGGATGAGGAACTGATGGCGGAGGCCGGCGTGGATGTGTCCGCCTTCCAGGACGCGCTGGAGGCGTTGAACACCGCCGCCCGGGCCATGAAGGAGCAGGTAGAGACCGTCAACAGCGGCTATCGCCAGGCTCGGGAGGAGAACGATGCGGAGACCATGGCAGCCCTTTGGGACCAGGGCAGGCAGCTGACGGATCAGAACCTGGAGGCCTTCCGGTACGCCCAGAAGCACCTGCTGGGTCTGATGTATGAGCGGCCCATCGTGCCCCATGAGGCGCCCCAGGAGAACATCCAACTGTGCCGGGACATCATCGCCTGCCTGGAGACCGGCGACGTGGCCGCGGCGGTGGACGAGTACGCCTGGACGGTAAACAACGTGCTGGAGTGGTACGCCATGTACTTCTCTCCGGAGGTCATCGTCGTGCAGGACGACATGCTCTGGGGCGAGGGCAATCAGGACAACCTGTACTGGGGCACGGACATCGGCTTCACCAAGGCCGACGTGGACGCCGCCACCCGCAGTCTCTTCGTCCGCTATGACGAGGAGGGCGGAGATTTCCGGGAGGAGATCGCCGTCTACGAGGCTGCCGTGGAGGCCCAGATGGAGATCCTCCGGGAGCTGGGGGACCAGGAGACCGCCGCCATGACGGAGCTGGCGACCCTGCTGGGCTGAGGAACCCAACACTGCCCGATATGCGCATCGCCCCGGAGCCATATGGCTCCGGGGCGATGCGCATATGTGAGATTCTCTCAGCGGTCCAGCTCTTTTTTCACGGCCTTAGCCAGAAGCTGCTGGCCCTCGGGGGAGCGGAGGACCTCCAGCACCGTGTCCCGGACCAGCGTCTGGAAGGACTTGCTTTTCAGCAGGGCGCTGAACACCGCGCTGTCGCCGCTGCCGCCGGAGGACTGCACCACCTGGGCGGCGGGACGGGGTGCGGCCTTGGGTGCAGGCCGGACGGCGGGTTCGGCGGGCTCCTCCGCGAAGCCGCCGCTGAGCCAGGACTCCATGCTGGTGGGATCGTCGCTCTCACCCCGGAGATAGGACAGGGAGACGCCGAAATACCGGGCCAGCTTGGCCTGCTGGTCCTGGGAGGGGGTCTGACGGCCCGTCTCGAATTTTTCAACGGACATTTTGGGAAAGCCCAACGCCGCCGCCAGAGCGGGACGGCTCATGCCCTTCTGCATGCGAAGCGCCTCGATGCGCTGTGCGATAGTAACCATGGGATTATTTCCTCCTTGTATTATAGAGTAGTAGTTATTAGAGCCCCTCTCCAAGGGCTGTGCTACACTGTAAGGGATGCTGTGGATTGGTAATCGCCTCCTACCACAAGATGGTTCTCGAAAGGTTCC
>JALFSO010000113.1 GCA_022778785.1 Dysosmobacter sp. | reverse complement strand
GCTGCCGCTGCGCGGCGCAAACGCCTGCTGGCACAGGCTTTTTGCAGGCATTCGATCCAATACGAGGGGGCTCCCGCCCCCTCGTACTCCCCCTGCAAAAAAGGACTCTTTTCCTTCAGGCAGGGTTTTTCGACAAGCTGAGAGGAGGGGGCGCTGCCCCCTCCTCTTTATCTTTCGGATCAGAGCGTCCTCTCCGACCGCTCCGTCTTCTGTTTTGCGAAAAGAGATATTCGTTCAGTTTCAGCTTGACATTTCCGCGCTCCCGATGTCACAATACTGACACCGGGAGCTGCTTTTATCCCAGTCAATCATCCCCGCTTCCGGAGAAAGGAACTCCTATGGACCCGATCATTGCACAACTGGCACAGGAACTGAACAAGCAGCCCCAGCACGTGGAGAACGTGGTGCGGCTGCTGGACGAGGGAAACACCATCCCCTTTATCGCCCGCTACCGCAAGGAGCTGCACGGTGCCATGGACGACACCGCCCTCCGGACGCTGGAGGAGCGGCTCCAGTACCTCCGGGGCCTCTGTGACCGGCGGGAGGCTGTGAAAAAATCCATCGAGGAACAGGGCAAGTTGACGCCGGAGCTGTCCGCCGCCATCGACGGCGCCCAGACCCTGGCGGAGGTGGAGGACCTCTACCGCCCCTACAAACAAAAGCGCCGGACCCGGGCCACCATCGCAAAGGAGAAGGGCCTGGAGCCGCTGGCGGACATTCTGTTTGCCCAAGGGCCCGACTGCCCGGAGCCCCTGGAGGAGGCCGGGAAGTATATTGATCCGGAGAAGGGCATGGAGACGGCGGAGGACGCCCTGGCTGGGGCGTCGGACATCATCGCCGAGCGGATCAGCGACGACGCGGAGCTGCGGAAAAAGCTCCGGGAGCTGCTGATGGACCACGCGGACCTCCGCTCCGAGGCCGCCACCGACGAGGACACCGTGTACCGGCTGTACTACGACTTCACCCAGCCCGTGCGGAAGCTCCAGGGCCATCAGGTTCTGGCCATCAACCGGGGTGAGAAGGAGGAGAAGCTGAAGGTCTCCGTGGTCATCGACCGGGAGCTGGCCCTGCGGGCCGTCCGGCGGGCGGTGGTGCTGCCCGGCAGCCGGGCCATGGAGTTCGTCAAGGCCGCGGCGGAGGACGCCTACGACCGCCTGCTGTTCCCCTCTCTGGAGCGGGAGGTGCGGAACACCCTGACGGATACCGCCAACGAGGGTGCCATCGGCCAGTTCGCCCTGAACCTCCGTCCTCTGCTGATGCAGCCGCCGGTGAAGGGAAAGGTCACCATGGGCCTGGACCCCGGCTACCGCATGGGCTGCAAGGTGGCGGTAGTGGACGGCACCGGCAAGGTGCTGGATACCGCCGTGGTCTATCCCACCTACGGCGAGCGGCAGAAAAACGAGGCCATCGCCGCCCTGGCGAAGCTCATCAAAAAGCACGGCGTGGAACACATTGCCATCGGCAACGGCACTGCCAGCCGGGAGACGGAACAAATGGCCGTGGAGCTGATCCATCAGTTGGGCGCCCAGGGCATCGCCGTCAGCTATATGATCGTCTCCGAGGCCGGGGCGTCGGTGTACTCCGCATCGAAGCTGGCAGCGGAGGAATTTCCCCAGTACGACGTGAACCTGCGCTCTGCCGTGTCCATCGCCCGGCGGCTCCAGGATCCGCTGGCGGAGCTGGTGAAAATCGAGCCAAAGGCCATCGGCGTGGGCCAGTATCAGCACGACATGCCCCCCAAGCGGCTGGACGAGGCCCTCGGCGGCGTGGTGGAGGACTGTGTCAACGCCGTGGGCGTGGATGTGAACACGGCGTCGCCGTCTCTGCTGACCTACGTGGCGGGCTTGAACGGCACCACGGCCAAAAACGTGGTGAAATACCGGGAGGAAAACGGCGCCTTCACCAGCCGGAAGCAGATTTTAAAAGTACCCAAGCTGGGTCCCAAGGCCTTTGAGCAGTGCGCCGGCTTCCTGCGGGTTCCGGAGAGCAAGTCTGTGCTGGACAACACCGCCGTCCATCCCGAGAGCTATGCCGCGGCGGAAAAGCTGCTGGCCCTCACCGGCCACTCTCTGGCGGACGTGGCGGCGGGCGCCATTGCCGACCTGCCGCAGAAGGTAAAGGCCATGGGCTGGGACCGGGCCGCGGAGGCCTGCGGCGTGGGTGAGCCCACCCTGCGGGACATCGCGGCGGAGCTGCTGAAGCCGGGACGGGACGTCCGGGACGACCTGCCCAAGCCCATCCTCCGGACGGACGTGCTGGAGATGAAGGACCTAAAGCCCGGCATGGTGCTGACGGGCACCGTGCGGAATGTCATCGACTTCGGCGTGTTCGTGGACATCGGCGTCCATCAGGACGGTCTGGTCCACATCTCCCAGGTGGCGGACAGGTTCATCCGACATCCCTCCGAGGTGGTGTCCGTGGGAGACATCGTGAAGGTCGTGGTGCTGGACGTGGACGAGAAGAAAAAGCGCATCAGCCTGTCCATGCGGCAGGCAAAGTGAGGAGATCCCGATCAGGGACAGAACAGGAGGCTTTCATATGATCCTTTCTATCGACGAGGTCAACGACATCCTGGACGAAATGGCGGAGGGCTTTCCGGAAGTGCTGTTCGACGGGCTCAACGGAGGGATCAATCTGCTGGAGGAGGCGGTGCCGGACCCGGAGTTTCCCGAAGGGGAGATGTATATTCTGGGGGAGTACTGCGACGACCTGCTGGGGAACTACGTCAATCTCTATTACGGCTCCTTTGCCGCCCTGGCGGAGAAGGAGGACTGGGACCGGGACACCTGGCTGGAGGAGCTGCGCACCACTCTGGCCCATGAGCTGACCCATCACATGGAGAACCGGGGCGGCACCCACGCTCTGGACGACCGGGACGCGGAGGAGCTGGAGGAATTCCGCCGGGAGTACGGGCTGGAGCCGTGAACACCGCATGATCTCTGCAAAAACGCACCGGCTGCACGAAGCAGCCGGTGCGTCTTCTCATACTATTCTCCCATTAAAATAGGATATTTTAATGGGAGCCGCCGCGCTCCGCGCGTCGGCGCGTCTCATAGATAAGGTACAATAAGGGACCTGTTGACGGCACCGTCTCATAAGAATCCAACGCGCCGTTGGCGCTATAAAAATAAGACAAATGTCTTATTTTTAATGGATTCTAGTATCATATGCTCACAGATTGAACCGCCGCCGGGCCTCCTCCCGGAGGGCGGGCACCCGCCGGACGATCCGCAGGGGGATGATGAGGCCCACGCAGACCACCAGCACCGCCAGCGACCATCCCGGCTCCCACACGCCCCGGAGATAGCGGTCCACGGCGAATTCCACGCCCAATGTCAGCAGGCCCGCCGCGCCGATGCACAGCGCCATGGACGACAAAATGGACCGCCGTCCGCCCCGGAGGAGAAAGCTCAGCACAAACACCACTCCGCAGGCCCAGCCCAGGATAGGCAGAGCCAGCCCCCGGAACCAGACGCCGCCGTTCAGGTCGATGGAGATGAGCCAGACGTAGACGCCGATGGCCGCCACGTCGAAGGTCAGCTTGAAAAAGATGGGCAGCCGCCGGGCCAGCATGGGCAGTACGAACCAGATCCACAGCATCACCGCCGCGCCGATGACGTACAGCGACCAGGGCCGCCGGGTGGGCAGCAGCAGATTCAGCAGCCCGCAGCACACGGACACCGAGGCCAGCATGGCGGTCAGCAGGATCACGGCCTCCCGCTTGGACGCCGGACGGACCTCCGCCGGCTTGGTGGGGAAGTAGGACGGCGATGCCGGGTCCGGCTTCCACGCCGGCGTCCCGCACAGGGGACAGACCGCCGTGCCGGGGTCCAGCTCCACGCCGCAGTTCACACAGTAGGACATAAAACGCTCCTTTGCTCGCTGATGATCAGCGGTTGCTCTCCACCCGCACGGGGATGCCCTCCCGTACCAGAAAGTGGAAGAACTCCCGCTCCGTGTCGGTCTCCGCCTGGGTCCCGGCGAAGGTGATCTCCATGGTGTCCCCATAGCTGATGGAGGCGCAGTGGCACCGGGGTACCGTGGCCTGGCCCAGGATCACCTCCATGCCCTTGATGTGAGGCTCCATGGCGGCGGGCACGGTGAACACGCCGGGATTCGTGTAGGTACAGGAATAGGGCCGCACACCCAGCAGGCGGTAGTTCAGCGCCATCACCGGATTCTTCAGGAACACCGGAATGAGCTGGAGCGCCAGCTTCCGGGTGAACCGGACGTTTCCGGTGAAGGCGGCCTGCAATTCCTGGCGGTTGACGTGCAGCTTCATGAAGTGCCGGACCTGGGAGACAATCTCCGGAAAGGTGTAGTCCCCCATGGCCGGGTCCACATAGGGCCGCACCGTGGTGATGAAGTTCCGCAGCGTCTCCGAGGGGAAATAGGCCCGGAGATTGATGGGCACCGCCAGCGCCACCGGCTTTTCCCGGTGGGGCCGCTCCCGGTGCTGCCGCTCCAGGATCACCTGGATCAGCACGGCGGCCAGATATTCCGTGATGGATGCGCCGTACCGCCGGGCCTGCTCCTTCAGCCTGTCCAGGGGCACGAAGCCCATGGTGACGTGAAAAGTGTAAAACGGCTCCGGTGTGCCGGTGTTCTGATAGGCTTTGGGCAGCCGCCGCAGACCCAGGGCGTGTTTCCCGGCGTACCGGGCATAGGCGTCCTCCAGTTCCTGCGGGCGGGGCGGCTCCGTCACATCCAGCACACCCTCTCCCGGCGGGACATCCACCCCCAGCTGCCGGAGGTATTCCGCCAGCAGCGTCCGGAAGAACACCATGGCCCCCGCGCCGTCGGACAGGGCGTGGAACACTTCGATGGAGATGCGGCTGCGATAGTAGTAAAACCGCACCAGCCAGCCGTTGTCCTCCCGAAACCGGATGGGCTGGCAGGGGTCGGAGACATCCTCTTTCAGAAACGGCCCCGGCGCGGTGTTGGGCTCCAGATAGTACCAGAACGCCCCACGCCGGATGCGGACCGCAAAGCCGGGGAACCGGGGCATCACCCGTTCAATGGCACTTTGCAGCGCCGCCGGGCGGACAGGCTCCGCCATCAGGGCTGAAAAACGGTAGATGGCCGAGTACTCCTCCCGCTGCAAGGCGGAGTAGAGGATCCCCGCGTTATCCAGTCTGTACCAGCGGCTTCCCGCTTTTGCCATGTCCGTCCCCCCTCGCTTCCCGTCTTTAAAGTCCCGCCGCGAAAGCGGGACATCCTGGCCATGGTATCATTTTACCACAGGCGAATGGGGGATGACAAGGAAAGCCGTCGTAAAGGAAACGGGATCCGCCGCGTCTATTTTGTAATGTCCAGTCCCCGGTCACCCATCTGGACGCTGCCGTCCTGCAAAGAGATGTAAGGCGAGAACTCCGCCGTCTCCGTCCCGTAGGTCAGGCAGATCACCGCGTCCGCGAAAATGTCGCTGACGTTGCACTGGACGATGAAGGGGCGGCAGGCCGCGTCCTCATAGCGCAGCACGGTGTCCATGGTCTCCATGTCGCTCTGGTACAGGCGCAGGGTCATATTCTCATATCTGGGGATAATGAGATAGTAGTCCCCCTGAGAGAGATAGTGGATGGGCGGCGTTTCGCCGTCCAGATAGGTCTCCACGTAAAAGGAGAGATCGTCCATCTCTTCATACCCCAGATACGCCGCGGCGTACAGCTGATCGCCGCGGAAGGGGATGGCGCCGGTCCCGCTCTTCTCCGGAACGGGGGCATTGCCGCACCCCGCCAGCGTCAGGAGACAGAGCAGGGCCGCGGCCAGTGCGATGCATTTCTTCATATGCTGCCCCCTATGTCTATATTCTGTACCCATTATAGGATACCGGCCCGTCCGCCGCAAGGCATGCCGGACGGAACGCAGGCATTTCTTTTCTTTTTCCCGGATCTGTGTTATCATAATACCCACCATCTCACACCGATGCTGACAGGAGGTCCCATGGACAAGCTGCGGATAACACGAAAAAAGAAGCTGGAGTCGGAGAGTCCCCGGCTGGACCCGCTGATGCGGGCGCTGAAGGCCCTCCACAGCGCCGGTTCGCCGGATACCATGGACCCGGAGGAGCTGGAGCGCCAGCGGCGGAACCAGGAGCTTCTGGGCCGTCTCACCGCGCCCATGGCCGGCATGGACTGGGAGGAGTTCTCCCTCTCCGGGATACCCGCCGCCTGGACCCGGTTGAAGACGCCCCACGGCGGCCGCCATGCCATCTTATACTGTCACGGCGGCGGCTATACCAGCGGCAATCTGGGCTACTCCCGGGTGCTGTCCTCCAAGCTGGCCCACGTCACCGGCTACGACGTGCTGAGCTTTGAGTACCGTCTGGCCCCGGAATTTCCCTATCCGGCGGCGGTAGAGGACGCCCTGCAGGCCTGGGACCACCTGATGCTCCATGGCTACGGCGCCCGGGACATCGTTCTGGCGGGAGATTCCGCCGGAGGCAATCTGGCGCTGGTGCTGTGCCACCGGCTGAAGACCGCCGGACGCCGCCTTCCGTCCGCGCTGGTGCTGATGTCCCCCTGGACGGACATGACCATGTCCGGTGCGTCCTACCGGGAGCGGGCGGAGCTGGACCCCATGCTGACGCCGGAGTATATCGCGGCGGTGCGGACGGCCTACGCCGGTGCCCACGATCTGCGCTCGCCGGACCTGTCGCCCCTGTTCGCCGATCTCAGCCACTTCCCGCCCACCCTCATTCAGGCGGGCGACCATGAGATCCTGTACTCCGACGCCGAGTCCCTTTACAAGGCCATGACGCGGCAGGAGGTCCCCTGCCGTCTGGAGGTCAGTGAGGGGATGTGGCACGTGTTCCAGATGTTCCCCACCAAAAAATCCAGCGCCGCCATGCAGAGCATTGCCCGCTTCCTGCTGGAGCGGTGATCCGGAAAGCCGTGTCTCCCACGGCTTTCTTTTTCCGAGGTCCGCCATGACAAAATCCGAGTGTCTGAAAACCTATTTCGGCTACGACGCCTTCCGCCCCGGCCAGGAGGCCGTGGTGAACACCCTGCTGGAGGGCCGGGACGTGCTGAACATCATGCCCACCGGCGGCGGGAAGTCCATCTGCTATCAGGTCCCGGCGCTGCTGCTGCCGGGGATCACGCTGGTGGTGTCCCCGCTGGTGTCCCTGATGCGGGATCAGGTGACAGCGTTGGTGCAGTCCGGCGTCCCCGCCGCCTTTCTCAACAGCTCCCTGACCTACCGCCAGTATCAGCTGGCCCTGAGCCGGGCCAGGGACGGGTGGTACCGGATCATCTACATCGCGCCGGAGCGGCTGGCCTCCCCGGCCTTTCAGGAGCTGGCCCGTTCCCTGACCATCTCCATGGTGGCGGTGGACGAGGCCCACTGCATCTCCCAGTGGGGCCAGGACTTCCGCCCCGCCTATCTGGACATTCCCGCCTTTCTGGACAGTCTGCCCCGGCGCCCCGTGGTGGGGGCCTTTACCGCCACCGCCACCCCCAGGGTCCGGGAGGACATCCAGCGCCTGCTGAAGCTCCGGGACCCCTTCGTCCAGGTGACGGGCTTCGACCGGGAGAATCTGTACTTCGAGGTCCGCCAGCCGGAGATGAAGCGTCCCGCCCTGCTCCAGGCGGTGCGGGAACATCGCGGCGAGTGCGGCATCGTCTACTGCTCCACCCGGAAGAACGTGGAGGAGGTCTGCGATTTCCTCCGGGAGGAGGGGCTCACCGTCACCCGCTACCACGCCGGACTAGAGGCGGAGGAGCGGCGGCGGAACCAGGAGGACTTCCTCTTCGGCCGCGCCCAGGTGATGGTGGCCACCAACGCCTTCGGCATGGGCATCGACAAGTCCGACGTGCGGTACGTCATCCACTACAACATGCCCAAGGACCTGGAGAGCTATTATCAGGAGGCCGGCCGGGCGGGCCGGGACGGCGCTCCCGCGTCCTGCATCCTGCTGTACAGCCGCCAGGACGTCCACACAAACCAGTTCCTCATTGAGCACAGCGAACCGGCGGAGGGCGTGGACCCGGAGACCGCGGCGGCGCTGCGGGAACGGGATATGGAGCGGCTGAAGCAGATGACCTTTTACTCCCGCACCCGAAACTGCCTGCGGCAGTTCATCCTCCAATACTTCGGCGAACACGCCCCGGGCTACTGCGGCAACTGCTACAACTGTCTCCACAACTTCGAGGAGCAGGACATCAGCCCCCAGGCCCGGACCATCCTGCGCTGCGTCGCGGACACCGGACAGCACTTCGGCATCAGTCTCATCGCCGCCGTTCTCAGCGGCAGCGAGGACCAGCGTGTGCAGCGCTACCGCCTGGACCGGGAGCCCACCTACGGCGTCCTGTCGGGACTGACCCAGCGGGAGCTTCAGGAGCGCATCCGCTTTCTCATCGACGAGGATATTCTAGCGGTAACGGAGGGGCAGTATCCCATTCTGAAGCTCACCGCCAAAGCAAAGGATCTCCTGGAGGGGGAGGGGACGGTGCGGATGAAGGTGGCCCAGAAGGCCCCGGCCCGGACGCCGGAGAAGCCGAAGGCCGCCTTCGTGAAGCTGGACGCGGACCAGATGGACCTTCTGGAGCGGCTGAAAGCCGTTCGGGCGGCACTGGCTCGCCAGCAGGGCGTCCCGGCCTTCGTCATCTTCAGCGACAAGACATTGCGGGAGATGGCGGCGCTTCTGCCCCGGAGCCGTCAGGAGCTGATGAATGTCAGCGGCATCGGCGACTACAAGGCGGACAAATACGGTGGCGCCTTTCTAGAGGTCATCCGGGAATTTCTGGGATAAAATCAGCGGCCCCCTGTCTGTGACAGGGGACCGCTGTTCATCTCTCAAGCTCTCTTTTTTCTGGCGGAGGCCGCTGGGATATTCAGCTCACCCCGGTACTTGGCCACGGTCCGCCGGGAGATCTCAATGCCAACGCCGGAGAGGGCTGTCCGCAGCGCCTCATCCGACAGGGGATGGGCCGGGTCCTCCGCCTCCACGAACCGCCGCAGCTGCTGCCGGGCCGTCTCCACGGAGACGTTCTCGCCCTGGGCGGTGCGCAGCGCCGTGGTGAACAGGCTCCGCAGGGCCAGGGGTTTTCCCTGGAACTGGATGTACTTATCCCGTACCGCCCGGCTGACCGTGGAGGTACTGAGGTCCAGCTCCTCCGCCATCTGGCTCATGGTCATGGGCCGCAGCGCCGCGCCCTCCAGGAAATAGTCCCGCTGGTACTGCACCACCGCGGTCAGCAGCCGGGAGATGGTCTCCGCCCGGTCCCTGACCATGCCCATCAGCCCCTTGGCCTCTGTGAGCTTTTCCTTCAGATAGGGTTGGGCGTCCGGGCAGTCCCGCCGGTTCATCATGGCGCAGTACTCCTCGTTCAGCGCCACATGGGGAATGGCATGCTCGTTCATCTCCACCACCACTCTGCCGTCCTCGCAGCGGATGGACGCCTCCGGAACGATGTAGGCGGATTGGGTCCCCGTATCGAATCCCCGGGAAGGAATGGGATTCAGCTCCCGGATCACCTCCGCCGCGCGCTTCGCCTCCGACGGCTTCACCTCCAGCAGTTCCGCCAGAGCGGTGTAGTTCTGATCCGCCAGCAGCGGCAGGCCCGACTGCACCAGACGGATGTTCACCTCGTTGAAGGCCGGTCCCTGGGCCAGCTGCAGCAGCAGGCACTCCGACAGGCTCCGGGCCCCCACGCCGGGCGGGTCCAGCAGCTGAACGGCAAACAGGGCCTGCTCCAGGTCGAACAGCGGACGTCCCAGCTCTTCCGCCAGCTCGGAAAGGGAGCAGTCCAGATATCCCGCAGAGTTCAGGCAGCCCACCAGATAGCGGCACAGGGCCAGCTGATCGCCGCCGAGGCCTTTCATCTGGCCCAGCTGCTCCTCCAGATACTCCTGGAAGGACTGGCTCCGGCTGTACAGTCTGGTGAAATCTCCGTCGTCCTCCCGATTTTTTCCGCCCTCCCAGGCAATGCGCTCCCGTACCTCGATGGGCAGATTCTCCTGTCCCTGATCCCGGTCCGCCGGATAGGGCACCCCCAGGGGCATATCCTCTACCTCCAGCAGGGGATTGGAAAGGGCTTCCTCCTGCAGATAGCCGCTCAGTTCCTGGGAGGACATCTGCAAACAATGCAGAGACTGCTGCACGGTCTGGGTCAAAATCAATTTCTGAGCCTGTTCCAGGCGCTGTTCCATCGGCATATATTCACTCCCTCATTCAGCGGTTGAATCCTGCGGAATTTGTCGTAAAAAGTATATCATACTTTTTCTCTTCCGAAAAGTTTTTTCTGTCCGAAACAGCAGCAGGCCCGGGAGAAATCCTCTTCCGGGCCTGCTCGCTCAATTTTGCTCAATACGCCAGAATGGCGTCCTGCACCAGCCGGACGAAGGCCGGACGGTCCACGTCCAGCACCACGAAGGCGTTCTTCTCCGGGAACTCCTTGTCGCTCCACAGATCCGTCACCGTCTTGCCGGTGGTGATGGTGCCCCGGGTCTCCACATAAACCCCGGCCTCCTGTCCCCGGAATATCTCCGGATGCTCCAGAAACAGCACCGGACACACGTCGTGGAGCACCAGTCCAGGATTGCCCCAGTCCTCATGGTATTTCACCAGCTCCCGGGTGCTGTCCCGGAAGAAGCGGCACACCGGCGTGTCGCGTCCGCCGGTCTCCTCCACTTCCGCCCGGGTGAGATACGCTTTTTCCGTCACGTCCAGGCCGCACATCACCACGGGGACGCCGGACTTGAACACCATCTGGGCTGCGTGGGGATCCACATAGATGTTGAACTCCGCCGACGGCGTCACATTTCCCCCCTGGGCAGCGCCGCCCATGATGAGGATGCGCTTCACCAGGTCCTTCAGCTTCGGATATTTTCCAAAAGCGATGGCCAGATTGGTCAGCGGCCCCACGGCCACGATCTCCAGCCTGCCCTCCGCCGCCCGGGCGGCCTGATACAGGGCGTCCCACGCGGCCAGCGGCTGCTCCGGTGCGTCAGAGGGCGGCAGCACCGCGCCGCCCAGGCCGTCCGCGCCGTGGACATAGGCCGCGATCTCCAGTTCCTTGAACAGCGGTCTGTCCGCGCCCCTGAAAACCGGCGCGGCGCTTCCGATAAGACGGCAGACCTTCCGGACGTTGTCGTAGGTGTGGAACAGCTCCACGTTTCCCGCCACGGCGGAGATCCCCACCACCTCCACCGTCTCCAGACGATTCAGCACCAGCAGAGCCGCGGCGTCATCCACGCCCATGTCCGTGTCAAACCATACGGGGATCCTGTTCATACACGCACCTCCCATCCGTCATAGGTCCGGACCGCCTCCACCAGCAGATCCACGAACCCCTGCCGGTCCACATCCATCAGGCACCGGGCGTTGGGGGCATGGCCGGTCTTGCCCCGCAGGTCGCCCACGGTGGCGCCCCGGCAGTATTCGCCCTCGGTCTCCACCTCCACATACAGGTCCTGCATGGTGAACAGCTCCGGATGCAGCAGGGACGCCACGGCGCAGGGATCGTGGAGCGGCGCTCCGGCGTAGCCGATGGAGCGGTGGAACTGGTAGAAGAACTCCAGCCAGTCCGCCACCACCCGGGCCACCTGATTGCCCACCGCCCGGATGCGCTGGAAGTCCTCCGGGAAGATCAGGGCCCGCTCCGTCACGTCCAGGCCCGCCATCTGCACGGGGATGCCGGAGGAGAAGACCGTCCGGGCCGCCTCCGGGTCCACCAGAATGTTGAACTCCGCCGCCGGCGTCCAGTTGCCGTAGGCGATGCCGCCTCCCATGAGGGAGATGCGGCCGATTTTGCTCTTCAGCTCCGGATGGGCCAGCAGCAGCGCCGCCACGTTGGTCTGGGGGCCGGTGGACACGATGGTCACCGGCGACTCGCTCTCCCGCACCGTCCGGGCCATTAGCTCCACGGCGCCCAGGGGAGACAGCTCCATGCCCGGCTCCGGCAGCCTGGGACCGTCCAGGCCCGTCTGGCCGTGGACGTTTCCGGCGGTGATGGGGTCTGCCAGCAGGGGACGGGGCCGTCCCATGGCAATGGGGGCGGTGATGCCCAGCAGGGTGCACACCCGTTGGGCGTTGTACGTGGTCTTTTCAATGGTCTGATTCCCCGCGCAGGAGGTGACGCACCGGATGTCCAGCGCCGGGCTGGCCTTGGCCAGCATCCAGGCGATGGCGTCGTCATGACCGGGGTCGCCGTCCAGCAGAATGGGGATCTTCTTTTCTTCGCTCACACGCGATCTTCCTTTCAAAGAGAGTCAGGGCAGGAACACTGGCAAAACATTTGCCGCCCGGAGCGGGCGGCAAATGGGTAGGAGACACTTACTTGGAGGCCTCCCGCAGGGCGGCCGCGGAGTGCTGGCGCTTGACCTTCATCCGTGCCGCCACGGCGAAGACCACCAGACCCAGGATGGTCACCACGTAGGGGATGGGGGACACCAGGTTGGAGTCAATGCCCCTGGAGGAGATCTTGATGCCCAGCGCCTGGGCGAAGCCGAACACCAGGGCCGCCAGCATGGAGCCCAGCGGCTCTCCGGCGCCCATGGCCTGTGCCGCCAGGGCGATGAAGCCGCGGCCGGACACCATGTCCTGGGACCAGCCCATGGCGTAGTACATGGACATGAACGCGCCGCCGAAGCCGGCCATGGCTCCGGAGAAGCCGATGGCGATATACTTGATCTTCATGACGCTGACGCCCACGGAGGACGCGGCGTTGGGATTCTCACCTACAGAGCGGATGTTCAGGCCCAGGGGTGTCTTGTACAGCAGGACCCAGGTGAGGAACACCAGGAGGAAGGCCAGATATGTCAGGATGCAGTGCCCCGACAGGACGTCGCCGATGACGGGGATGTCCTTGATGATGGGGATGTTCCAGGAGGGGATCTGCAGGTCCTTGGTGATGAGGGAGGTGGTGGAGGCCAGGGCCTTGCCCTCGGTCATCTGGGTGATGACCTTCACCAGGAACAGCGTGCCGCCGGAGCCGATCATGTTGACGGCCACGCCGGTGAGGATGATATCCGTCTTCAGGTTGAAGGCGAAAAAGCCCATCAGCAGGCCCATGATGATGCCCACCAGCAGGGCCAGCAGCAATCCCGCCGCCCAGGAGCCGGTCCAGTAGGCGCACAGGGAGCCGAACAGGGCGGAGATCATCATAATGCCCTCCAGGCCGATGTTGGACACGCCCGCTTTCTCGCCAACCACGGCGCCCAGGGTGGCAAACAGGATAGGCGCGGTGATCCGGAGGATGGAGAAGAAGAAATCCGTGTTGAAGAACATATTACTTCACGCTCCCTTCCGAACCGGCGGCTGCCTCTTTCAGCTTCAGTTCCTCCTGGGTACTCTTGACCACCAGCTTCTGGCGGTAGCCGGACAGGAACTGCTCCGCCGCGAAGAACAGGAAGATCACCGCCTGGAGGATGTCGATGAGCTGGGAGGGAACGCCGGAATAGGTGGACATCAGGCTGCAGCCCTTGTTGAGATAGGCCATGAAGAACGCAGCGAAGGGGACGAACGCGGGGTTGTTGCCCGCCAGGATGGCCACGGTAATGCCGGTCCAACCGTAGCCGGGAAGGGCCATCCAGGAGTAGTTGGTGTAGCGGCCCAGCATCTCGATGCCGCCGCCCATACCGGCCAGAATGCCTCCCAGCACCTGGGACAGGACGATGACCGTGCCCACCTTCATACCGGAGTACATGGCGAAGTCCTGATTGATGCCGATCATCCGGATGGCGTAGCCCCACCGGGTCCGGTACATGAACAGGGCCACCAGCACCACCAGCACAATGGCCACGATGAAGCCCCAGGACAGCTTGGAGCCGTTGTTGATCAGCTGGGGAATGGCGGACTGGGGCTGGAAGTCGTGGGTCATGATCTGGCCCTTGCTCTTGTCTGCCAGGAAGCTGTTCAGCGTGTACTTGATCAGGTACATCACCACGTAGTTCATCATCAGGGAGCACACCATCTCGCTGACGCCCAGTTTCACCTTCAGCAGGCCGGGGATCAGCATCATGACGCCTACCGCCGCCGCGCCGATCAGCACCGCCGCGATGGGCAGCACACCGGCGGGAAGGGGGGCGTAGATGGCCACCAAGGCGGTGATGAAGGCGCCCAGCATGATGCCGCCCTCAGCGCCCAGGTTGAACTGATTGGCGGAGAACATGACGCAGGTGGCCAGGCCCGTGAAGATGATGGGGATCATGGCCGCCAGCACGTCGCACAGGTTCTTGGTGCTGATGCCGCCCTTGTTCTTGATGGCGGGGCCGATCAGCAGCTGCCGCAGGGCGCCCAGGGTCTGGCTGCCCTTTTCCGCCAGACTGCCGTCGGAACAGATGAAGATCAGCAGGGTGGCCACGGCCAGCGCGATGAAGATGGCCGCCAGACCCCGGACGATGCTGAAGATCAGACTTCTCTTTTTACTCATGGCAAACCCTCCTGATCTGTTCGGGCGTCTGCTGTTTCAGGCCCAGCATGTACTCACCCATGATCTCGTCATTCAGGTCCGAGGTGTCCTCGAAGTAGGCGGCGATCCGTCCGGCGTACATCACGATCAGGCTGTCGGACAGCTCCATGACCTCGTTGAGGTCGGCAGAAACCAGCAGCACTGCAATACCGGAGCGGGACAGCTCCACCAGCTTCCGGCGGATGAACTCCGTAGCTCCCACGTCGATGCCGCGGGTGGGCTGGTCGGCAATGATGAGGCAGGGGCTGTTGGAGAATTCCCGGGCCACCACCACCTTCTGGATGTTGCCGCCGGAGAGGTTCTCCACCTTCTGGGCGCCGGATTTGCAGAGGACGGTGTAGTCTTCAATGAGCTGGTCTGCCTCGGCGTGGATGGCCTTCATATCAAACAAGGGGCCCTTGTTCAGCCGCTTCGCGCCGCAGCGGTCGGAGATCAGGTTCTCCTCGATGGAGGCCGCGCCGGCGATGCCGTACAGCATCCGGTCCTCCGGCACCAGGGACACGCCCTTCTCCCGGATCTTCCGCTGGCTGAGGCCCAGGATGCTCTCGCCGTTGACCTCCACGGTGCCGGCGTTGGGGGTGTTCAGATGGAACAGCATGTCCACCAGTTCCTTCTGGCCGTTGCCCTCCACGCCGGCGATGCCCAGGATCTCGCCCTTGCGGACGGAGAGGGACACCTTGTCCAGCATTTTCTTGCCCCACTCGTTGACGAACTCCAGATCCCGGATCCGCAGCACCTCGTCGCCGGGCCGGGCCTTCTCCTTCTCCACCTTCAGCACCACGTCACGGCCCACCATCAGGCGGGAGATCTTCTCCGGGTTCTCGTCCTTGGTCTCATAGACGCCCATGGACTTGCCGCCCCGGAGGATGGTCATGCGGTCCGTGATCTCCATGATCTCGTTGAGCTTGTGGGAGATGAAGATGATGGTGTAGCCGTCCTCCTTCAGGTGCAGCAGCTCCTTGAACAGCTCGCTGGTCTCCTGGGTGGTCAGCACGGCGGTGGGCTCGTCCAGGATCAGAATTCTGGCGCCCCGGACCAGGGCCTTCAGGATCTCCACCTTCTGCTTCATGCCCACAGGGATATCCATGACCTTGGCGTTGGGGTCCACGTGGAGGTTGAACCGCTTGGAGTACTCCTCCGTCAGCTCCACGGCCTTCTTCCGGTCGATGAACACGCCCGACTTTCTGGGCACCATGCCCAGCACCATGTTCTCCGCCACGGTGAGGCTGGGCACCAGCATGAAGTGCTGATGCACCATGCCGATCCCCTTGGAGATGGCCACGGTGGGTGAGGTCAGATTCACCTTCTCGCCGTTGACCCAGATCTCGCCGGAGGTGGGCTGCTCCAGGCCGAACAGCATTTTCATCAGGGTGGATTTTCCGGCGCCGTTCTCGCCCATCAGCGCGTGGATCTCGCCCTTGCGGACGGACAGGTCCACGTCCTGGTTGGCGGCGATGCCGTTGGGGTAGACTTTTGTGATCCCCTTCATCTGGACCACATATTCCTCTGCCATATGGGGCTCCCTCCCGTCTCATGATTTATGGAACCGGAGCTGCCGGACAGCTCCTTGTTTTCACATGGAGTAAAGAGGGGGCTGAATACAGCCCCCTCTTTACAGGAAACTCGTGATGAGTTCAGTTTCAGATCCAGTTTTACGGACGGACAGACTCCCGCAGAGCCTCCACGGTGCCGGAGGTATCACCGATGGCAGAGGGGACGGTGACGGTACCATCCAGGATGGCCTGCTGGGCAGTCTCCACGGCGGCCTTGGTGTCATCGGAGGCGTACTTGTCATAGTTCTTGTCGGTGACGATGCCGACGCCGCCCTCGGCGATGCCCAGGTTGATCTCCTGGCCCCAGAACTCATTGCCCTCGTCCCACTGGTCGAAGAACCAGATCAGAGCGTTGCCGATGTTCTTCAGGCCGGAGGTCAGGGTGATGGCAGCCAGATCGGCGGAGAAGGTCAGCTCCTGGTCGGAGTCAACGCCCAGGAACCAGCCCTTGCCGGTCTCCAGAGCGGCCTCGGCGGCGCCGTTGCCGGCGTTGCCCGCCACGCCCCAGATGATGTCGCACTTGTTGTCGTTGATCATGGACAGGCCGTACTCCTTGGCGATGGCGGTATCCACATAGTCATTGGTGTAGCGGGTGTCGATCTTCACATCGGGATTGATGCTCTGGGCGCCCAGGATGAAGCCGTACAGGAAGTCGTTGATAACGGGGCTGTCAACGCCGCCGACGAAGCCCAGAACGGCGTCCGCGTTCATGTTCTCGATGCTGGTGTCGGTGGTCATGCAGGCGGCATAAACGCCCATGATATAGCCCAGGTCGTTCTGCTTGAAGGTCATGTTGACCACGTTGTCGTTGTTGCCCACGTAGGTGTTGTCATCATAGATCAGATACTTCTGGTCGGGGTACTGAGTGGCGACTTCCTTCAGGTAGTCGGGCATCTGATATGTACCGCAGACGATCAGGTCGTACTCACCGGACTCGGAGACCTCATACAGCGTCTCCAGCCACTTGGGCTGATCCTCATCGGTGCCGCCCATCTCGATGGTGGTCAGCTCGATGCGGCCATCGGCCTTCAGCTGCTCCAGACCGGCCTCGGCGGAGTCAAAGAAGGACTTGTCGCCCAGGTTGCCGTTGACCAGATTGCAGACATTGTAGACCTTTCCGGCCTCACCGGAGCTGGCGGCGGGGGCAGAGGAGCCGGAGCCGCCGGAAGCCGCGGGCGCGGAGGAACCGCCGCTGGAACCGCAGGCCGCCAGGGACATTGTCATTACCACTGCAAGGGCAAGTGCAATTAACTTCTTCACAGGTAAAACCTCCCGAAATGATATCGTCCGGAGCCCTGATTCATTGCAGAGACGCAGGAAGACAGACCCCTAGACTGTAATTATTGTATCCTTTTTCCATTGTCTTGTCAATTTGCCGCAAAATGTTTATCTGTTTTTCACAAAATTATTCAGGTTTTCTCTACAAAGATGCTAGGACTCTGACAGCCCTCCCTCTCACCGGGACCCTCCGCGCCGGTTTTCGCTCTTGACTCCCTCCGGTTTCAGGAATATTCTGAAAGAGAACAAACCGGTGTTTTGGCCATTTATCCCATTGATTCTATACATTCAGGAGGATTTTTCATGGAACGCTATCCCTTCCCGAAAGTTGATCTGCACCTCCACCTGGACGGCTCCATCCTGCCGGAAACCGCCTGGGAACTGGCCTCCGCCCGGGGCGTCCCGGTGCCCGGCGGCTCCGTGGAGGGCTACCGGAACTTCATCCGCACCGCCGCGAACTGCGGCAGCGTCAACGAATACCTGAAGCTCTTTGATCTGCCCCTTCAGATCATGCAGGACCGGGACAGCATCATCCGCATCACCCGGGAGCTCATTGAGACGCTCTCCGGACAGGGCCTGGCCTATGCGGAGATCCGCTTCGCCCCCCAGCTCCACACCCGGCAGGGCCTGACCCAGCGTCAGGCCGTGGAGGCCGTGCTGGAGGGCCGCCGTCAGGGTCTGGAGCGGTGCCCCGGCATCCGCGTGGGCATCCTCACCTGCATGATGTGCGTGGGACCGGAGACCGCCAACTGGGACGCCAACGCCGAGGCCGTGGAGGTCTGCCGGGAATATCTGGGAAAGGGCGTCGTGGGCCTGGATCTGGCGGGCGGCGAGGGCGTGGTGCCCCTGAAAAACTTCGCCCCGCTATTCCATCGGGCCGCGGAGCTGGGCGTGCCCTTCACCTGCCACGCCGGAGACAGTCAGGGGCCTGACACCGTGCGGGACGCCATGGACTTCGGCGCCCGGCGCATCGGCCACGGCCACCACATCTTCGACGATCCGGACCTCTGCCGCCGGGCCGTTCAGGAGGGCGTCACCCTGGAGATCTGCCCCACCAGCAACATCCAGTGCCGGACCCAACCCTCCTACGGGGCGCACCCCGCCAAAAAGCTGCTGGACATGGGCATCAGCGTCACCATCAACACCGACAACATGGTGCTGGCCGGCGTCTCCCTGGACGACGAGTACGACCACTGTCTCCGGGACATGGGCTTTGTCCGGGACGACCTAATCCGCATGAATGAGAACGCCGTCCGGGCGGCCTTCCTGCCGGAGGCAGACAAGGCGGACCTGCTGGCCCGTCTGGAGGCCTGCCGCTGAATCCGGCGGACCTTCCTTGTGCTTTTCCCCGCCGGATGGTATACTCTTGTCAATTCTCTTTGTGCCCCACCATTGCTGTTACACTATAGAAATAAGGAGATCGCTGCTATGGACTGTCTGTTTGTCATTGATTATCAGAAGGACTTTGTGGACGGCGCCCTGGGCTTCCCCGGCGCCGAAAAGCTGGACGCCGCCATCGCCGCCCGGGTCCGGGAATACGGCAAGGGCCGGGTCTGGTTCACCCGGGACACCCATTTCCCCGACTATCTGAACACCCGTGAGGGCCTTCATCTTCCCGCCATCCACTGCGTCAAGGGCAGCGACGGCTGGCAGAACTACGGTGAGACCGCCAAGGCCCTGGAGGAAGTGGAAGCCGTGGGCATCGACAAGCTGACCTTCGGCATGGACGTGGCGGACCCCGCCATCCTGGCCCTGCTGCCGAAAGAGGCGGACCGCATCGAACTGTGCGGCCTTGTCAGCAACATCTGCGTGGTCAGCAACGCCGTGGTGCTCCAGAGCCACTATCCCAATGCCCAGATCGTGGTGGACGCCAACCTCACCGCCAGCTTTGACCCGGACCTCCATGAAAAGACGCTGGACGTTCTGGCCGGCCTTCAGGCCGAAGTCCTGAACCGCAAATAACAAAGGAGGGAGCGCGTATGCTTCAGCCGCACATTCAGCTGGATGAATCCCTGAACGCCCGCTGTGCCATCCTCCCCGGCGACCCCGCCCGTCTGGACCGCATCGCGGAGCAGCTGGAAAACGTAGAGGAGCTGGCCTATAACCGGGAGTTCCGCAGTCTCCGGGGCACCTACCGGGGCCTGCCGGTGGCCGCGCTGTCCACGGGCATCGGTGGCAGCTCCGCCGGCATCGCCATTGAGGAGCTGCGGGCCATCGGCGTTACCGCCATGATCCGCATCGGCTCCTGCGGCGCCCTGCAAACGGGCATCGGCCTGGGGGACCTGATCTTCGCCTGCGGCGCCATCCGGGACGACGGCGCCTCCAAGGCCTACGTGGACGTGCGCTATCCGGCGGTGTCGGACACGGCGCTGCTGTCCCACTGTATCGCCGCCGCCAGGGACAACGGCTGGCCCCACCATGTGGGCATCGTCCACAGCCATGAGAGCTTTTATATCGACACCAACGAGGCGGAGTCCGCCCACTGGTCCCGCTGCGGCGCCCTGGGCGCCGACATGGAGACGGCGGCCCTGTTCACCATCGGACGTCTCCGGGGCGTCCGCACCGCCTCCATTCTGAACAACGTGGTCCTGTGGGGCCAGGATACCGCCGGCGCCATCGGCGACTACGCCGGCGGCGCGGACCGGACGGCGGAGGGGGAGCGGCGGGAGATTGCCGTGGCTCTGGAGGCCCTGTACCGTCTCAGCCGGGAGGATCTGACATGAAGAAGCAAGTGCTGTATATCGACTGCTGCATCCGGGGCGATGAATCCCGGACCGCCCGCCTGGGGGACGCCTTTTTAAAGGCGCTGCCGGCGGAATACGACATCCTCCGTCTGGATCCGGCGGAGGAGGGGATGCAGCCCCTCTCCGGCCCGTTCTTCCGGAAGCGGGAGGAGCTGCTGGCGGAGGGACGGCTGGACCATCCCCGGTTCCGCTACGCCCATCAGATAGCGGAGGCGGACATTGTGGTGATGGCCGCGCCCTTCTGGGACCTGAGCTTCCCGGCGCTGCTGAAAATCTACATTGAAAACGTGTCCGCGGAGGGCATCACCTTCCGCTCTACCGCGGAGGGCCTTCAGGGCCTCTGCCGGGGCACGGATCTGGTGCTTCTCACCACCCGGGGCGGCATCTACGCCGACGGGGATCCCCTGGAGCAGGCCACGCCCTATCTGCGGGGCATCCAGCGGTTCTTCGGCTTCGACCGATTCCAGTGCGTGGCCGCCGACGGCCTGGACGTGGACGGCTTCGACGGCGCCGCCTCCCTGAAAGCGGCCTGCGGCCAGGCGGCCGAACTGGCCAGGAGCCTGTGACCATGAGTACGGAACGCGTCACAGGACAGCGGGAGCAGCTGCGCCGCCGGAAGCTGGGCTACGGCTGCATCGCCGCCGCGGCGCTGGTGTACAGCACCACGGAGGTCTCCATCAAAAGCGTCAGCGATGTGTTCAGCACCATGCAGATCACCGTACTGCGTGTGCTGATCGGCGGACTGTTTCTGCTGCCCTTCGCCCTACGGGAGCTGCGCCGCCGGAAGGTACGGCTGGACGGGAGGGACCTGCGGTATTTCCTGTGCATGGGCTTCATCTGCGTGGCTTTGCAGATCGTTTTTTTGCAGCTGTCCATCAACGCCATGGACGCCTCCGCCACGGCGGCCATCTACTCCGGCAACCCCATCTTTGCCACGGTCTTCGCCTACTTCATTCTGAAGGAGCCGCTGCTGAAGCGGAATCTGGCTGCGCTGGGGCTGGAAATCGTAGGCATCCTGTTCATTCTGAATCCCCTCCACATCCAGATCAGCCTGTCCGGCTTCCTGTTCGCCATTCTGTCCACACTGACCTTCGCCCTGTACGGCACCTTCAGCCGCATCAGCGTCCCCCGGTACGGCAGCGTGGCCATGGCCTGCCTGGTGCTGCTCACCGGCGGAGCGGAACTGCTGGCGGTGACGCTGCTGGGAGAGATCCCCGCCGTCGCATCAGTCTTTGACCGCGTGGGCCTGGGCATCTTCTCCCGGGTGGACTTTACCGTTGGCTACACCGCGAAAAGCACCCTGATCTTGGCCTATATCTGCCTGGTGGTCACTGTGGGCGGCTATCTGCTGCTGGCCAAGGCGGTGGAGTGTACCTCCGCCACGGAGGCCTCCTTCATCTATCTGTTCAAGCCCATCATCGCCGCCGCTTTCTCCGCCGTGCTGCTCCATGAGACCATCTCCCTGAACCGCATCATCGGCATTGGCTTCTTCACCGCCGCCTCCGTGACGGCCATCCTGCCGGTGTTTCTGGAGATGCGCCGCAGCGAACGGGAAGGGGGCCGGCCATGAGGCCGCCGGAATATGTGGACGTGGTGGACGAGCAGCGCCGCCCGCTGGGGAAAACGGTCCCCCGGGGCGCGGCGCTGGGACCGGGAGAATATCTGACGGTGGTCCACGTCTGCATCTTCGATCCCCAGGGCCGGATGCTGATCCAGCGGCGGCAGTCCTGCAAGGAGGAGTATCCCGACTTGTGGGACCTCACCGCCGGGGGCGGCGTCCGGGCCGGCGAGGACAGCCGGACCGCCATCCGCCGGGAACTGCTGGAGGAGCTGGGGCTGGACCTGGACTTCTCCGGTCTGCGGCCCTATCTCACCGTGAATTTTGACGACGGCTTTGACGACATCTATCTGGTGGAGCTGCCCGATCCGCCGGACATCGCCTCCCTGCGTCTCCAGCCCTCGGAGGTGCGGGACGCCCGGTGGGTGGACCGCCCCACGGCGGAGGCTATGCTGGACGACGGGGCCTTCGCCCCCTTTTACCGGGACTTTCTGGGACTGCTGTTCGCCATGGAGGGCAGGCCCATGGGCTTCCTGCGCCCGTGACGCCGGGACGGCGAAGCGGAGAAATCCTTTCCGGAGATGATGCCCATGCTGATCCGCGTGCCGGATTATTACGATAACTTCCGCTGTCTGGCGGGCGCCTGTCCCCACACCTGCTGCGAAAAGTGGGAGGTAGTCCTGGACGACGATACTGTCCGCCGGTATGAGGGCGTCCCCGGTCCGTTGGGGGACAGACTGCGAGCCGCCATGCGGGAGGATGAAGGCGGAGACGTCTGCTTTCCCCTGAACGGCGGGCGCTGTCCCTTTCTGGACGGGGACAACCTCTGCGAGATCCACCGGCAGCTGGGAGAGGCGGCCACCAGCGTCACCTGCCGGGAGCATCCCCGGTTCACGGAGGACTACGGCCCCTTCCGGGAGATCACCCTGTGCGCCTCCTGTCCCGCGGCCAACGCTCTGCTGCTGGGCAGCGGCAACCCCCTGACATTTCCGGAGCGCGAGACGCCGGAAGCAGGGGAGACGGGCGACGATTGGCTCCCTTGTCTGCTGCCCCTGCGGACCCGGCTGCTGGACATTCTGGCGGATCGGAGCCTTCCCCTGCGCCGCCGCCTGCGGGACTTTCTGCTGCTGGCCTGGGATGCCCAGGGATATCTGGACGAGGAACAGGCATCTGAGCTGCCCGCCCTGGTGTCGGACTGGACGCCGCCGGAAGACGCTGTCCGGCCCGATGGGGCACCTCCGCTGTTCCCCGACGGCCTGCGGTTCCTGGCGGCGCTGGAGACTCTGGACGATGACTGGCCCGCCCTGCTGCGTCAGGCGGAGACGGCCCCGGCGGCGCCGGTACCGGAGCCGCCGCTGGAGCGCATTGCTGTCTATTTCGCCTTCCGTTACCTGCTGAAAGCTATCAACGACGGCGACCTCCTGAGCCGGGCGGAGCTGTGCGTCTTCGCGGTATTGACGGTGGAGCGTCTGGCGGCGGTGTGCGGTCTGCCGGAAGCCCTGCGGCGGTTCAGCTGTGAGATCGAGCACGACGAGGACAATCTGGACGCCCTGCTGGACGCCTTTTATCAGGGAGACGTTGTCTCCCTCCCGCAGCTTCTGGCGGCGCTGGAGTCCTGACGGGCAGACTTTGTGCAATCTGCCGCCAGCAAACGTTTTACGTTTGTAAAAACTAGAGAAGTAGCACAAAAGCAATTGACAAATCCCGAAAGATGTTGTACATTATAGACACAAGGAAGGGGTGAGTCCCATGGGCTAGGTCCCATCTGAGAACTCAGTAAGTTCCTGAACCTCTGAAAGAATCCAGCAGACCGATTCCTACCAAAAACGAAACATCACTCGTATTCACCGAGACCACACCAGCGCATTGGCAACAGCAAATGCAACGACTGCGTGTACTTATGTTTTAAGGATTGGCAAGCATCCGACCCCTGCATGAATCTTTCAGAAGAATCCGAAGAAAGTTTGAGGTAACGCTTAGTGAACGAGAAGCCCTACCAGAAGTGACCCCGCCAGCTCGTTGGAGGTTGGCGGGGTCGATGTTTTTCATCCGGCGGCCATGGGGCCGTCTTTTTTTGCGCCCTGCGGTGTTTTATGCCGAAGCAAAAAACACCCGCCGCGGAAGCGTCTGTTCCGCGGCGGGCAGGTTTTCAGATGAATGGACTCAGTTTTTCCGGAACCGGGCCAGGAAGTCACGAGTCTCCTGCCGCTGGGGATCGCCGAAGACCTGCTCCGGCGTGCCCTGCTCGCAGATGACGCCCTGGTTCATGTACACCACCTGGCTGCTGACGTCCCGTGCGAAGGCCATCTCATGGGTCACCACCAGCATGGTCATGCCGTCGGCGGCCAGCTGCCGCATGACCTCCAGCACCTCGCCCACCATCTCCGGGTCCAGGGCGGAGGTGGGCTCGTCGAACAGCAGCACCTCCGGCTCCATGGCCAGCGCCCGGGCGATGGCCACCCGCTGCTTCTGGCCGCCGGAGATCTGGCGGGGCCTGGCGTTGATGTAGGGGGCCATGCCCACCTTTTCCAGATAGCTCAGGGCGCTCCTGCGGGCGTCCTCCTTGTTCTTCTTCAGCACCTTCACCTGGCCCACCATGCAGTTTTCCAGCACCGTCATGTTGTTGAACAGATTGAAGGACTGGAACACCATGCCCACGTGGGAGCGGTAGGCGGGGGCGCTGACGGTCCGGTCCGCCACGTTCTTTCCGTGGTAGAGGATCTCGCCGCTGGTAGGGGTCTCCAGCAGGTTGACGCACCGCAGCAGCGTGGACTTGCCGGAGCCGGAAGCGCCGATGATGGAGGTCACGTCGCCCTTTTCCACGGTGAAGTCGATGTCCCGCAGCACCTCATGGCTGCCGAAGGCCTTGGACAGATGCCGGATCTCAAGGATCGTATCGCTCATGTCACCGTTCTCCTCTCGTACTTCCGTTGCGGTTTTTCAGTGCCTGCTTCGTCCGCTCCCGGTACTCCTTGCTGCGCTCATCGAAGGGCGTGCCCCGGTCGGGATGGCTGTAGGTGCCGGCGGACATCACCAGCTGATCCTCCTGGACCAGCTCATAGCTGTCGTCGCCGTCCATTCGCTTCTCCACCCACCGCAGCAGGAAGGAGGCGATGAGCGTCATGGTGAGATAGCCGACCATCTCAATGGTGGCGGAGGGGAAGTACATGTTGTTGACGCCCACGATATACCGGTGGGCCGCGAAGAACTCCGTGAAGGTGATGATGAACATGACGGAGGTGTCCTTCACGTTGATGATGAAGTTGTTGCCGATCTGGGGCATGATGTTCCGCAGGGCCTGGGGCAGGATGACGCTGGTCATGGTCTGGACATGGGTCATGCCGATGGCCTTGGCGCCCTCGGTCTGGCCGGGGTCAATGGAGATGATGCCGCCTCGGACGGACTCCGCCATATAGGCGCCGGTGTTGATGGAGACGATGAGGATGGCGGCCGCCCAGGTGCTGTTGAACCGCAGGGCGTTGTCCGTGAAATAGGGCAGGCCGTAGTAGATGAACACCGCCTGCAGCACCATGGGGGTGCCCCGGAACACCTCCACGTAGACGCGGACCAGGACCCGGATCAGCTTCAGGAGAAACCGCTTGGGGAGGGGATCGTTTTTCGTGTAGGGGATGGTGTTCAGAATGCCGCAGATCAGGCCAATGACGCAGCCGATGACCGTGGCCACCAGCGCGAGGATCAGCGTGCTTTTCACGCCGCTCATGTACATGGGCCAGTATTTGCTCCACAGCTGGGCGATATCCTGGCACAGCTTCACCAGCTTATCCATGGGCGAAACTCCTTTCGTTTCGTTGACAGCGGTGCATCCTCCGGCCCTGAAAACAGGGCCGGAGGACGCGGATGATCATGAAATCAGTATCAGACCTCAGGCTGGATGGCGATGGCCTGATCCATCAGGGCGTTGAAGTCGTCCTCGGTCATGGTGGACAGCACGGCGTCGATGGCGTCCTTCAGGGCGGTGTTGCCCTTCTGGACGGAGATGCCGATGTTCACGTTCTCGGCCCGCTCCTCCTCGTCGGCGAACTGGAAGTCGCCGTCAGTGCCGGAGAAGTCCAGGATCACCAGATTGTCGTCCTTGGCGACGGCGGCCATGGCGGTGGGCATATCGGTGCAGATAAAGTCCACGGTGCCGGTCTGGAGCTGCATGGTCATGGCGGGAGCGGTGTCGGCGGGGGCCAGGAGCTCGGCGTTCTCGATCTGGGGCAGGCAGGAGTCATACCAGATGGTGCCGGACTGAGAGGTGCACTTGCCGCCGGCCAGGTCGGCAATGGAGGTCGCGCTGGCGTACTTGCTGTCCTTGGTGGTGACGCAGACGATGGTGGAGTAGTAGTAGGGACCGGCCATATCCACCTGCTCCATGCGGTCAGCGGTCATGGACTGACCGGCGATGTTGGCGTCCATGGTGCCGGACTGCACAGCGGGGCACAGGGAGTCCCAGGCGCTGGAGACGATCTCCAGCTCCCAGCCGTTGGCGTCGCAGATCTTCTGGGCGATCATGACGTCATAGCCGTTGGCGTAGGCGCCGGAGACGTTGGAGATGGGCACGGCGCCGTTGGAGTCGTCCATCTGGGTCCAGTTGTAGGGGGCGTAGGCGCACTCCATGCCGACGGTCAGCACGCCGTCCTCCAGACCGGGGATGACATCGGCGTCACCGGCGGAGCTGGCCGCGGCGGACGCAGAAGCGGCGGGAGAGGAGGCAGCGGGGGCGGAGGCGGCGCCGGAGGAACCGGAGCCGCAGGCGGTCAGGCTGAGGGCCATGGCCAGAGAGAGCATCATTGCAAAAAACTTCTTCATATTCTTCCAACCTTTCTGAAGCGTGTGCGGCGGAATGTTCTCTCCGGGCCGGGCCGCTCCGGCGGCGGAGAATAAAAATTGGACCGCTTTGTCAAGCGGTCCATGGAAAATACGGAAGAAGCCCCTCTCTGGGAGCCGTCCCGAACAGCCATTGATAGCGCTTCACAAAACCTTGTGACAGTCCGGCAGGTGTTTCCTGACGGCCCAGCACCCCGGGATCAGGCAATCCCGCAGCACTTCGGCGATGTTCCCTTTCCCCGCCGGCGGCTTGCCTGGCCTTTGCCGGAGGATACTGATGGACCTCGCGCCTCTATCTCAGCGATTCAATTTTGACGGTATCCTATCACCAGGGCGATTGTCTGTCAACCGCCCCTTCGAGAAAACTTGCAAAAATCGTGTAAATTTACTCATTTTTCCCCGGATGCCGCCGGATGCTTTATGGAATTTTATAGGCGATCTCTCATCTGTCCTCCGTCTTCGCCCGCTCCGCCGCCAGAATGGTCTCCACGATACCTCCTGCGGAGATATCCGGCGATGTCAGGAAGGGGCGGTCCAGCCGTTTCTCCAGGGCCGCTGCCGTCACCGGGCCGATGCAGACGGAGACTGGTCCCTCCGGCACCGGACCCACGGTGTCGTAAAACAGCTCCACGCCCCCGGCGCTGGAGAACACCAGATAGTCCAGCTCCGGCAGCTGCTCCCGGCTCTGCGCCGCCGCAGAAGCGTCTGCCCGGAGGGTGTACAGGGGGATCTCCCGATACAGAAAGCCCCGCTCCCGCAGCAGTTCCCCCAGTATGGGACTGGCCTTGTCGGAGCGGAACAGCAGGATCTCCTCATCCGGCTCCGCACTGCGGCACAGGGCCTCCCCCAGTCCCCGGCTGGTGTACTCCTCCGGACACAGGTCCGGCAGGATGCCGTACCGCTCGAGCGCCGCGCCGGTGGCGGCGCCGATGACGGCGAACCTGCAGCGGCGGAGCCGCCGCAGGTCGATCCCCGCGTCCCGGAGATGGTCCAGCAGCAGCCGCACGCCGTTTCCGCTGGTAAGAACGAGCCAGCGCCGCCGTCCGTCGGCCAGGCGCTCCCAGTCGAAGTCCACAGCCAGCGGCTCCACCACGGACTTCTCCACCTGGCAGACCATGGCTCCCTGCTCCCGCAGGCCAATACGGAGCTTGTCCGCCATGGCCGCCGTTCCGGTGAGACCCACCCGGATGCCCTCCAGGGGCCGGGCTGGGGCGGGGGAGAGGTCCAGCGCCGCCGTCTCCCCCGCCACAATGACGGCGGGGGCCTCCACACCGGCGGTCCGGGTCCGCTCCCCGATGTCCGCCAGCGTCCCCCGCACCGTGGCCGGATGGCGGCTGTTGCCGCCGGACACCACCGCCGCCGGGGTCTCCGGCGCCTTTCCCGCCGCCATCAGCCGCGCCGTGATGGTCTCCAGATTCCCCAGGCCCATGAGGATCACCAGCGTCCCGCCGCAGCGGGCCGCTTCCTCCAGATCCGCGGGCAGGCCGTCCGCCGCAGTGTGGCCGGTGACGATGTGGACGCTGCGGCTCATCTGCCGGTGGGTCACCGGAATGCCCGCCGCGCCGGGGATGGCGATGGCGGAGGAGATGCCCGGTACCACCTCCCAGGGAATGCCCGCTTTTTCCAGCGCCAGCAGTTCCTCGCCGCCCCGTCCGAAGACGAAGGGGTCGCCGCCCTTCAGCCTCACCACAGTCTTTCCCTGCTTCGCCAGACGGATCAGCGCGGCGGTGATTTCCTCCTGGGCGGCAGAGTGCTTTCCGCTGCGCTTGCCCATATAGTACCGCTCCGCGGTCTCCGGAGCCTCGCCCAGAATATCGCCGCCGATAAGATCGTCATAGACCACCGCGTCGCAGCGCCGCAGCAGGTGAAGTCCCCGCACCGTCAGCCAGTCCAGTCCGCCGCAGCCGGCGCCCACCAGCGCCACGGAACCTGATTTCTTACCCATGCTCCCGCTCCTTTCCGGCGTCCGCCAGCAGTGCCCGGAGTTCTTCCTCGCCGCAGGGAGCGCCCGACGCCATGCACCGGGCGAACAGCGCCTGAAACACCCGCTTCCGGTCCCGCTCCTCCGGTACCTCCCGCCGGACCCGGTCCCGGAGACTGTCCAGCCAGTCCAGCAGCTCCCCGAAGTTCTCCGGCAGCAGTTCGCCGATTCGCTCCTTCAGCCAGATGGCCGCCGTGGGGCTGGCCCCGCCGGTGGAGATGCCCACGGACAGCTCCCCCCGCCGTACCAGGGCGGGAAACAAAAAGGTACATGCCTCCCGGTCATCCACCGCGTTGA
Organism: Dysosmobacter sp.; assembly: GCA_022778785.1. Lineage (GTDB taxonomy): Bacteria > Bacillota > Clostridia > Oscillospirales > Oscillospiraceae > Oscillibacter. The sequence continues at coordinate 11,525 of JALFSO010000113.1, read as the reverse complement.
CGGGAATGCCCCGGACGCGGCACAACTCCGCCGCCTGACGGTTCACCGCCCGGTCGTCCGACGCGGCGATGACGAAGGTCCGGTTTTCCACATCCTGTGGAGAAAACTCCCGGCAGATCCGGGAAATGTTCCCCATTTCCGCCAGCTCCGGGCAGAAATTGGGGGAAACTACCGTCAGTTCCGGGCCGTAGGGCAGCAGTTTTTCCACCTTCCGCAGCGCCACGGTGCCGCCGCCGATGATCAGTCCGGGCTGTCCGGCAATATCCATGAAAAAGGGAAAATACGCCATGCCGCTCACCTACCCGTAATAATACTGCCAGCCGCCGCTGGTCTCCATCCGGCAAAGCCGGATGCCGAAGGCCCGGTCCAGCACGCCGCCGGAGAAGATCTCCTCCGGGGTGCCGGTCTGCCGCAGAGCGCCGTCCCACAGCACCGCCACCCGGTCCGCCGTCCGCAGGGCCAGACACAGGTCATGGAGCACCAGCACCACCGCCCGGCCCTGCCCGGCCAGCCGCCGGGCCGTCTCCATGACCTCCAGTTGATGGCGGACGTCCAGATAGGTGGTGGGCTCGTCCATGAGAATGGTCTCCGTGTCCTGGGCCAGGGCCATGGCCAGATACACCCGCTGTCGCTGACCGCCGCTGAGGGTCTGGATGTCCTGTCCTGCCAGGTCCAGAGCGTCCACGGCTCGGAGGGCCTGTTCCGCCGCCGCGTAGTCCTCCGGCCGGTATTTCCGGGGATAGCCCAGATAGGGGAAGCGGCCGTGGAGCACCATCCGCCGGGCGGTGATGCTGGGCACGTTCCGGGACTGGGCCAGATAGGCGATCTTATGGGCCAGCTGCCGCCGGGTCAGGGTCTCCGCCGGAGCGCCGTCCACCAGGATGTCCCCGCCCAGCTTCGGCAGCAGGCCCGGCACGGTCTTCAGCAGCGTGGACTTGCCGCAGCCGTTGGGTCCCACCAGGACCAGCACCTCTCCCGGCCGGAATTCCAGATCCACGCCGGACAGCACCGCCCGGCCGGGATAGCCCACTGTCAGGTTCCGCAGCTCAATCATGGATGCGTCCCCCTCTCTGCCGCAGCAGCAGCCAGATAAAGAATGGCCCGCCCACAAAGGACAGCACAATGCCCACCGGCAGCTCATAGGGGGCGAACAGCACCCTTGCCAGCAGGTCGCAGCCTGTCAACAGGGCGGCGCCCCCCAGGGCGGCGGCGGGCAGCAGCCGTCCGCTCTCTCCGCCCACCAGCCGCCGCATGATATGGGGCACGATGAGTCCCACAAAGCCCAGCAGGCCGGAGAAACTCACCGCGGCCCCCGCCAGGGCGGCGGCCAATGCCAGCATCCCCAGCCGCACCGCCTTCACCGGCAGGCCCAGGCTCCGGGCGATGTCGGCCCCCAGGGCCAGCACGTCCAGCTCATTGTGCAGCGTCATGGCCAGGGCCAGACACAGCAGGATCACCCACGCCGCCGGGATCAGGCGGCTCATGGGCACATTGTCGAGTCCGCCCACCCGGAAATCTGAATAGCCGGTGAGGGCGTCGGGGATCAGCGTCACCACCGCGTCCACGCCGGCGCTGAACACGCTGGATACCGCCACACCCGCCAGCACCAGCGTCATCCGGGACGCCCCGGTGCGCTCCGCGATGAACAGCACCAGTCCCACGCTGCAAAAGGCCCCCAGAAACGCTGCCAGGGGCACCAGCCCCACGGCGGCGGGAAATAGGGCGCAGCACAGCGCCGTCAGCAGCCCCGCCCCGGCGTTGACGCCGATGATGTTGGGCGCCGCCAGCGGATTGGCCAGTACCGCCTGGATGATGGCGCCGGATACGGCCAGCGCCGCCCCCGCCAGCAGGGCGCCGCAGGTCCGGGGCAGCCGGATGTATCGCAGGATGCGGTACGCCGGGTTCCGGACGTCTCCCGCCAGCAGCGCCCGGAGGGCCTCCAGCGGACCGGCTTTCTCCGCACCCAGGCACAGGCTCAGTCCCGCCAGCAGCACCACCAGCGCCGCCAGCGCCAGCAGCACCAGCCCCGGGTGTTTACTTGTCCGCCGGATACAGGATATCCGCCAGTCTTTCATATGCTTCCCCCCAGCGCGCGTTGGGCTTCAGGTTGTACAGCCTGCTGTCCATGATGTGATACCGGCCCTCCCGGACGGCAGTGAGCCCGTTCCAGGCGGGATTGGACAGCAGCTCCGCCTCCAGCATGGCCTGGGCGGGACCGGTGTCGCTGCCCTGAAGCACCGCGAAGATGAAATCCGGGTCCGCCGCCACGATGGTCTCCATGCTGAGATTCTCCAGCAGACTGTCCTCGCTGTCGGCGATGTTGATGCAGCCCAGCTCCGCCAGCATCTCGCCCAGCACACTGTCCCGGCTGTTCTTCACCTTGCAGCTGACGCCGGTGGCCCGCACGTAGAGAACAGTGGGCGCCTGGCCCGTGACCCGTTCTTTCGCGGCCTCCACCTGGGCCTGCACCTCCGTGCCGTACGTCTGATAATTCTCCGTATGACCGGTGAGCCGGGTGCAGATGTCCAGCATCCGGAGATAGTCATCGAAGGAGCTGACGTTGAAGTAGGCCACGGGGATCTCCATTTTCTCGAAGGTCTCCAGCAGCTCCACGTTGGCGGCGGTGTTGGAGCTGGCCAGCACCAGGTCCGGGTCCGCCGCCAGCAGCGCCTCCATGTTGGTCTCCTTGACGCCGCCCAGATTGGCCACCTCCGGCCCCAGGTCTAGGTCGAAGCTGGTCCAGGTGTCGTCCGCCGCCGCCACCAGGGTCTCGTTTCCCCCGGCCAGACACCAGATATCGGCAAAGCTGCCGATCAGAACCGCCGTCCGCTCCGGCGGCGCGACGGTGAGTTCCCGGCCCAGATCGTCGGTGAAGGTGACGCCCTCCGGGGCCGGGGGGGCGGCAACCGTCTCTTCCGCCGCCCCGCAGGCGGCCATTGTCAGCAGCATTGCGCCGCACAGCAGGATATGGAACCACTTTTTCACAGAATCGTTCTCCTTGTATCGTCTTGTTTTCCTGTCCGGTCAGAAGGGCACATAGCCGATCTCCGTATAGGTCAGCTTTCCGCCGATGCGCTCCGACTTCATCAGCGACATTCCGGCGGCGGTCATCTCCCGCCGGGGGACGGACAGCCGCAGAGGCCCTGGGCTCCGCACCTGCCGGGCCAGGGTCACATGGGGCCGGAACGCCCGCTTTTCGATGGAAAAGCCCCGGCGGCGCAGGGCGCTCTGCAAATTCTCCGCCGCCGTCTTCAGGCGGAGATTTTCCTCGACGCCCGCCCACCACAGATCGCCGAACCGTCCCACGCCGGAGACGGCCAGCCGGATCGCGCCGCCCCCGGAGACCTCCTCCATGGCCGACAGCGCCCCCGCCGCGTCCTCCGTCTCTCCCAGGAAGGCCAGCGTCAGGTGCAGATTCTCCTCTCTGGAGAAGTTTCCTTCGGCGCCCTGGTGCCGCATATCCCGCTGAGCCTGCTTCAGCGTCTCCACGAGGGGCCGGGAAAGCCGGATGGCGATAAACAGCCGCATGGACAGCCCTCCTTCCGGACGATGTTTTCCGTCTCCGGATGCGGGGAAAACGGCGGTCCGTTGTTCTTGCGTCCATTCTACCATCGTGCTACAATGATGGCAAACGGATTTTATTGTCAGATGCGGCGCGTTCCGCCTCCTGGCAATTGCAAAGGAGAGCATTGCTATGCGGCTGCAAGGCGCGATTTTCGATATGGACGGCACGCTGCTGGACTCCATGCACATCTGGGACCACTTCGGCACCCGGTTCCTGCGTGACATGGGCGTGGAGCCGGACCCGGACACTGAGGATAGGGTGAAGGTCATGACGGTGCGGGAGTGCGCCCGGTATTTCCGGGAGCGGTATCACCTCCCCCAGTCAGAGCAGGAGCTGGTGGACATGACCCATGACCGGGTGAACCACTTTTACACCAGCGAGGTCCGTCCTAAGCCAGATGTAGAGAAGTTTCTGTCCCTGCTGAAAATGGAGGGCGTCTGGATGTATGTGGCCACCGCCACGGATCGGACCCAGGCGGAGGCCGCCCTCCGCCACACGGGGCTGCTGGACTACTTTCGGGGCATCATGACCTGCACGGAGGCCGGTGTAGGGAAGGAGAGCCCGGTGATCTTCGAGAAGTGTCTCACCCGGCTACGGTGCCGGAAGGAGGAATGCGTGGTGTTTGAGGACGCGCTCCACGCCATCCAGACCGCCAAGTCCGCCGGGTTCCGGGTGGCGGCGGTGTACGATCCCTCCGCGGAGGAGGACCAGCCGGAGATCCGTCGTCTGGCGGATTACTACATCTCCTCCTACGGGGACTGGCTGAAGACCGACTGCGAATAAACCGGCAAAAGGAAAGCCCGGGCGCTGCGCGCCCGGGCTTTTTATGTTCGGATCGTCCGTGGATCTTACACGGGGCTCTGGAGATTGGTATCCTTGATGCCGTGCTTTTCCACATAGCCGGTGAGCATCAGGGTCAGGGCGCCGTCGCCGGTGACGTTGCAGGCGGTGCCGAAGCTGTCCTGCAGGGCGAAGATGGCCAGCATCAGGCCGGTACCCTCGTCCTTGAACAGCAGGATGCCGGTGATGAGGCCCAGGGAGGCCATGACGGTGCCGCCGGGGACGCCGGGCGCACCGATGGCGAAGATGCCCAGCAGCAGGCAGAATAGGATCATGGTGCCCATGGAGGGAATGGAGCCGTACAGCATCTTGGCGATGGTCATGACGAAGAAGACCTCCGTCAGCACGGAGCCGCACAGATGGATGTTGGCGAACAGAGGCACACCGAAGCTGACCATGTCCTCCCGGAGGACGCTGCTCTTGCGGGCGCAGCGCAGGGCCACGGCCAGGGTGGCGGCGGAGGACATGGTACCCACGGCGGTGAGGTAGGCGGGACCGTAGTGCCGCAGCACCTCCCAGGGATTCTTTTTGGAATAGGCGCCGGCCAGCAGGTACAGCACCGCCAGCCAGATGTAGTGGCCCAGCATCACGATGAGGATGATCTGGAGGAAGGCGGGCAGCTGGCGGGTGATCATGCCCTCATAGCTCAGGTTGCAGAAGGTGGCGGCGATGTAGAAGGGGAGCACGGGGATGATGACCTTGGTGACGACGGACAACACGATGTTCTGGAACTCCGCCAGCAGGTCGATGGTCTTCTGGGACTTGGTCCAGGTGGCCGCCAGACCCAGCAGGATGGACAGCACCAGGGCACTCATGACCGGCATGATCTGGGGGATGTTCAGCTCAAACACCACATCCGGCAGCTCCCGCAGTCCCGCCACGCTGGTGTCGATGGACAGATGGGGGATCAGGGCGTAGCCCGCGCCCATGGACATGAAGGCCGCGCAGATGGACGAGACGTAGGCGATGATCACCGCCACGCCCAGCAGCCGGGATGCGTTGGTGCCCAGCCGGGTGATGGACGGGGCGATGAAGCCGATGATGATCAGGGGCACGCAGAAGGTGATGAGCTGGCCCATGATGTACTGGAGGGTGACGACGACCTTCATGACGCTCTCAGGGAACACCAGTCCGCAGAGGATGCCCACCGCAATGCCCAAAAGCAGGCGAAAGGGCAGGCTGTCAAACAGTTTTTTCATTTTCTTCTCTCCTTGATGATTTGATGGACGGACCTTCGGCAAGTCCGCCTCCGGCGCTGCTGCCGGACGTGCTCTCCGTTCCTATACTACCGTTTCTCCTCCGGAATGTCAACGCGGGTTTTCCCTGAAATCCCCCGGGTTACAGGGTTTTTGTACCGGACGCTCCGCTCTGCTCCGTCTTCTGGATCTGGATGTCCACCCGGAAATAGGTGAACTGCCCCGTGGCCAGAAGCACATCGTTGTCGCCGGTGATGTCCACATCCACCAGGCAGGTGCTCCGGCCCCGGTGGCGCACATGTGCGGCGGCCCGGATGGTCCCCTGGGTCTGATTTTTCAGGAAATTCAAGGACCCGTTCTGGGTCACATAGTGCCGTCCGTCGGTGCAGGCCGCCACGCCGGTGGCGTTGTCCGCCAGCGTGTACAGCGCGCTACCGTGGACGATGCCGTAGGGGTTCTTGCTCTCCGGCCGGACATCCAGCCGGAACACCGCCCGGTCCCGCTCCACGGACTCCGCCTCAATGAAATTGTGCAGGGTAAAGGCGTTGCCCGCCAGAATATCCTGGATGTCCTGTTGTACTTCCGCCATATGGATGTCCTGTTGTACTTCCGCCATAGCTGTGCGCTCCTTTTTCTGTATTTTTCAAAGCGATTGTCAGTTTATCACATTTTCTGAAACTTTTCCACTTTTTTCGCCGCGGGGTTGACAACGCCGTCTCATTGTGTATAATGAACATATGAGCAATTATTCATATATTAGGAGGTGCCTATGGAAGACCGCTATACCGTGGAGTGCTGCGACTTCATTCACGCCCATGAGGACATCGTGAAAAAAGTGCAGAAGGAGATGCCCAGCGAGGACACCCTCTACGACCTGACGGAGCTGTTTCGCATCTTCGGCGATTCCACCCGCGTCCGTATCCTCTACGTGCTGTTTGAGGCGGAGATGTGCGTCTGCGACATCGCCATGCTGCTGGGACTCACCCAGTCCGCCGTCTCCCATCAGCTGCGGGCTCTGAAAAACGCCCGGCTGGTGAAATCCCGGCGGGATGGGAAGACCGTGTTCTACTCTCTGGCGGACGATCATGTGAAGACCATCATCGACCAGGGTCTGGAGCACGTGTCCGAATAACGACTATTTGGAATTATTTTTGCAAATACTACAAGGAGGAATCATTATGAAGAAGCGTTTCAGTATGGTGGATCTGGACTGCGCCAACTGCGCGGCGAAAATGGAGACCGCCATTAAGAAGATCGACGGCGTCCATGACGCCACCGTCAGCTTTCTCAGCCAGAAGCTGACCATCGACGCCGACGACGCCCGGTTCGATGAGATCATGAAAGAGGTCGTCAAAGTCTGCAAAAAGGTGGAGCCGGACTGCGTCATCAAGCTGTGACGCCCGCTCCTCCACAAAGGAGGTTTCCCCCGTGTCCGGATTATCCCGAAAAGAGAAGAAAATGCTGACCCGCATTCTGGCGGCAGCGGCGCTGCTGGTGCTGCTGGTGCTGCTGCCTAACCTCCGGCTGCCCTGGGCCCTGTACCTGGTCCCCTATCTCATCGTGGGCTGGGACGTGCTGTGGCGGGCCGTCCGCAACATCCTCAACGGCCAGGTCTTCGATGAGAATTTCCTGATGGCCCTGGCCACCGTAGGCGCCTTCGCCACGGCGGAGTACGCCGAGGCGGTGTTCGTCATGCTGTTCTATCAGGTGGGTGAGCTGTTCCAGAGCCACGCCGTGGGCAAGTCCCGCCAGTCCATCGCCGCGCTGATGGACATTCGCCCCGATTACGCCAACATTGAGCGGGACGGCCGGCTGGAGGAAGCGGACCCCGAGGACGTGGCGGTGGGGGAAACCATCGTGGTGAAGCCCGGCGAGCGCATCCCCCTGGACGGCGTGGTTCTGGAGGGAGCCTCCTCCCTGGATACCGCCGCCCTCACCGGCGAAGCCGCGCCCCGGGACGTCCGGGTCGGGGACAGCGTCATCAGCGGCTGCGTCAACCAGACGGGCCTGCTGCGGATCACCGTCACAAAGCCCTACGGGGAGTCCACGGTGGCAAAAATTCTGGATCTGGTGGAGAACGCCAGCGAGAAGAAGTCCACCAGTGAGAACTTCATCACCCGGTTTGCCCGGTATTACACCCCCTGCGTGGTCATCGCCGCCGTTCTGCTGTTCGCCGTCCCCACCGTTCTGCTGGCGGTGCTGGACCCGCTCCCCGCGTTCCTGACCGGCACCGTCTGGACGGACTGGCTCCACCGGGCGCTGATCTTCCTGGTCATCTCCTGCCCCTGCGCGCTGGTGATCTCCGTGCCCCTCAGCTTTTTCGGCGGCATCGGCGGCGCCAGCAAGTGCGGCATTCTGGTGAAGGGCGGCAACTATCTGGAGCTGCTGGCCAAAACGGAGACCGTGGTGTTCGACAAGACCGGTACCCTGACCCGGGGCACCTTCTCCGTCAGCGCCATCCATCCGGAATCGGGCTTCACAGAGAGACAGCTGCTGGAGACCGCCGCCCTGGCGGAGTCCTACTCCGACCATCCCATCTCCCTCTCCCTGAAAGCCGCCTGCGGGGCGGAGTTGGACGCCCAGCGGGTGTCCGGCGTGGAGGAGATCGCCGGCCACGGCGTCCTGGCCAGGGTAGACGGCCGACCGGTGGCCGTGGGCAACAGCCGTCTGATGGAGCGGGAGCGGGCCGTCTGGAAGCCCTGCGATCTGCCCGGCACCATCGTCTATGTGGGCATCGACGGCGTCTGCGCCGGTCACATCGTCATCTCCGACCAGCCCAAGCCCGATGCGGCGCAGGCCATCCAGGCCCTGAAGGCTGCCGGCGTCAAAAAGACGGTGATGCTCACCGGCGACAATCCGGCCGCCGCGGAAGACATCGCCCGGCGGCTGGGTCTGGACGAATACCACGCCGGACTGCTGCCCGGGGACAAGGTGGACCATCTGGAAGCGCTTCTGGCGGCCAAGACGCCCGGCGCCGTGCTGGCCTTCGTGGGCGACGGCATCAACGACGCCCCGGTGCTGGGCCGGGCGGACGTGGGCATCGCCATGGGCGCCCTGGGCTCCGACGCCGCCATCGAGGCGGCGGACGTGGTCCTCATGGACGACAAGCCCTCCAAGATCGCCGCCGCCATCCGCATCTCCCGGAAGACCCTGCGGGTGGCGAAAGAGAACATCTGGTTCGCACTGGCCGTGAAGGCCGTGGTGCTGGTGATGGGCGCCTTCGGCGCGGCCACCATGTGGGAGGCGGTGTTCGCCGACGTGGGCGTGGCCGTCATCGCCATCCTTAACGCTACCCGGACCCTGCGGGTGGACGATGTGGTATGACCTGCCGATCCAAAAGAGAGCGCCGCGGAAAAACCGCGGCGCTCTCTGCGTTATTCGATAAAGCCCGCTTTCCGGAGGGCCAGCACGATGACGGGGATCAGCGCGATATGGACGATGATGCCGGGAACGGCGTTGACGAACGCCCCGGCCATGAACGCCGCCCAGGTGAACGGCTCTCCCGCCACGCCGGACAGCAGCACCCGCACGATGCCCCAGATCACGCGGCCCGCCAGCATGGCGGTCAGCAGGGACACGTAGACGTTGACAGCCTTTTTCGGCAGCTTCCGGTACAGCAGGCCGGACACCAGTCCGTAGCCCGCCAGCTCGAAGCACATGGCCACGCCGGTGGGGAAGATGGGCGGCATCCCAAACAGGGCGAACCGCAGCAGCGGCGCCACGGCGCCCACCGCGGCGGCCCACCACGGTCCGCACAGGAAGCCCGCCAGCAGCACAGGGATATGCATAGGGCTGAGAGCGCTGCCGATCTGAGGGATCTGCCCTGTCAGGAAGGGCAGCACCATGCATAGCGCCAGGCATACGGCGGCGTAGGCCATCCGGAGGATGGCGGAATTCCGGGTCTTGGTTTTCATTGGAGTTTCTCCCTTTCAAATGGTTTGCCGTCTTGAACGGGAGCCGCGCCTTCGGGGCGCGATTAAGCACGCAATAGGGAGTTATTTTCCGGCTTGGCCGGGTCCGGAACGAGTTCAGTCCAGCAGGGAGCGCAGCAGCTCCACCGCCTCATCCATGAGCTTCGATAAGGTCAGCTTCTGGGTGCCCACCACGATGTTGCTGCACTGGTTCACCGGCAGCAGCACCTTTTTGGCAATGCTCTGGCCCACGGCCACCGCCATGGCAGGGCTGATCTCCCCCATGAGGGAGTCCGCCGACAGGATGCCGATGGGACCGGCGATGATGTCCGCCGTGCGGCAGGCCACCAGCACCGCGTTTTCGCCGGTGGCTCCTGCGGAGGCCCCGGCCTTCAGCATGGCGGCGGTGGCCAGGGAATTGGTGCCCACCGCCAGGATCTCACAGGGCAGAGACGCCGCCCGTGCCCGCTCAATGAGCAGCTGGCCCATGCGGCCGCTCTGGCCGTCGATGACCACGACTTTCATCTCTCCACCTCCAGGATCACATCACAGCGGCCCGCCGGGTCCATGGCCTCGAAGTACCGCTGCTCCAGCGGGATCCAGCGGGTGAAGAACATCTCACCCCACTCCGGACCGTTCCGGGCCAGAATGCGCTCCCGCTGGATCTCCGGCGGGATCCGCACAAACGCGGACAGGTCATAGCTGTCCGCCAGCAGAGGGTGCATACTGTACGCGCCCTCCACGATGTTCAGCGCCTTGGGCGCCGGTTTGATGAGAGGTCCCAGCGTCTGGGTCTGGCAGTCGTAGCGGCGATAAGCTACTGCCTGTCCCCGGGTCAGGGGCTCCAGTACCTCGCTGTAAAACCGCTCCCGGTCCACGTTGCCGCCGGGCTCTGCCAGACGCGTCTCCGTTCTCTGCTCCGGGCGAAGAAAGAAGTCGTCCATGTGGAACACGTTGCAGTCGTAGACACGGGCCAGCAGTGCCGCCAGCGTGGTCTTCCCGCCGGCGCTGTCGCCGTCGATGGCCACCAGCAGCCGCAGTTTCTCCGCCAGACGGCGGTCCATGGCCGCCAGCAGGGGAATGGCCCAGGCAAAGTCCCGCCGGAGCACCCGGTAGGCCGGGACATAGGCGGCGCGGAATGCTTCGGAGTGATGGCAGGCGGAGAATCCGGCACCGCGCCAGTCCTCCACCGCCCGGGCCGTCTCCGCATAAGAGAACGGCAGACGGTCCTTTTTTGCCAGTTCCAGCAGGACGGTCAGCTTTTCCTCCAGTTCCTCCCGGCTGCCGGAGGGCGTCTCCGCCGACAGGGCGAACAGCCGGAGCAGCGTCTCCGCCGACAGTCCGGTCTCCGCCAGCGTACCTAGATGCACCCGGCAGAACCCGCCGTCCAGCGGCTCGATCCCAGCGCAGGCCGCCTGGGGCAGCTCCCGCCGGAGAAGGTCCATGCCCGCCGCTTCGTCCGTGACGAAGTGGCCACAGCCGAACACGCTCTGGTGCAGAGCCTTCAGCAGATCCCGGGGCCGGAGCGCCGGATACCGGGCGCACTGGTCCAGCAGAAAGTCTCTTGTCCCGTTTGTCACGGTATCGCCCCCTCTCACGGGGCCTATCATACCATCTCCACCGGCCGCGGCGCAAGAGTTATATAAAAAACCGGACCGGGCGATCCGCCCAGTCCGGTCTTCGTCTTGTTTGTCTGCCCTCACGCCACGCCAACCGTGATGAGGATGTTGGCAAAGGTGCGCTGCTCGCCGGTGGAGATGGCCAGCCGCAGGGTCTTCTCCCCGCAGGCGTCGTAGAACTCAAACCGGCCCATCTTGCCCAGCTCCATGCCGCCCAGCATCTTCCGGAACTCCCCGAAGATCTCCGGCTCAGTCCCGTCCGCGGGCTCCATCACCTGGGCGCTCTCAATGTTGATGACGCTCTGCAGCGTCTCCAGCACGTCCGTCACCGTGGGCAGGCCCGGACGCAGTCCCAGCCACACCTTCTCCGCCTCGCCCGTCTTGGACGCCAGCG
>JALFSO010000104.1 GCA_022778785.1 Dysosmobacter sp. | reverse complement strand
CTTCATGAACTGCGTGGTCTTGCAGGACTTGCCGATATCGACGTCCACCACCAGAATGTTCTTATTCTCTTTGCCCAGCTCGACGATAGCCTCGCCAAAGCCGTCACGGGTCGCTTTTTTCATGACTTCACTCATTGCTGTTCCCTCCTCGCTTACTGAGCCAGCTGGGCCTTCAGCTCAGCCATTGCCTGCTTGTACTGCTCCTCGTTGGGAGCGACGCCGTGCCAGGAGCAGACGTTCTCCATAAAAGAAACGCCCTTGCCCTTGATGGTATGAGCGTAGATGCACTTGGGCTTGCCGTTCTTGGAGGCGTAGCACTTATCCAGCGTTGCCACGATCTCCTCCATGTTGTGGCCGTCGATCTCGAGGGTCTCCCAGCCGAAGGCCTTGAACTTCTCACCCAGGTCGCCGTTGGGCATGACCTCGTCGCAGGTACCGTCGATCTGGAGGTTGTTGAAGTCCACGAACGTGATCAGGTTGTCCAGCTTGTACTTGTGGGCGGTATTGGCAGCCTCCCAGATCTCGCCCTCCTGGGCCTCGCCGTCGCCCACCACACAGAATACATGATAATCCTTTTGATCCATCTTTCCGGCCATGGCCATGCCGACCGCGCAGGCCAGACCCTGACCCAGAGAGCCGGTGGAGATGTCGATGCCGGGGCACTTGTTCATAGAAGGGTGGCCCTGGAGCATGGAGCCTTCCTTCCGCAGAGTGTCCAGCTCAGACTCCGGGAAGAAGCCCACAGAGGCCAGACAGGCGTACTGGATGGGGCACACATGGCCTTTGGAAAGAACCATCCGGTCACGATCCGGCCAGCGGGGATTCTGGGGATCCAGGTTCATGTACTTGAAATAGCAGGCAGTGACAAAGTCTGCCGCCGAAAGGGCGCCGCCCGGATGACCGGACTGGGCCTTATAGATCATATCAATGACCTTCATGCGCATCTGTACGGCGGTGTTTTTCAGTTCCTGAATGGAAATGTCTTTCACAAAAATCACCTCAATAAAAGTTTAGTTCTGCGCCTTCTTTGCAATATGTCGGACAAATGACAACTACAGTATATCGATTTGTCTGACAAAGTCAATAGCATTTTTGAGATTTTCACTTTTGGAAAAATATCGACACATTTTTTGGGGAAATTGACAGTTAGAAAAGCTCCGGACGGGAGCGTTTTCCCGTCCGGAGCTTCGTTTTGTCAATCAGCCCACAGGTTGACAGATCAGGACACAAACATTGTGGAGATGCCGGGGATATACGTGACCAGGAGGAGGACCGCCAGTTCAGCGACGAGACAGGGGATGACCCCCTTGGTGATCTCCTCAATCTTGATGTCACCGATGCCGCAGGCCACGTACAGGTTCACGCCAACAGGCGGCGTGAACAGACCGATCGCCAGGTTGACGATCATGACGACGCCCAGATGGATGGGGCTGATGCCCAGTTCCAGCGCAACGGGTGCAAACAGCGGCGTGAAGATATAGAGGGCGGAGGTGGAGTCCAGGAAGCAGCCAGCAATCAGGAGCACGATGTTGACGATGATAAAGAAGATGATCCAGTTGCCGCCGGTAATGCTCAGCATGAAGTCCTTGATCGCCAGATCCAGTCTGGCCCGGGTGAGTACATAGCCGAACAGGGTCGCACCCATGGTGATGAACATGACGGTGGCGGTGGTGCTGCAGGAGTCGATGAGGATATCCTTCATCTTTTTCAGGTTGATCTCGCCATAGACGAAAACGCCTACGATCAATCCGTAGAACACGGAGACGGCTGCCGCCTCCGTGGGCGTGAAAATGCTGCCATAGATGCCGCCCAGAATGATGACGGGCATCAGCAGACCCCAGAAGGCGTCCTTAAACGCTTTCAGACGCTCCTGCGCCGATGCCTTGGGCTGCACCTTCAGATCCATTTTCCGGCCGAGAAACAGCGCGGCCGCGATCAGACCGATGCCCATCAGAAGACCGGGGACCAGGCCGGAGATAAACAGATTCGTGATAGACGCATCGGCGATGGAGCCGTACACTACGAAGGTGATGGACGGCGGGATCACCACGCCGATCGCGCCGCCCGCGGCCATCAGGGCGCAGGCAAAAGGCGCGGAATAGCCAGCTTTCACCAGAGCGGGGATCATGATGAGGCCCAGGGCCGCCACCGTAGCGGGGCCGGAGCCTGAGATGGCCGCAAAAAAGCAGGATACTGCCACGCAGACCATAGCCATGCCGCCGCGGATGTGGCCCAGACATTTTTCGGCCAGGTTGATGAGCCGGCCGGAGATACCGGCCTTCTCCATCACGTTGCCGGAGAGAATGAAGAAGGGAATCGCCAGCAGGACGAATTTACTGCTGGCAGAAGAGCACAGCCGGGGCAAAACGCTCATGATGGCCTCCAGGGGCTTGCCTGCCCCCTGGACCAGAATGGCGCCCACGCTGGACATACCGAGACAGACGGCGATGGGGGCGCCGAATACCAGCAGCAATACGAAGATACCCAGTAATACGATGCCGACCATTTATTTGTCCTCCTCTGCGCGATATTCCTTGTACATATCCGCCATGCCCTCCAGGAATGCAATGGCAGCGAACGCCGCACCCACAGGCACGAAAGAGCCGTAGATCCACTCGGGCCACTGCATGGTGGCGGTCTCCTGACCCATCTGGTACTGGCTGATGACCATCTGAACGCCGAAGATCACGATCAGAAGGCAGAACAGGGCGGAGATCCCGTACATGGATATATTAATGACCAGTCGTGCGCGGGGACTGACGCGATCCGTAATAATGGACAGGCCAAGATGCGCTCTCCGTCGGGCGGCGATGGCCGTGCCCATAAAGCTCATCAGGACGAACAGATATGTGGAGATCTCATCGGAGACGGCCAGAGAGTGGTTGAACACATAGCGGGCGATCACGTTGGCAAAGACCAGCACAGCCATGACAGAGACGCAGACGCAGGCAACAAATTTTTCGATCTTTTCTAACATACGCTACCTCCTTATTTGATGCCAAAGGCGGCGCAGGCTTCCTCGCCGTACTCTGCCTTCAGCCCGGCAGACACGTCGGCGACTGCTTCCTGGAACGCCTTGAGCTGTTCCTCAGTCAGAATATCCACCTGCATGCCGGCATCCCGGAAGCCCTTGATCAGCTGGTCTTCCTCGTCCTCCAGCCGGTCACGGCCCCACTCGCAGGACTCCGTGGCGCACTCCTGAAGCAGCTGGCGGGTATTCTCCTCCAGGCTCTCCCAAATCTTCGAATTGGCCACAAAAAGGTCATTCTCATAGCTGTAATTCCAGATGGTCATATAGGATTGGATCTCGTCCATCTTGGAGGATTTCGTGACGGAGCAGCCGTTCTCCTGCCCGTCGATGGTTCCCTGCTGGATCGCGGTGAAGACCTCGCTCCAGCTCATGGCGGTAGGACTGGCTCCAAGTGCCTTGAACACGCTCATGTACACGGCGGAGCCGGGGACGCGGATCTTCAGGTTCTTCAGATCTTCCGGCTTCGTGACGGGGCGCTTGCTGTTGGTGAGCTGCCGGAAGCCGTTATGGAAGGAGCCCAGATAAGTGATGCCCTTCTCCTTCAGGAGCTTTGCGTAGTATTCGCCGCCGGTGGAATCGATCACTTCCCGGGCCTGCTGATAGGATGTAAAGGACCACGGCAGAGTAGCGACAGACATCTTGGGTTCCAGATTTGCCAGAACGCAGGTGGCGTAGGCTCCCAGGTCTGAGCCGCCCACGGCGATATATTCCACGCCTTTGGTACTGTTGCCGCCGGCCAGGGTATCATTGGGGAAGACGTCGATGACGATATTTCCGTCGGAGCGCTCCGCCACCATGTCGGCAAAATGGTGCGCGACCAGAGAGTCAATCTGTGTGTCGGTTCCGTTGACTGCCATAGAGAGGTTGATCTTCTGGTATTCGCCATCACCTCTGCCGGATGTCTCCGTACTGCCGCAGCCAGACAGACTGGCGGCCAGCAGTGCAGCTTCCAACAGGGCAACTATGATTACTTTCCCATGCTTCATACACAGGTACCTCCAGTGATCGTTGTTTTTGTCATTTGTCCTATGTCTGATAAATGTAAAACGATTATACGTTTCCGCCAGAACAATGTCAAGAGATGACAACACTTCTGGCATTTCTGACAAAATTATCTGCCAATTTTATGGAGAAAGTCAATAGGTCCTCCCTGCAAGCCGTTGATGGACTCCACAATGACCGCGGATCGGATCGTCTTTCGAGAAAAATGTCCCATGAGGGTGGCTTCCGCAGATGGCACGTGCCGGAGCGCGGGAACCGACCCTGATGGGACTGTTTTGCGGCAATGGGAGTATGCGACAAAGATCACAAGAGCAAGCCCTCCCTGAAGCAGACAGGCAAGACCTTCTCCATCCCGGGCGCTTCCGGACATAAGACCTCCCCCAGTTCCCAATACGGCCCGCAGGCCGTATGAGATCTGAGGGAGGTCTTGTCGTGTAAAGTGTTGCCCCTGAGCAGTGCGCCCTCACCGGCTGACGGCAGAGACTGCGGCTCACTTGCTCCGCAGATACTGCCGGAGGAAGAACAGGGACATGCACAGGCACAGGATCTCGGAGAAGATGGGGGTGAACCAGATGGCGTCGCCGCCGCCGATGGCGGCCAGCGTCAGCAGGCACATGCTCTGGAGGACCAGACCGCGCCCCATGGAGATGCAGATGGCGGGCTTGGGCCGTTCCAGGGCTGTCAGGAAGCCGCCGATGACCACATTGAAGCCCACCAGCAGATAGGAGACGCTGTACTGACGGAAGGCGCGGACGGAGTAGGCCACCAGCTCCGGATTGGACTCCTTGAGAAACGCCTTCACGATCTGGGGGGCGGCGGCATAGAGGCCCGTGAAAGACACCAGCGCCAGGATCGCCGCGGAGACAAGCCCGTACTTCAGCAGACGATGGCAGCTGCCGGTCTCCTTCTTGCCGAAGTAAAAGCTCACCAGCGGCTGGGACCCCTGGGAGATCCCCACCATCAGATTGATGATGACGGTGTTCATATAGGCGATGATGGTATAGGTCACCACACCGTCGGCGCCGATGCAGCGCAGCAGCGTGCGATTGAACAGGAAGATCATCAAGCCGGTACACAGCTCTGTGATGCCGTCGGAGAAGCCAATGGGCAGGATGCGCCGGTAAATGTGAGGATTAAACCGGAATCTCCGGGGGTGGAAGGTGCACTTCTTCCCGAAGAAGTGGATGAGGTAGATGACGCAGGTGAGGAACTGGGAGAGTCCCGTGGCCACCGCCGCGCCGAATACGCCAAGCCCCAGATGGAAAATGGCGATATAATCCATCACGCAGTTTGCAAGGCATCCTGTAATGACGGTGTACATGGCCACCTGGGGATACCCGTCCGTTTTGATCAGGATCTCCAGATTATAGGAGATCAGAAAGCACGCACTGAAGGGAGCCAGTCCCATAAGGTATTTCTTGACGTAGTCCAGCGTCACGGAATCGGCGCCCAGCAGTCTGGCGAAGGGCTCCATAAACAGGAACACCAACGCCGTGATGAGCACACCGAGGCATAGGAGCACGGTGAGATTCTGCGAGAAGAGGGCGTCAGCCTCCTGCCGCTGTTTCTGGGCCAGACAGATGGCGATGACGGTAGAGGTGCCGACGGCAAACATCACCGCGATGGAGAACAGTGCGTTGGTGAACGGGAGGGCCAGATTGACGGCGCTCATGGCATATTCCCCGACGCCCCGGGCTACCATCAGACCATCCACCATGGAATAGAGGGAGAAGACCATCAGCGATGCGGCAGTCGCGGAGACGAACCGCAGGAAGCTGGCGAGCAGATTTTTTCCTGCCAATTGCAAAATAAAACAACCTTTCTAATTTTTCAGGAGAGTTTCTGCCGGCCTTCCGGCAGATGGTGAGAACAGGGACCCGGTCACAGCTCCGGGAACAGATTGTCCAGCAGGGCGCTGCACAGCCGCTCTTCCCATTGATACATTCCGGAATAGTTTCCGTGATGCTCCGTGTCGGGCGCACCCTGCCCGTTGATCACGTAGAAGATCCCGCACTTGCGCTGACGGTCCACGAACAGACCGGCCAGCAGTCCGTAGGCTTCGCCGAAATGGCCGGACATGACCACGTTGCGCTCCGGCAGGAAGCGGTCTCGCTGGCCGGAGGTGAATTTCTGGATGCCCGGGCCATAACAGGTCATCAGCCCGTCGTAGGTGTCGCCGTTCTGCTTCTGGGGATCATAGGTCCAGCACGGGGTGAACATGGTATCCACGGATTCTTTGCTCAAAATACGATTTCCATTCACCAGACCGTCTGTCAGAAACAGCTCCGCCAGGGCCTGCAGCTCCTCCATGGAGATGCGCAGGCCGCCCTGGGGAGAGAACAGCGTGCCGTTGTCGCCGATGCGATACGCGCTCAGATCCGCCAGGACGTTTTCGCCGCCCAGGTCCGGATTGGTGATGAGCACCTTGTCCCGGGGCTGGACCTGATCCTGATAGTCGTCGATCTGGGCCGCCCAGGGCTGGGAGGCGTCCCAGCAGTCTCCGTTTTTGGACTGGTAGAGGGGGGAGAGGTCGTGCAGCTGCTGGGCTGTAAAGTCTCCCACGTTGAAGCTGGCCTGAAGGCCCATGGGCTCCAGCACGTTTTTCTTCATGTATTCATCGAAGCGAAGACCGCTGATCCGCTCAAAAATGGTGCCGATGATACCGTAGTTCAGATTGGTATAGGCAAAGAAGCGGCCGGGACCGCGGTCGATCCCGTCGGAAGAACCGGCGAAATGCTCGCCGCCGGCATAGTATTTGCCGTCCGGCAGGAAGAACTGTTCGATGTTGTCCTCCGGCGGAGTGGAGTAGACGCTTCCGTCTCTGATGGACGAGGTGTGAGACAGCAGCATCCGCAGGGTGATGGGCTCGTCGGGATAGTTGGGATTGCGCAGCCGGAAGCCCAGATAGACGCTGACGTCCGCGTCCAGATCCAGGGTCCCCTGTTCCACCAGCTGCATGACGCCTACGGCAGAGAAGACCTTGGAGATGGACGCCGTGCGGAAGCGCGTGTCCGTGCGGAAGGGCAGGTTGTTTTCCGGATGCGCGGCATCCACGCGGCGGAAGCCGAAGCATCCCTCATACAGGAGTTTTCCGTCCTGAAAGGCCATCACGCCGCACCCGGGTACGGGCATGACCGGATCATTGACGATGGCGCGCAGATCGTTTTCCAGCGCGGAGATCTGGGCGCTCTGCCGCAGATCGGGAAGAATTTTTTCCATGAGAGCAAAGCCTCCTTCTGATTCAGCCGGCGGACGGCAAATCCCTCCGGCGATTTTGGGGTTTATCATTTACAATCTGGCAAAAGTTATATAAAATGGATATTGTGATCAGCGCTGAGATCCCGCAGCAATAATTTTACAACACCGCCACGCTTCTTGGAAAGGTTATACCTGCTATGAAAGAAGATTTTTTTTCCGTTGTCGTCCCATATCTATCTTCTTTGAATGAGACTGAGCTGAAGATATTCGACTACGTGGCGCAGAACATGCACGCCGTGAAAGATAAGAGCATCCGGATCCTGGCGCACGAGTGCTACGTGTCCACGACCACCATATTCCGGTTCGTGCAGAAGCTGGGGTTTGCCGGCTATGCGGACTTCATCAACTCGCTCCGGCTGGCCGATTATCCCACCCAGGAGACGAACGACGCCGGTCAGGAACTGCCAAACGACTGGATCGGGCGCTACTCCGCGGACATCACGCAGTCGCTCCGCTCCATCTCCCCGGACAAGATCGCAATGCTGCTGGATCTGATCCGGGAGCGCAGGATCGTTCTGCTCAGCGACAGTCTCGCCGGCATCGCGGCGGAGTACGCCCAGCGCATGTTCTGCCTTTGCGAGTACCACGCGGAGCGGCCTGTCCACGCCTATGAGCTGAAAGGACTGATCCATTCCGTGGAGGAGAGCGACGTGCTGATGGTGTTTTCCACAGCGGAGCAGAGCCGTGAAGCGGTGGAGCCGGTGACGCGCATTCTGGCGGACAAGCGGCCTGCCGTGATCTCCGTCTCCAATGAACACGGCGGCATCCTTCAGCGGATGAGCGACCTGGACATCCCTGTGTACTCCCAGCAGTCGCCCGTCGCCGCCATGATCGCGGTCATCGATCTGATATTCTATCATCTCCGGCAGGACCGGAACAATCAGGATACCGAAGTAATCAGCGGCGAAGCGATGCCGCAGAAAGGTTGGAATGAGTAATGGCTGTTTTGCATACACTTCCGGCCGCCGAGGGATTTCGTCTCGTGCCGGAATATGCGTGGCACGCGGGCAGCTGGATGGTCTGGCCCCAGCGCCCGGACAACTGGCGCCTGGGCGCCAAGCCGGCCCAGCGCGTGATCTGTGAGATCGCACGGGAGATCAGCCGGTTTGAGCCGCTGACGGTCTGCGTCAGGGCCGACCAGTACGAAAACGCCCGGAATCACCTCTGCCCCGAGGTCCGCGTCATCGAAATGACCACCAACGACGCCTTTGTCCGGGATTTCGGCCCCACGTTCATCACAAACGGCTACAAGGTGCGGGGCGTGGACTGGACCTTCAACGGCTACGGCGGCCAGCTGGAGGGGCTGTATTTCCCCTGGGATGCGGACAACCTGGCCGCGCAGAAGATCTGCGAAGTGGCGGGGATCGACAGCTACCAGCTGCGGGAGTTCGTGTTTGAGGGCTGTGCCTTTTCCTTCGACGGCGAGGATACGCTGGCAGTCACGGAGGAGTGCCTCCTCAGCGAGGGCCGCAATCCCAGCCTGTCCAAAGACCAGATCGAGCGCACCCTGGAAAACTACCTGGGCATCAAAAAGGTGATCTGGCTCCATCGCGGGCTCTATATGGACGAGGGAAAGGGCCATATCGACAATCTGCTCTGCTTTATCCGCCCGGGAGAGCTGATCCTGTCCTGGACGGACGATCCCGCTCACCCGCAGTACGAGATCGTGCGGGAGGCGGAGGAAATCCTCTCCAAAGAGACGGACGCTCAGGGCAGAAAGCTCCGCATCCACAAGATCCCGCTGCCCAGCCCTCTGGTCATTACAAGGGAGGAGGCGGACGGCGTGGACTGGTGCAAGGACACGCTGCCCCGTCTGGCGGGGGACCGGCTGGTGGGCTCTTATCTGAATTTCTACATGCCCAACGGCGCACTGATCTATCCCCGGTTTGACGATCCCTGCGATGAGCAGGCCGAGCAGATCTTCGCCCAGCTGTTTCCCCGCCGCAAACGGATCGGCATTCAGGCGCGGGAGCTGTTTTTGGGCGGCGGCGGCATCCACAGCATGGTCCTCTCCCAGCCCAGCGTGAACTGAATACGGATCTGGATATTAAAGAAAGGCTCCTGAGTCAGCTGAACACATGCGGCAGGAGCCTTTCTTTTATGTCGTCAGAAGCGGAAGATCACTTTTTCGCGGCTTCCAGCTCTGCCATCTTGGCATTGTAGACCTTGCGGGAGTAGGGATACTTGATGGCCAGGAAGGCGATGATCAGGCCGAAGACCAGGCCGCCCACGCCGTAGATGGTGCGGATGCCGGAGACGGCACCGGCGCTCTGAACGGCGGCGGTCTCGTCAAAGTGGAAGAAGTCCAGGCCAACGCCCACCAGCCACATGCCGATGGAGCAGCCGAACTTGTTCACGCAGGAGAGCAGAGACGTCATGGCGCCTGCGCGGTTGACGCCGCTCTCCAGCTCGTTGATGGAGATCACGTCGGCGGCGACGGAGTAGATGAGGGTCCAGAAGGTGGAGTTGCCCAGCGCGGAGAAGCACAGAGCCAGGCAGTACAGGGGGATCGTGGGAGGCAGGATCCGGGGCAGGAACATGCCGAAGCCATAGCAGAAGAAGCCGAAGATCATCATGGTGCGCTTGTCGATCTTCTTGGAGATGTTGCCGATCACCATGGCCATCACGATCATGTAGAAGCACTTGCCCATGTTGATGACGCCGATCTGGATGTCGCTGAGCTCATAGAAATAGGTCTGGACGTAGATGTTGCCGGAGGCCTGGATACCAACGATGCAGTTGGCAAACAGGGCGATGAGGACCACGATGATGTAGGTCTTGTCGGTCAGGCACTCCATGAAATCCTTGAAGGAGAAGGAGTTGGCCTTGGCCTCCTCGGTGCTGAGGCTGATCTCCTTGCCCTTGGTGCAGACACCGGCCAGGAAGTAGGAGACAAAGCAGAAGGCGGCGGTCACGACGGCGACGATGGCCCAGCCCACCTTTTCCGTGGAGCAGCGGTTTACCAGGATCATGGTGCAGCCGGAGACCACCAGCTCGCCCGCATACATGAAGGCGGAGGAGAAGCCGCGGATGGAGCTCTGCTCATCGTAGTCCTTGGTCAGCTCTTGGCCGATGATGATGTGGTTCATGTCGCACATCGTGAAGAACAGCCAGAAGAAGATGTTGAGGATCACATAGTAGAAAATCTTGACGCCGTCGGACTCGAAATCAAAGGCGGAGAACAGCAGCCAGACGGTGATGCCGAGAGGTACGGAAGCACGCATCATCATCGGACGGCGGGTGCCGGTCTTGACCTTCATTTTATCGCTGAAGAAACCGATAATAGGATCGGTAACAGCGTCCCAAATAACAGCGAACAGAGAAATGGTGCCGGCCACCGCGGGAGCGACCCCGGCAAAGCTGGTCATGAAGTAGATGAAGTAGTAGTAATACAGGTTGTAGGCCAGTCCGGAACCCAGCTGGCCGATACCATAGCCAATCTTTGTTCCTGTTGACAATTTCCGGTTTAAATTATTCATAACTTTCTCCCTCTTGTGCACGTCCTGCTGAAAAGGTGTAAATTTAGGATGGCCGTCCTTGTTGAAAGTCTACAATATTTCTCTTTTTTATGCAAGCGATCCCGGACACCTCGGAACAGTGTTCCGCAAATCCGAAACGCCTGTGTAACAGACATCCCCGAACAACTGTGCTCCGTCGTACTGCGGAAAGCTGATGAGGATGGCGGGCACGATGATGGACAGGAATACGCGCCGATGAAGCTGGCAAGGCGCTGGCTGGCCGATGACGCTGCGTATTTCAACCGAAGCTCCGCATATAAAAAACCGGACTGGGCGTTTTGCCCAGTCCGGTTTTTGTCTTGTTTGTCTGCCCTTACGCCACGCCAACCGTGATGAGAATATTGGCGAAGGTGCGCTGCTCGCCGGTGGAGATGGCCAGCCGCAGGGTCTTCTCCCCGCAGGCGTCGTAGAACTCGAACCGGCCCATCTTGCCCAGCTCCATGCCGCCCAGCATCTTCCGGAACTCCCCAAAGATCTCCGGCTCGCTCCCGTCCGCGGGCTCCATCACCTGGGCGCTCTCAATGTTGATGACGCTCTGCAGCGTCTCCAGCACGTCCGTCACCGTGGGCAGGCCCGGACGCAGTCCCAGCCACACCTTCTCCGCCTCGCCCGTCTTGGACGCCAGCG
>JALFSO010000103.1 GCA_022778785.1 Dysosmobacter sp. | reverse complement strand
TTGCGCCGCACAGCGGCAGATTTTCGGTCCGCTACGCGGTCCGAAAATCGAGACATTAGTCAGGCTGTCGGAAAAGTCTATGGACTTTTTCGACAGCCTGAGGGCTGCCCGGAAAGGGCGGCCCTCAGCTTCTCAATATCGTGCTTTCTCAGCAGTTCTCCGCCGTCCAGCGGTCCAGGACGGCCAGCTGCTCCGGCGTGTGGAACCAGTGCTCGCCTTCCTCCATGACGGTCAGGCGGCAATGGAAGCGGGCGGCGAAATCGTCCACGGTATCTCGCTCCGTCAGATCGTCTTTCCCGGCATACAGAATGGCGGTGGGTGCGTCCCAGCAGGTGATGGGATGCTCCCGGGCGTAGCAGTAATAGGGCCAGGACAGCGTCTCCCCGAAGGCCGTGGGGATGGTCTGCTGCCGCTCCAGCTGTTCCTCCGACACACCGGCCCAGCCCATCATCCGGCGGATGAGACGCTCCATGTCCAGCACCGGCGAGACCAGCAGGCAGTTCTCCAGCTTCCCCGCGTCGCTGAGCATACTGAACCAGGCGCCGATGCTGTTGGCTCGGAGGGACACATGGGGCCAGCGGCTGTGGGCATAGTCCAGCACCGCGTCCAGCTCCGGCACCACGTGCCAGGGGTCGAAGCGGTCCATCTCATCCTTCCGGTACCCGTGGCCGGGAAGGTCGATGCTCAGGACCTGCCGCCCCCTGGGACAGACGATGTCCGCAAAGGCTGCCCCCTCCTCCTTGCAGCCGCATTTGCCGTGGACAAAGAGATAGACCTGCTCTGACGGCGGGCCCCACAGCATGGCGGGGATGTGTCCGATGGAAAGTGATACGGCATCCATGACAAGTCCTCCTCCAAAACAGGTTTGGCCGGCGGTCCGGCCTGTTTCTCTATCATAATGCGCACATTCCATCGGTGCGGCGCGCCGCACCGATGGAAATACACATTGTGACAATGTCTGAATTCTATAAAACCGCTTTGCGGTTTATTCAGTATACATTATCATAGGACGAACCGCGCCGTTTTGCAAGGCCGTCCGACGCGGCGGCCCCGGAATTTTCCGGAAGCTCCGGTCCCTTCCGGCTCTTGACAATCGAAACCGGGTATACTATACTAATGCAGTATATTGGAAACTGCGAGGATGGGAAGCAGTACCCGGCAGGCGGACGCCAAGAGAGGGAACGGTTGGTGGAAGTTCCTGCGAAGCGGCCGGGGAAGTCGTCCCGGAGCATTGGGCTGAAAGAACAGTAAGCCGCAACGGCATCCCACCGTTACCGGGGAGAGACGTTATGCGTCAGTGAGTGCGGGAGCATCCCGAATCCAGGTGGTACCACGGACATTTGTTCGCCCTGAGCCGAAAGGCCCGGGGCGCTTTTTGTTGGAGGGCAGTATGATATTCAGAGTCGAGGAGACATGCACCTGGGAGGACTGGGACGCCTGGAGAAAGACCTATACCCTTCACGGGAGGGTCCTGGGCGGAGCGGTCCGGGCCACGTTTGGTTTTCAGAGAGCCTGGGGCGTGTTCATGATGGCCTTCGGCGGGCTTCTGATCCTGCTGGGTCTGCTGGGCGGCCTTGTCAACCTGATCACGCTGATCGGGGCGGCGGCCCTGTTGGCGGGTGTGCGGACCTTCCGCAGGAAAGACGCCAGGGAAGGCCTGGCCGACAGGCGGATGGAACAGCACTTCCGGTCGAATATCCAGGACAAGCCCATGCGGTTCACCTTTGAGGACGACGGCTTCTCCGTGTGGGAACCCGGCACCTCCGGCAGCTACCGCTATCACGCCGTCACCGGCGCCTGGGAGGACGAGGGGCGCTATTATCTGTTCCTGCAGGGGCAGATGCGATACATCCTGCAAAAAGATGCTTTCACGGCGGGCAGCCCCGGGGAATTCTGCACATTCCTCGCACAAAAGACCGGAAAAGCCCCGGAATACATCCAATGAACCGGGGGCGGTTTGTTTTGCTCCGGCCGGACAAGGAGAAAAGAGAATGGCATTGAGAATGATGACCCATACGGAATATGATTTCAGCAATGTGGAGGAGCTGCAGCGGGTGGTGGGGAGTACCGTGACCCGTGAGATTACCAGGCGCAGACGGATGTTCAACTTTCTATGGGCGGCGGTGTGCCTGGGCATGACGGCATTCCTGTTTGCCCTTCAGACGGGGCACTGGGTGTTTGTGGCGATCTTCGGAGTTCTGGGCCTGTTTTTCCTGGCCCGGGGGATCTTCTTCTACAAGTTTGTGGCGCTGGGCGTTCAGATGACCATGGACAAGAGCGTCACCGGCAGCGACTTTATTCTGGAGAAGTCCTATATGCTGGCGAAAAACAACAAGACCAGCGGCCAGTATCCCTATGACGCCTGCCACCGTCTGCTGGAGACGGAGAGGAATCTCTACTATATTTTACAGAATGGACAGGGTCTGATCCTGGACAAGGCTAACCTGAAAGGCGGCAGCGTGGACGAGCTGCGGGCCTGGATGGAGAGTAAATGCGGCAAAAAGTGCGAATGGGTGGGGAAGCCCCACGGAAATATATAAGAAATACTGCAAGAATTTGTTATAGGAGAGACGAAACACATGAAAAAAGAACTGCCAAAGGTGTATGAGCCCCAGCAGGTGGAGGGCCGCATCTACGAGATGTGGGAGAAGGCCGGCTGCTTCAAGGGCGACCCCGACCCCGAGAAAAAACCCTTCTCC